>JAVVRO010000010.1:0-9304 GCA_036654695.1 Angelakisella sp. | reverse complement strand
TACGAGCGCGTTTGGCGCGAGCCCTCCTATTCGGTGGAAAATACCGTAATGGTACATATCAGGCATATCCGGGAGAAGATTGAACTGAACCCGCGAGAGCCGGAATATTTAAAGGTGGTGTGGGGAATTGGCTACAAAATCGAGAAGATTTACAGCAAACCCGGTTATTAAGGCAATTCTATGGATTGTGGTGGCGCTGTGCTGCTTTGTCCTATGTTGGGGCATTGCCAATCTGGCAGTGACTGCGCAGAGTCAGTATCTGCCCTTTGAAAGCTTGGTGCAGGAGGATTACGCTGACTTTGGAAATGAAATGAGCAGCTCGACGGACAGCGAACTGGCTGCGATAAATCGCTACTGGGATGACTGCCGTGTCTACCTTGTCTGGCAGTTTGCCATTATGGGTGGGCTGGCGCTGGCGCTGGTGTGGGCTGCCCTTTGGTTAACCGCCGTTTGCGGGCGCAAGCCAAACAGCCCCGAGGTACACCTGCTGCCCGTTGACCACCTGTGGAGCGAGCTGCTGCTAGGGGCATGTGGGCTGTCCATCTTTTGCGTTATCGGGACGGCTGCCCTATTTGCCGATACCATCTATTACAGTGATGTGCTCACCATGACCACGGTGGCGTTCAATTCAATGTTTGTGGGGATTACCCTGCTGCTGCTGCTGACGCTCTTTTTCTGGCTGTCACTGGTGCGCCTGCTTAAGGCCAGACGGCTGATTAAAAACAGCTTGACCTACAAAGTACTGTACTGGTGTACAAAGCCGTTTACTCAGCTGTGGCGTAAGCTGCGGGATGCCGTTGACCTGCTGGAGTTTAAGGACTACCCGCTGACCGAGGCACTGCAAAAGCGGCAAATCATCTTCTTTTCCCTGCTGGGGGGGCTGATGGTATTGGTGCTGCTGCTGGGATGGGTTCCGGTATTGGGCGCGGTGGTGGTGGTGCTGTCGCTGGGCATTCTTGGCGCTGCTGCCCTGTGGCAGATGCAGAACAACCGCAAGACCTATCTGGAAATTAACAAGGGCTTTAGCAAAAGCTTTGAGCAGCAGATGAAAAGCGAACGCACTAAAACCGCGCTGATTACCAATGTGTCCCACGACTTAAAGACGCCCCTGACTTCGATTATTACCTATGTGGAGCTGCTGTCACAGGAGGAGCTACCCGACACCGCGCGGGACTATGTGACGGTGCTGGGGCAGAAGGCCGAACGCCTGAAGCAGATTGTGGCCGACCTGATGGACCTGTCGAAAAGCGTGGGCGGCAGTATTCCCTTGGAGCTGGAACAGCTGGACCTGCACCGCTTGCTGGAACAGACTGTGGCCGACATGCAGGACCACATCGAGACCTCCGGCTTGCAGCTGAAAACCAAGCTGCCCGAGGGCGAAATCAATGTCTATTCCGACGGCAAAAAGCTTTACCGCGTGTTCCAGAACCTGATTGATAATACGCTGAAGTATTCGCTGGAGGGCAGCCGCGTCTATCTGTCGCTGGAACGGCAGGAAAATCAGGCGGTAGTGGTCATCAAAAACACCTCCGCCAGCGAGATTACCTTTACCGCCGAGGAGATTTTGCAGCGGTTCCACCGGGGCGACCAGTCCCGCACCGGCGAGGGCAGCGGGCTGGGGCTTTCCATTGCCGAAAGCTTTACCCAAGCCTGCGGAGGAAAGCTGACGCTGGACTTGGACGGCGACCTGTTTAAGGTGACAGTTACCATGCCGGTGCTGGACAGCCAGTCGGCGACAAATGAACCCGCTGAACCGGTGCCGACAGCGGTACCCGCCGAACCGGTGACCCTGTAGTCGTAGCGGGAAGTCCACTGTGTCCCAAGGCATAAAAAGCAACCACAGCAAGGGCAGGCCTGCGTTTTCCACCAGAGGGGAAACTCAGACCTGTCCTTTTAATTCGGTCATATTTGGCCAAAAGCGCTTGGGCACCAGATTCCTCCGGCAGCGAGGGTTGGCGCGCTGTGCAATGGCAATGGCGTCGTAGTAGCCCTGCCACAATCGCTGATAAAGCTGTTCGCTGTCGTCACCCTGCGGCAGCTCAAAGGCATCCAGCTCCACCAGTGTGGGCTGGTAAGGCTGGTAGACCAGCGCAAGACGGTGGGTTTTGTCGTAAATGAAAAACCGTTCCTCGGGAAAGCGGTTGCAAAAGTGCTCCGCCAGCATCGGCAGTACCCGGTGCTTGGGCTCAATGACCGCCGCGAGGACATTCTTGTCCCCCGGCAGGGCAAGGCCGCGCTCCGGCGGGCACTCAGAAAACCGCACAAAGCCCAGCAGCAGGTGCCGCTCCCGCAGTACCGCGTCGTGCATTTTGTGAACGCTGCTGACCACCGGGTCGCCCAGCATGCGGCAAACCCGCGCCCCGCACCGGTAGCCCATGGCAATGAACTGAAACAGAGTGAGTGCCCGGGCTTGGTCACAGTGGGCAAAGGCGGTGACCACCAGCTCCTGCCCCTCCCCGCCCAGCTTGACCGCCAGCGAGTCGTAGACCCGCCGCGCGTGAGCCTCGTCAGTTTCCACCAACCGGGTGGGGTAAAGGGATAGGGGTGCGGTTTGCGCGGGGCAGATATCCAGCACCTGCTCCCGCCGGGTATAGCTTTCGTAAACGCAGCACAGCAGGCCTGCCAGCGTGTCGTCATACAGGTAGCGCAGGGCAGGGGTTACAGCTGTCCGGTCAGGCATGACATCACATCCTCCCGCATTACTGCCTCCGACGGCGCAAACAGCGACAGCTGCTCGCCCCCCGGCAGCTCCAGCCCATCGGCAATTCGGCGGGATAGCATCCCGCTTAGCACCAGCTGCGGGGTCAGTCGAACCCCTTCCCGCAGTGCTCCGTTGCAGGTTAAAAAGTACTGCGCCCGCTTGAGCACCACCCCCAGCTTAACCAGCGCGGCAAAGTCCAGCCGCCCCACCCGCCGGGCGGTAAGGATGCGGTTAGCGCTTTTGACCCCGACGCCGGGTACTCGCAGCAGCAGCTCCCGGGGGGCGGTGTTCACCTCCAGCGGAAAGGAATCCATGTGATTGAGCGCCCAGTTTGCCTTGGGGTCCAGCAGCGGGTTAAAGCTTTGGTGCTGCTCGTCCAACAGCTCGCCAGCGTCAAAGCCGTAAAAGCGCAGTAGCCAGTCGGCCTGATACAGCCGGTGCTCCCGCAGCAGCGGCGGCTTTACCTCCAGCGCGGGCAGCAGCTTGTCCGAGAGCACCGGGGTGTAGGCCGAAAAGAAAACGCGCTTGAGCTGGTATTTTTTGTACAGGCTTTGGGTCAGGTTCAGTATTTTAAAGTCGGTGTCGGGGGTTGCCCCCACAATCATCTGGGTGGACTGCCCGGCAGGGGCAAAGGTGGGCGCGTGGCGGTAAACGGCCAGCTCCTGTTTGTTTTGCAGAATGCCGCGGCTGATAAAGCCCATGGGGCGCAGGATGTCATGCTTTGATTTATCCGGCGCCAGCAGCGCCAGACTTTGCTGACTGGGCAGCTCGATATTGACGCTCATGCGGTCGGCCAGCTGCCCCAGCTGCCCCAACAGCGCATCATCCGCACCGGGAATGGCCTTGGCATGAATGTACCCCCGAAAGTGATATTCTTCCCGCAGAATCCGCAGGGTTTCAATCATTCGCTCGCAGGTGTAGTCGGGGCTTTGCAGCACCCCGGAGCTGACAAACAGCCCCTCGATGTAGTTGCGACGGTAAAAGGCGATGGTCAAATCCGCCAGCTCCCGGGGGGTAAAGGCGGTGCGGGGCACTTCGTTGGTGCGTCGGTTCAGACAATATTTACAGTCGTAGATGCAGTAGTTGGTCATGAGCACCTTGAGCAGCGAGATGCAACGGCCGTCCGCCGCAAAGCTGTGACAGATGCCGGAATTGACCGCTGACCCCAGCGCCCCTTTCTGCCCCGGGCGGTCATTGCCGCTGGAGGTACAGGCTACATCGTATTTTGCAGCGTCGGCAAGGATAGTCAGCTTGTCGTACAGCTCCATGGGCAACATCTCCTTCTCTAAAAAAACATATGTTCTTTAGCAAGTATACCATTGCCCCCGGGAGATGTCAAGGGGCGGGAAAAACTTTCCACACCCCCAGTTTACACTACCCTGTCGCTATTCAAACAGCGTTAGGATTTCCTCCTTGGTCATCCTTGCAAAGGCGCCGTCCCCCTCCTTGACCACCAAATCGGCCAGCTCCATCTTGGCGCGCTGCATGGCCAGAATGCGCTCCTCAATGGTACCTTTGACAATTAGTTTGTACACCTGTACCGTCTTGGTTTGCCCAATGCGATGGGCGCGGTCGGTAGCTTGGTTTTGGGCGCTGCTGTTCCACCATGGGTCGTAGTGAATAACCACATCGGCGCCGGTCAGGTTCAGCCCTGTGCCGCCCGCCTTTAAGGAGATTAAAAACACCGGCACCGTGCCCTCGTTAAAGGAATTGACCAGCTCCAACCGCCCGCCCACCGCGGTCTGTCCGGTAATGGTCAGGTAGTCAATGTCCATGGCATCCAGACGGTCGGCAATGCGGGCAAGCATGGAGGTAAACTGCGAGAACAACAGTACCCTGTGCCCCGACTCCATGCAGCTTTGCACCAGCTCCAAACACAGCTCCAGCTTGGCGCTGCCCTGATTGTAGTTTTCGTACACCAGTGCGGGGTCACAGCACAGCTGCCGCAGACGGGTAATCATGGCCAGAATTTGTATTTTGTCGCTGCCGTTTTCCCCCAGCCCTGCGTCCAGCGCCTGCTTTGCCGCCAGCGCCGCTGCCAGATACACTTTTTTCTGTTCGCCGTCCAGCTCCGCGGTCAGCACCGTTTCAATCTTGTCCGGCAGCTCCTTGAGCACATCGCTTTTCATGCGGCGCAGAATAAAGGGCGAGACCATGGCGTGCAGGCGCTTGGCGGCGGCTTCGTCCCCCTGCTTGACAATGGGCGTTTCAAACATGCTGCGAAATTTTGAATAGTGGTACAGGTAGCCCGGCATTAAAAAGTCGAAGATGGACCACAGCTCCGCCAGACTGTTTTCCACCGGGGTTCCGGTCAGCGCAAGGCGCACCCCGGCATGGAGCGTTTTTACCGCCTTGGCGTTTTGGGTGTTTTGGTTTTTCATGTACTGGGCTTCGTCAGCTACCACATAGCGAAAGCTGTAGTTGGTGTACAGCGCCACATCGCGCTTCAGCAGGTCATAGGAGGTAATTAGCAGGTCGGCGGTGGCGCCATGCTCTGCCAGCAGAGCCTCGCGCTCGGGGGCGGTTCCCACAATGGGGATTGCGCAAAGGGTGGGGGCAAATTTGCTGACCTCGCTTTCCCAGTTTAGCACCAGCGACGAAGGACAGGCCACCAGCGAAAGGGTGTGTTCTGTCTCCTCCTCCTTTTGCGCCAGCAGCAGCGCAAGCACCTGCAAGGTTTTGCCTAGCCCCATGTCATCCGCAAGAATGCCGCCAAAGCCATACCAAGCCACGGTACGCAGCCAGCGGTAGCCGGTCTTTTGGTAGTTCCGCAGGATGGGTTGCAGGCTCGCAGGAATTTTAAACTCCCCGTCACCCGCTTCGCGCATGTCCAAAACAATTTTCTGAAAGCTGCCGTCGCGGTCGTAGCGAATCCGCGCGCTGGAGGTTAATAGGTTGTCTAGGTACAGCGTGCGGTACTTGGACAGGGACAGCTCGCCGGTGGCTAGCTCCTTGGCAGTCAGGTCAAGGCTGTCGGCCAGCTCCGAAAACTCTGTCAAGGCGCTGTCGGTCAGGCTGAGAAACGACCCATCCCGCAGGCGGTGGTATTTTTTGGCCTTGCGGTAGGAGGCCAGCACCTCGCTAAGCTCGCTGAGCTCAATGCCTTGGAGGTCAAAGCTCAGCCGCAGCAGGTCGGACTCCATGCGTACCCCCACGCTGACCGCGGCGGGCGGTTTTATTCGCAGTGCCCGAAAGGCATCGGAGGCAAACACCTCGGCCAGTTGACTAATTTCGGCAACGCCGCTGTCCACCAGTCGGAACAATGCGTCCTCGTCGTCCTCCAAACAGACAGTGCCGTATTGGTGGGGCAGCGGGAAGTAGCTGCTCAGCAGGGTTTCCAGCTGTACCTCGCCGCGTAAATCCAGCGCGGTGCTCAAGGATTTGTCGGTAAAGCCGGGGTGGCTTTTGTCCCCATACCAGTGCTCCAACCGCGCGGTGACATTCTGGGGTGCGGCAATGTCCAGATAGACCTTGCTGCGCAGGGGCGGCGACTGAAAGACGGTCAAATCCTCCTGGGAGGATAGGGGCAGGTAGGGGGCAAGCTCGGCCAGCAGGGTAGTGGCCAGCGCGGGCATGTCGGCCTCGGCAATGGTCATCTGCTGCCGTTTTGCCCGGGCAAGGCTGTAGAAAAACTCGCCGGTTGCCGCGCTAAACTCCTCATCACAGGCAAACAGTGTGTCTCCCAAAGCCAAATAGATTCGCTTGCTGCCCCGCAACAGTGCAACCGGCTCCGACAGCGACAGCCGGTACCCGCCGTGGGGCTTTTTGGACAAAAGAATGCTTATCTGCGGGTTTTTCCGGGTGACGGTCAAGCTGCGGATGTCGTTGTTGTCCTCCAGCTCGATGGAGCTGTCCAAGTACAAAAGCAACAGCTCGTCCAGCATGAAGGGGGCAAGGTACATGTGGCGCATCCGTTCCGCGCCGCTAATGTAAAAATAGTGGTCGGCATACACCGAGTTCCGGTCGCTGTAGTAGGTTTGCAAAAAACGCACCAATGCCCGGTCGGCTTTTGCAAAGGAGCTTAAATTGTGAGAAAAGCTCAGCTGCTTGCCGTAGCTGACTACCTCGCCCCGGGTCATGGCGGTTAAAAAGGCCGGTAAATCCCGCAGGACATACATTCTGTCAATACCCAGCCGAAAGGAAACCGGAATGTTCCCCATGGACAGGTGCAGTGTAGGAATCAGTGTAACCTCGCCGGCAGCGGGAATTACCGAAGCAGCAGCGGAAACCGCCACCTGTCGCGCATACTTTTGCAGCAGCAGCGCAGCGTCGGCATCGGTGCGTACCAGCGGTTCCGGTGTGGCGGTGACAATGGGACGGGGGGCGCGCGTCGGCCGCAGGGCACGCTGCCATGCCAGCGATGGCTGCGTTGCCGAAACAGTCAGTGCCAGCGCGGCCAGATGCTTGCAAAAGCCGCTTTTTTCCCGGTAGGCCGGACAGCTGCACCCGTAGGACAGCAGCTTGTTGCCGTCCGGGGAAAGCTGAACGTTGGTTTTATAAAAATTGCCGTCGTGTCCCTTGACAGTGGCAACAATCAGCCGACTGTCCCCAATGCAGGGACTGTCGGCGGTAATTTTAACATGGCCGTTGCGGAAATAAGCCTCCCCGCGTGAAAAAGAATTGGGGGAGCCGCAAAGGCTTTTGATATAGGTTGGAGCGAGGGACATGCGAAAACCTCCCCGGGGGCGGATTTGTTACTGTAATAGTATAGCACATTTTTACCGTCCAATAAAGGCGAATTTGCTTTGCGGTAAGATTTTGCAAGAACGGGGGGAACAGGGAAGCACTCCTGTTTTTTTGCGCAGAATGTGCTATAATAGCCTCAGCAATGCTATAACATAGTTCTGTCCCCATCTGCGAAGCTGGGGGAGGACAAGGATATCCTTATGCGCAGGGCGACTTTTCGTCCCAATGCGCAATACCAGTTACAAAGGAGCTGCCGCCATGCCGACACCGCAACCAAAAAAGGAACTCTCCCGCAGTGACCGTTTGCTAAAGCTGCTGCTGGCCGGACAGGACAAGGCGCAGTCCGGGCAGGCGCTGAGCGAACAGCTAGGGGTGACCCGCGCCGCCGTCTGGAAAGAGGTGGAAGCACTTCGGCAGCAGGGCTACCGGATAGAGTCCGGTACCAACCGCGGCTACCGGCTGTCCGGGCAACCCAACACGCTGGAGCCGGCGCTGCTGCGCGCTGCGTCCTGTGGCTGTGCGCACCCGATTGTCTACCTTGACAGCGTGGATTCCACCCTGCTGTACGCCAACCGGCTGGTGCTGGATGGCGCCGAAAATGGAACCGTAGTGCTGGCTGACCGTCAAACCGCCGGTGTGGGTCGGCTGGGGCGGAGCTTTGCTTCCCCGGCAGGGGTGGGCATCTACCTGACCATGGTACTGGAACCCCACTGTACGGTGGATCGACTGGGGCTGCTTACCTCGTTGGCGGGGCTTGCAGTCTGCGAGGCCATCAGCAGCTTGTGCGGGGTGTCCCCTGCCCTTAAGTGGCCCAACGATGTGATTTTGCAGGGCAAAAAGGTCTGCGGAATTTTAACTCGGCTGGTGTCGGATGCCGAAACTGCCACCGTAACCCATGCGCTGGTGGGCATTGGGGTCAATGTGCTGCAACAAGAATTTCCCCCGGAGCTTTCGGAAAAGGCAATCTCCCTGTGGCAGGCCACCGGCATTGCACTGCCGCGCGCCGAGCTGGCTGCGCGGATTGTCCATGGGCTGACGGAGAGACTAATAACCGAAAACTGGCTGCAAGCGCCTCCGGCTGACACGGTAGCGCGGCTACGCGCACTTTCCTGTACCCTTGGCAAGGCGGTTACGGTGGTTTCGCCCACCGGTAGCCGGCAGGGCGTGGCGGAAGCACTGGACGACAGCGGCGGCCTGCTGGTACGCTTTGCCGAGGGTGTCGAGCTGGTTAGCTCCGGCGAGGTCAGTGTGCGCGGCCTGCTGGGCTACGCGGAATAATAGAATGATTGATATGGGAAATTTACCCAGTAATCTTTTAGGGAAAATTGATGACAAGCTGTCGAATATACTCTATAATGAAAAGAACTAAGGGATGAATGAGGTGAGCGCAATGCCCCATGGGCTTGACCTGCAACCGAACCAGATGATTGCACAGTTTGAGGATGCCTGTTTTCCGGTTTGGCTGGTAAACGATGCGCTGGATGTACTGGGCTATAACCGGTGCGCACAGGAGCTGTACCCGGTTCATTGTATGCTGGACGGGGTTCGGCTTTTTCTTTCTCCCGCCGATGTGGATTCGGCCATGGCCAGCATCGCTGGGGGAATTAGCGTGATGAAGCGCCCAGTGATGCTGACGAGGCAGGGCGCGGCACTGGCGTTTTCCCCCTGTCAGCTGGCGGATGGGCGGCGCGTAGCCTATCTGCTGCTGTCCCCAACCACAGACTTGGCCAACGCCGAGCCGGTCTCCGAGGATTTGCGGCAAACGCTGGATGGCGTGGGCAACCTTGCCATTACCCAAGGAATGCGCCGCATTATGTCGGAGTCCTTTGCGGCGCTGTCAACCGGCGCTGCGCGGCTGGCAACTGCCGATGTCCACCTGATTGACGAGCAGCTGGCAAATGTCAACCACAACTGCTA
>JAVVRO010000009.1:0-21873 GCA_036654695.1 Angelakisella sp. | reverse complement strand
GGCTTTTACCAGCAGGAGCGCCTTGTGGCAATTATGGATTTAATTTTGGACTTCCCTGTCCCGCAAACTGCTTTCATCGGACTGTTCATGATGAACAAGGCCTGTCAAGGACAGGGGATAGGGAGCGAGATTATGGGGGATGTGCTTGCATCCCTAGCGGAGCAGGGCTTTACCACAGCACGGTTGGGGTACATCAAAGGGAATGCAGAAGCCCAAGGATTTTGGTGTAAAAATTCCTTTGTGCCCACCGGCGCAGAAAACGAAACTGAGGCTTACACTATTGTAGTCATGGAAAAAGCGCTGGCGTAACTATAGTGCGGCAAACAGCTTTTGGCCTTTGGCAACCAGCAGTGCCCACATCCCGGCAGCAGTGACCGCCAGCATAGCCGCGCAAAGCCACAGCGCCACGGATGTGCCCAGTGCGTCCATCGTCAGCAGGTAGAGCCCCACACCAGCGCCCACCAAAAGCATAGGCGCAAAAATTCCAATTATGGCAGAGCTGGACTGTTTGACAACAACCGTGTCATTTGCAGCGTCCAGCTTGGGCAGGCACAGGTTGACAAACAGCCCAAACGGCGCCGAGAATGCCGCAAGCGCCGCACCCAGTACAAACAGCAACAGTGCGTCCATCGGCGCAAGGGAGAAAGAAACCATAACGCAAACAACGCTGACCAGCAGACATGGGAGCGTCAGCAGCAGCTGAAAGCCTGCCTTGACCAAAAACAGCAGGTTCACTGCGATGGGCGCTTCCCGCAAAATCCAAAGCTGGCGACCCTCCAAGCTAATGGAGCAGGCGGTAATGCCCACCGTGGACAGCATAAAGCCCAGCGTCAGCGCCAGCAAAGGCAAAATAGGCAGCTCGCCGCCCAGCTGCGCCAGAACATCCACGATAGCTGACTTTTGGAAAAGGGAGAACACACTGGCGCCCAGCAACATAATCAGCCCAATTCCCGCGTTAAACAGATAGATGGGAGTCCCGAAGAACTTTGCGGCTTCCTTGGCCAACAATGCTTTGCGCTGGCTCCCTGCCGCCAAACGCAGCAGCTTGTAGTCCGAACGGACACTGCGGGCGGTAAGCCCGGTAATGATTTTTTTGTACTGCCCCGCGAACAGCCAGACCACCAGAAAAAACGGCAGCAGGCAGAGCGCACAGAACACCAGCAACGACAGCAGATTTGCGTCGCAGACCGCCTCACTGAACAGCACAAATGGCAAACCCCAACCGGAAAATGCAGCTGAAATGCCCATGGCCTGTGCGCCCATCTCCCCCATCAGCGAGTTGAGCTTGAAGACGGCAACCATGGTGAGCATAAACAGCGCCAGATACAGCACCAGCGAAACGAGTGCCTTGCGGGGGAACTTGCTGGAAAGCCAGCTTAACGCAAACCCGCAGACCAGAGCAAACAAGGTAGGCAGAAGCGCCAAAAACGGAGTGCAAACCAGCAGGGTAAGGACAAATGCTACCCCACCGCTGCCGCCGTAGTATAGGTACGCTGCACCCGCAGGCAGCATAATGAATGTGGTAAATACTAGATTTTCCAGATATAGCGCCAGCACCCGCGACAGCAACAGCGAAAACGCCGAGATGGGCAGTGACAGCATCAAATCATTGTCATGCCCGCCAAACACAACCCCCTGCGCGGCTAAGGTGGTGAACATCATCCCCGCCGCCACAGCCAGCAGCGGCATCATCATCAGGAGCAGGGGGAGCATCCCCACGGGGGCAAGCTGTGACCCAAACAAAAAGCTGTAAATGCTGGATAGGTACAGCCCCAGCCCGCCCATTAGCACCAGCACCCCCACTCCGGTAAAGCTGCGCGCTTTATTTTTTTTGCTGTCGCTGCTTACATTGAAAGAAAACAGCATGGAGCGCAGATTCAGCCCCAACAGCGCCATAAATTTACCCATGATGTTCAGCGTTCCTTTCTGTTCCCTCCTGAAGCTCCAAAAAGACCGTTTCCAGCGAGGAATCGCCCACCAGCTCGGCGGTACTGCCCTGCCGCACCAGCTTGCCGCCCTTGATAATGGCAATCTTGTGGCAGAGCTTTTCGGCAACCTCCAGCACATGGGTGGAAAAGAACACCGCCCCGCCGTTGGCGCACAGCTCGTTTAAAAAGCCCTTGAGCAGGTGCGATGCCGTGGGGTCAAGGCCGACAAACGGCTCGTCGAGAATCAGCAGTCGCGGCTCGCGCATGAGCGCAGAAATGAGCGCCAGCTTTTGCTTCATGCCGTGGGAATAGCTGCCAATGGCGCTGCCTAAATTGCCGGTCAGCTCAAAGGCATCGGCGTATTTTGCAATCTGGGCTTGCCGTTTCTCCTGAGGAATCTCGTACAGGTCGGCAATGAAGGTTAGATATTTTATTCCACTGAGAAAGTCGTACAAGTCAGGATTGTCCGGTAGAAATGCAGTGACCCGCTTGGCGGCAATTGGATCCTTGCGGATGTCATGTCCGTCAATGATAATACTACCCTCGGTAAAGTCCAGCACACCGGCAACCGAACGTAGCGTGGTGGTTTTGCCCGCGCCGTTATGCCCAATAAAACCAAAAATTTCGCCGGATTCCACCGTTAGGGAAAGGTCGTCCACGGCTTTTTTCCCGCCGGAATAGGTCTTGGTAAAATGTTCAATTTGCAACATAGCTGCATCTCCTCCATTCACGATTCAAAAAGCTGTTAAAATAATACAGCACACTGTCCCAAAAGTCAAGAAAAGCCGTACCCTCGCCAATCTTGGCTGTGGTACGGCTTTTTTAATGCTACTTTTGCTGAAAATACATGTACAGCTGGCACTTGACCATGCCGTTGTACAGCTTGCGGCGCTTGTCCGCCTGTCTGCCAAACAGTGACTCAAAGTTTTCCAGCGAACTAATGATAAAGTACGCAGTGGTGTCGCTGGGTAAAAACACCTTGCCCATGTCGCGGTACAGCTGCTCCGCCTCCACAGGGTTAAGCATCCGCTCCCCATAGGGCGGGTTGCAGACTACCAGCGACTTTTCCTTGGGTACCACAAAGCTGCGCACATCGGACTGTACCGCCGAAATCAGCGGCCCCACTCCGGCTTTTTTGGCATTGCTCATGGTCAGCTCTACCGCTTCTTGGTCAATGTCACGGCCAAAGCCATGGAAGGTAACGTCCTCCTTGCGGGCAAGGCTTACCGCGCGTTCCCGCTCGGCCTGCCACGCCTTTGCCGGAATGCAGTCCCAGCGTTCGGCCGCAAACCGCCGGTAGATGCCCGGCGCAATGTTCTTCGCCTTGTAAGCCGCCTCGATGAGCATGGTGCCGGAGCCGCAGAATGGGTCGTACAGCTGGGTATCGGGATAGATACGTGCAATGTCCAAAATACCCGCCGCCAGCGTTTCCTTAATGGGTGCAATGTTGGACTGACTGCGGTACCCGCGCTTGTGCAAGCCCGGGCCGCTGGTGTCCAGCATTACGGTTACCATGTCACGCATAATGGAAAACTGGATTTGATGCACCGGCCCGGTTTCCTCGAACCAGCTGAGGCCGTATGCCGCCGTTAGGCGGTTCACCACCGATTTTTTGATAATGGACTGACAGTCCGGGATGCTGTGCAGCTGTGAGTTAAGCGCCCAGCCCTTGACCGGGAACGCGTCCTCGCGGCCGATGAACTGCTCAAAGGGTAACTTGGCTACGCCGTCGAACAGCTCGGTAAAGCTGGTAGCCGGAAAGCTGCCCAGCACCAACTGTACCCGCTCGGCGGTGCGCAGCCAAAGGTTTGCCCTGGCAACGGTATCCCAGCCGCCCGCAAAATCCACCCGCCCGTCGGTAACGGTAATATCTTCGGCTTCCATGCGCCGAAGCTCCCCCGACAGCACACTTTCCAAACCAAAGTTGCAGGGGCAGCTAATCTTAAGTTTTTCCATAAATCTCCTTAAACACACATCTTTTTACAAGCACAAAGGCAGCAACTGCTGCCTTTGTGGGTTTTGTATCTTACGAATGTCATAAAACAGTCTTTTGTTTGCTCCATGCTTTCCCGCGCCGCACTCTCGTGAAGGGCAATGATAAAAGCTGGCAGTACGAAACAAATTAACTGATTGGTTCCAGTAGCCCATAGTTGCCGTCGCGGCGGCGGTAAACCACATTTATTTCCCCGCTGTCGCCGTTGCGGAACATAAAGAACTCATGATCCAGCATGTTCATCTGTAGAATTGCTTCTTCCGCATCCATCACACCCACATAGAACTTCTTTGTTTTAACCAGCACATCTGCCTCGGCATGTACCTCGGGAAAGAGCTGCTCCAACTCATCCGGCACAATGTTATCTCTGATTTTACTTTCCAGGCGGCTTTTGTTTTTAATAATCTGACTAGTCAGCACATCCAGCACCAAGTCCATGGAAATAAAGCGGTCATCGCTGACTTTTTCTGCCCGGAAGAAGATGCCGTGGGACTTAATGGTGACCTCAACTGTTTCTTCCTCGTTGTTGTTGGTCACTACTACCACAATGACAGGGTTGTCGTCAAAGAACTTTACGAGCTTAGAGAGCTTTTTTTCTGCGTACTCCTTAAAGGAATCCTTAATTACCGTCTTCTTGCCAATGTAGGATACTTTCATAATGATACCTCTCCTTGCTTTTATTTGCCGGGGACATAAATCAGCAAATGATTATGCGTATTTGCTAAATTTATGTCTAAATTATATCATTATTTAGGGCAGTACACAAGACTTTTTCATGATTATTTTAAAAACAGTTTATGAATTCTGGAATACGCCGCCTGCCATCACACGGCTGGGCTTTACCAGCAGTCCCACAGGATTTTGCGTAAACAGCAGCAGGTCAGCATCCTTACCCACGGTAATGCTGCCTACCCGGTCGGCAATCCCGGCAGCTTCGGCAGCGTTGCAGGTAACCAGCTCCACGGCCTGTTCCATGGTCAGCGGCCGCTCGTCGGCATTGGCGACAATGGCCACCGAGGTCAGTAGCATGTCAATGGGAACCTCCGGCGCGTCGGTATTTACCGAGGTTTTTACCCCGGCACGGTACAGACATAGCAGGTTGTCCCGGCACATGTTGCGCAGCTCCGGCTTGGTACGCGTGTTAATAATCGGCCCGCAGATGACCGGAACTCCCGCTTCGGCAATGGAGTCGGCAACCAAAAAGCCCTCGGTGCCGTGAATAATGACTCCATCTAGTCCAAACTCCTTAATAATGCGCAATGCCGTACAAATATCGTCCGCGCGGTGTGCGTGAAAGTGCGCCTTCACCTCACGACGAAGCAGCGGCAGCAGCGCCTCGCACTTAATGTCATAATCGGGTGCGTCAGTCTCTCCCTCCGGGTCTTCGGCAGCCTTTTGCAAGTCCTGCTGGTAGCGTTTCGCCTTGTACAGCTGCTCCCGGATAATGGCGGTAATTGCCATGCGGGTAACCGGCTGCTCCGACTTGTCACTGTAAATGTTTTTTGGGTTTTCGCCCAAGGCAAACTTAATGGCCGTAGGAAAGCGCACCACCATCTGGTCAATCACATGGCCATAGGTTTTCATGGCGGTTATCTGCCCCGCAATGGGGTTTGCACTGCCCGGGCCGGTCACTACGGTGGTAATACCGTATTGCAAGGCCTCGGCAAAGCCGCGATCCATCGGGTTTACCGCGTCCAGCGAACGCAGCTGGGGGGTGCAGGGGTCAGTTTCCTCGTTGCCGTCGTCCCCCTCAAAGGCAAGCCCGTCCTCAAACATGCCCAAGTGGCAGTGGGCATCAATAAACCCAGGCAGCAGCAGCGCGCCGTCTGCGTCGAACCGTTCGCCGTCGCTCCCCCGGTAGTCGCCCGCAGCAACCTCGGTAATTACACCGTTGTGTACCGCAACGTAACCGTTTTCAAGGATTCTGCCGCCGTCGCAGGTAATAATTCTGGCATTTGTAATAATCATCATTTTCCCGTTCCTTAATAAAAGGGCGAACAAGCTTGTTCGCCCAAAAATACCCCGATTGGAGCTGTTACTTTGTATGGGTACGGCGGCTGCTGCCCTTGCGGGGGTCCATGACCTTTTTAAGGTCGGACAGCTTGTCGTCACTGGTCTTCTTAAACCGGTTCATCATATCCTCGAAGGGATCACCGGTGCTGGGGACTGCCGCAGGCTTATTAAAAGAGCGTGGAGCCGACGACCGCGGACCGGATTGCCGGGGTAACGGCGGTCGCGACATTGCATTCCTGTCACCGCCCTGCTGCGGACGAAAGGACGATTGCTCGGGTGCGGGCTGCATCTCCTTAATGGAAAGGCTCACCTTGTTCTGCTCATTGATACCAATCACCTTAACGGTTACCGTCTCGCCCACCGTAATGTGATCGTTGATGTCCTTGACGTAGGAGTTGGCAATCTCCGAAATATGTACCATTCCGGTACCGCCGCCCTCCAAATCAATGAACGCACCATAGTTAGTAATCTTGGCAACCTTGCCCTCGACAATGTTTCCGACAGCTACCTGCATACCTCGCAAAATTCCTCTCGTTTTTGAATTTGATTACTGTACCTTATTTGACGCCGGAAGCGTCAATGAATACTCGCTCCTCGGGATGCGCATAGTCCAGTTTTTCCCGGGCGGTACGTTTTAAGTACTCGTCGCTGCTGCGCAAGCTCAGCTCAAGGTCTTTGTTTACCAAGCGCTGATGCTCGACTTGCTGGTTAATGCTTTGCAGCTGCTGCTCCATATTTTCTACATCAGCCTGCGTTTTAATAAAGAACGCCACAAGTACGCCCAACAGCAGCACCATGACAATCCGAATCAATCCATCGACCGAGGAATGCTTTTTTTCTTTTTTTTCTTTAACTCCTGCGCTTGCAAATGCCACCGTCGGTTCCCTCCTTTGGCGGTACTATGTATATGATTATTATACAGCATAGACGCATGAGATTTCAAGCGGTTTTTTTGCAAAAGAAGGGGTTTTACTGCCGTAATCAAAAGTTTTTTTATAATTCCGGCAAATTTTCCAATGGGAATGGCAAGTTGGTGCAGGACTGCGCCCACAAATGCAAGGAAGCGAACCGTAATTGCCATCACCAAGCTGCCCGCTGTAAAGTAATAAAGCACCCAGCCCAGCAGTAGTCCGACCATGACATAAAGGCGCACCTCGCCCCGGCAACGCTCCAAAAAATAGCAGAACAGCAGCAACGCAGTCGCCGTAAAAAACAGAAAATCCTCTGCCAGCAGCATTAACCAACCATGGACAATCACCTTGCGGCAAACCCGCAGCACATCGTAGCCCACCCCGGTCAGCAGTCCCAGCAGCATAGCCGCCAAAAAGGTTTCGGTCTGCGCCGATATTGAAATAGCCATGCCGCTTACCGCAACAGCTTGCTAAAGAACCCGCCCGCCGGACGGCCGTCTCCGTAGCTTAGCTCATCAACCTCGCCCTCCAGCGACAGGTCGCCGGTGGCTACGTCAATTTTAGTAATGTGCAGTCCCCTACCCTTAATGACCAGCTCACCCGGCTGTGTCATTAGTACCACCATCTGTTCGTCAAAGCTTTCCACATCGGTAACACCGGTAATTTGAATCCGGTTACGGTCCTCCACCAACAGGGTATGCCGCAGTCCCAACGCCGGTTTGTTCTCTGTATTCATCCTCATTCCCCATTCCCATTCAATGCTTGTCTTATTCCATTGATATGAAGAATCGGGCAAAATTATGACACCGAATTACTCGACCACACGGAAGTTTTGGGAGGCGCTTTCTTTCCCGGCGCTTTCCTGCAACGCGGTAACTACCAGCTTGACCGGCTTTGCCCCAAGATTAATTTCAATCACGTCGTCCAGCTTTACCTCGTAGGAGGCGCGTGCAGCCTTTCCGTTGACCAGCACACGCGCCGCGTCGCAGGCCTCGTTAGCCACAGTGCGCCGCTTGATGATGCGCGAAACCTTTAAATATTTATCTAACCGCATACTATCCTCCATAAAAAAACGGCCACTCCCTGAGGAGCAGCCGTTCATGTTTCTTACTTTACAGCATCCTTAAGGGCTTTTCCAGCCTTAAACACAGGATTCTTGGAAGCAGCAATCTGGATATTCTCCTTTGTTCTGGGGTTAATGCCGGTACGCGCCTTGCGCTCCTTGACTTCAAATGTGCCAAAGCCAACCAAGGACAGCTTGTCGCCAGCCTTCAGGGTATCAGTAATTACAGCAAATACCGACGCAACAGCCTTCTCGCTGTCCTTCTTAGAAAGTCCCGCTTTTTCCGCAACCGCATTTACCAGTTCTACCTTTGTCATTTTGTTGTACCTCCAAATTTTTTATTATCTTTTTTCTTGGCTTCCTTCCAAAGCGTATCCAGCTCCCCGGCAGTGCAATCCACCAGCTTTTTGTCCTGCTGCGAAGCGAGTTCTTCAGCAATAGTAAAGCGCCGGATAAATTTATCTGTAGAAAAGCAGAGTGCTTCCTCAGGGTCTTTTTTGAGCAATCTGGACACGTTTACCGCTGAGAACAATACGTCCCCCAGCTCGTCAGAGATATTCTCACTGTCGGATGCCGCAATTGCCTGCTCAAGCTCCAAAATTTCGCTTTTCAGGTCAGCGATTGCGCCAGAAACATCCGGGTAGCAATAGCCCACTTTTGCAGCGCGCTTTTGCACCTTACAACTGCGTACAAGCGACGGCAAAGCACGGGATACTGCCTCCAGCGTACTGGCGGTTGTCTCCTGATTCTTTTCCTTCTGCTTGATAATATCCCAGTTTTTAAGAACTTCCTCCGAACTGTTTGCAATGACATTTCCAAATATATGAGGGTGCCGATGAATCAGCTTTTTACAGATGCCGTCACAAACATCATTAAAGTTAAAGCTATTGCACTCATCCTCCATTTGGCTGTGAAACACCACCTGTAACAGCACATCGCCCAACTCCTCGCGGAGTAGTGTCCTGTCATCGGTGTCAATTGCTTCGACAACCTCATAGGTCTCCTCTATCAGGTTGTTGCGAATTGAACGATGGTTTTGTTCTCTGTCCCACGGACAGCCTCCTTCACCGCGCAGTATTCTCATGATGTGAAGTAGGTCTTCCATACAATAGTTCTGTTTGGACGTAAAGCTTGTTTTCATCAACCATTTTACCCTCTCTCGAAGTTGCCTTTATTATTCTAACTGATAAAACCTAGCTTTTCAAGTCTTTTCAAGACTTTTTCGCTGAGGGGTAGCATTTTTAGGTCATTTTTACAGATTGTTCCCGTAAAAAGGGTTAGAAATACATATACCGCCACAGCACAGGCAATGGAAAGCAGCAAAGGGAGGGCGTTCCCCGCCTGAGGAAGCCCTGTTGCCAGCAGTTGATAGCACCCACCCGCCGCAATACTGCTGCCTGCCGCACACAAAAACGGCTTAAAAAAGGTGCGCCAGAACCCCGGATTGACCCCGGAACAGATGCGTAATGCCGCACCGCTAAGCAGTACAATAACTCCATAGCAAAGCAGTGTGCCGTAGGGCACGCCCTGAATATTGATTTCGGGGCGCGGCACCAGCGTCAGGTTGGTAATCAGCTTTACGGCGGCTCCCATCAGCAGAATGATGAGTGGCAAACGCTCCTTCCCAATGGATTGTAAAATGCTGTTCATCGGGCTTGCCGCTGCCACCAGCACGGCGCAAAAGCCCATCACCCGTAAAATAGGTGCGACGATGGTTACCTCCATGACCCTTGCCGGATACAAAAAAAGCAGAATCGGTTTGGCCAGCACCGCCAGCCCCAGTCCGGCCGGCAGTGCCACCAACATGGTCAGGCGCAAAATGGACGAGATGGTTTGCTCCAGATTCTGTTTGTTGTCATGCGCCCATGCGCGGGAAACTGCCGGAATGGCACTGATGCCAAGTCCGGCGGTAATGGCAGGAATGAGGTTAAAAATAGAATGTGCCAGTCCTGAATAGCTGCCGTATAGGTACTCCGGGAGCAAATCCAGATTCAGCTCCGGCGGAATACTGCCCTGATACATCTGTAGAATGGTCTGGCCGTCTTGTTCAATGGCAGAATGGAGGCAGTTCATGACCGACGCTAGGTCGATGAGGGAGGAAAGATTGACTACCAGCGTACTCAGCGCAATGGGAACAGCGATTTTTACCAGACGCCGGCCAGTTTCGCGGTTTAGGTGGTAGTCAGACTGCACCACCAGCAGTTGCCGGGTATGCACAAACCGCAGCCGAATGTAAAGCGCCCCCGCAGCGGTGCTCAGCGTAACCCCAAAAATGGCACCCGCCGCCGAAAAGCGCAGAATAAACAGCTTGGCATACTCAGCATTCGGAAAGGAAATGCCCAGCAGCTGCCCAGTTTGCGCATAGCGGGCAAGCATTAATGCCGTTACGCCATAGGCAAACAGAATGCCAAACACCAGCCGCGCCACTGCTTCAATCACTTGAGAAATAGCAGTGGGAACCATGTCGGACAGTCCCTGATAGTAGCCGCGGTAGATGGCCGAAATGCAGCTGAACAGCACAGCAGGCGCAATGGCTGCTACCGAAAAAAGCGACGCGGGGTTGTTGACCAGCTTAACAAATTGCGGTGCCGCAGCCAGCATTAGGCCAAAGCCCACCACCCCTGCACACAAAAATATTCGGCGGGAGGCTCTCATGACCGCCTGTACCCCGGCATCACTGCCGCGGGCGGTATGCTCGGCCACCATACGGGACACCGCGACGCTAAGCCCGGTGACTGCAAGGCTGTAGATGGGGGTAAATAAATCATAGGCGGTGACAAAGTATGACATGCCCACCCCGCCCAAAATATTGGCAAGGGGAATTTTAAATAGTGCGCCAATGACCTTAACAAGCAATGTCGCTGCCGTCAATATTGCCGCGCCCTCCAAAAAGGTTTGCCCTTTTGGTCGCTGGGTCATCTTGTCACCTCCCCCATTCCCGCCGCAGCGGTGCTATATGTTTATTCAGGCTACCCTAACCTTACTACTGTTCTACTGCGTTTTTCCACGGTTTTGGGCGTAGTTCAGCAGCGTTTGGCGGTCATTGGGCAGTTGCCCGGCGGCAACCGCCTCCAGCAGGCAGTCCAGTACTGCACCCAGCGCGGCACCCGGCGCAATACCAATGCTGCGCAGGTCGGTACCGTTGACCGCCAATTGACTAAGCTGGCGGCGGCTTTCCTGCTGTGTCAGCACCCTGTCCAGACAGTCCAAGGCAGCTCTGCTTTCCGGCGTGTTTTGTAGGCTCAGTAGCCAGCGCAGCCGCCCCTCGCCCAGCCTGTTTTGCCAGCGGCAGAGGGACTTTTGCCGAGGTTCTATCACCGGAAGGTAAGGCTCCAACACAGTAAAGTACTCGGTGACCACCTCGACCGCGCCGCTGCCGCAAAGCAGACGCAGCAGCTCCGCGTTCCTGCGCTCCCGGGAAAGGTGGGAAAGCAGCTGCTGGTTCCGGCGAATGGCATGGGCGGTGTTTTGTTCCACGGTAAAGCCATAGGTTGCGGCAAAGCGCAATGCGCGCAGAATACGCAGCGCATCCTCGCCAAAGCGTAAATTGGGGTCACCCACACAGCAGAGTACCCGCTCTTGCAGGTGCTGTCGACCGCCGAACAGGTCAAGTAAACCGTCGGTCGGGCTGTAGGCCATGGCATTGATGGTAAAATCCCGCCGGGCAAGGTCGTCGACAATGCCGGACACAAACTGTACCGACCCGGGATGCCGATGGTCGAGGTAGTCCCCATCGGTGCGGTAGGTGGTCACCTCGTAAGCGCCGTCGTCGGCCAACAGTGTGACCGTGCCGTGCCGGATTCCGGTTTCCAGCAGACGCATCCCTGTCCCCGCAAAGCAGTCCTTGACCTGCTGCGGCAGCGCGGCGGTGCAGATGTCCCAGTCGTGGGGAGACCGTCCCAGCAAGCTGTCGCGAACACACCCGCCCACGACCTGAGCCGGATAGCCCCAATGGAGCAGCCTGTCCAAAATTCTTTGTGCGCCCTGTGGCAGCTCCATGGCATTCGTGCTCCCTTCCGCAGTATCAAAAAAAGGAGCAGACACCGCATCTGCTCCGAATAATCCAAGGCTTGTACTCAGGCGCGCACATCCAACCGGTGTTGGGAGGGCGGCGGGGTTTGCTGCATCATTTCAATGAGGCCGCCCATGGCCTGTTCCTGTAGATTCATGGTTTTTTTGACCATCGCAAGACTAGCCGCCTGTTGCAGCTTGGCCGCATTCATTGCAATGCTCATTGCCGCGATATCCATACAAATCATCCATTCCGCCGCTTCGCATCGGCATAATTATTTTGGGATGCTCTACTTTTTATTATACGGCAGCACCGGCACAAAGTAAAGGGGAAACCGCTGTATTTTACTCCCGCCAGTCGTAATCTTCGGGATTGGGCAGCTCCACAACCTCCTCCCCAAGGGAGGTACCGCTGCGTTGCGCCGAAAGGAACACCGGCGACAGCATGCCCAGCGCCGCCATCGAGCTGTATTCGTTGCGTGCCACCACAATGTGATCCAGCAGCTTAATGGAAACGCCCGCCAGTGCCGTATAAATCTGGCTGGTGGTCAAGCGATCCTTTTTGGAGGGGATGGCTAACCCTGTGGGATGGTTATGCGCCAGAATTACGCTGCTGGCATTGCAGCGAATGGAGATTTCGACAATTTTGCGCGTTAGGATGGATACAGAGTCGTTTGTGCCTTCGCCCAGCTTGCCAAAATACAAAATACGCAGACGGTTATCCAAGCAGATGAGGTAGGCTACCTCGTTAATTTCGGAAATGTAGCTTGCCATCAGCCGCTTGCCCAGATAGTCAGTAATATTGTCGCTGTCTAGCGGAGCATCCTCCACCTTTTGCTCGTAATAATACCGGCACAGCTGCGGGACAATTTTGAGTAAGGTAGCCGCGTTGAGGGAAACTCCCTCCACCTTGAGCAGCTCCTCAATGGGCGCGTCAAGAACATTGGTCAGCGTACCAAAGGTGTCAACCAAGCGGTGTGCCTCCTCGTTGACATCCCGACGGGGAATGGCATAGCACAGCAGCAGCTCTAAAATATTATGCAGCTCAAAACTTTCCAGCCCATTTGCGCGAAACCGCTTTTTCAGTCGTTCGCGATGTCCCTCATGCAGGCACTTGTTGTCGATGGTCATCCGGTGCTCCCCCTGTTGTCAATATTATCTTGCTTATCTTTTTAGTATAACGCAATTTGTTTTCTGTTGCAACCGCCGCGAAAAACCACTATAATGAAAACAAAATCCGCGAAAGGTGGAACCTACTTGAAACAGTTTATTATTAACGAAAATGACTCCGGTCAACGGCTGGATAAATTTTTGACCAAGGCCGCTCCCCTGCTACCGCAAAGTATGTTGTACAAGGGCATCCGCACCAAGAGCATTAAGGTAAACCGCAAGCGCGCCGAAATTTCCACCCGACTGGCGGTGGGCGATGTGGTCGAGCTGTACCTTACCGACGAATTTTTCCCCGACGCCGTAGGCCCCACCGCATTTTTGGCGGCAAAGCGAGAGCTGGAGGTCGTCTTTGAAGATGAAAACCTGTTGCTGCTGAACAAGCCCGCCGGGTTGGTTGTCCACGAGGACGAGGAGGGCGGACCGGACACGCTAATCCATCGCGCACTGCGGTACCTTTACGAAAAAGGGGAGTTTGACCCTGCAAAGGAAAATTCCTTTACACCTTCGCTATGCAACCGCATTGATCGAAACACCAGTGGGATGGTACTGTGTGCCAAGAACGCCGCGACCCTGCGGGTGATGAACCAAAAGATAAAGGATCGCGAACTGGAAAAGCGCTACCGTTGTCTGGTGTTTGGCGTACCGACCCCTGCGCACAAGCTCTGCAAAGCCTTTCTGCGCAAGGACAGCGACAAAAATCAAGTCGTGGTTTCGGCCACGCCCATTCCCGGCGGGCGCACCATCCTTACCGAATACACCGTGGTGGCAGCGCAGGGGGGCTTTGCCCTGCTGGAGGTCAACCTCCTCACTGGGCGCACCCACCAGATACGGGCACAGATGGCCTTTTTGGGACACCCGGTGGTGGGTGACACCAAGTATGGCACGGCAAAGGCCAATGCCGGACTGCCCTATCGCTATCAGGCGCTGTGTGCTTACCGGCTGGAATTTAAGTTTACCTCCCCCGCCGAGCATCTGGACTACCTGAATAACCAATGCTTTACCCTTGGCAGTCTGCCCTTTTCGCTGGACGAGCTGACCGCTAAAACAAGGTAGTCTGGCTGGTTTCGGTTAGTCCCTCCAACGCACCGTGCTCCCGCAATATCTCAATCACGCTCTTGGAGCTGCCTGCCCGGGTGGTAATTTCATCCACCGAAAGATATTCGCCTTCCTTTCCTGCCCGTTCCAGGTTTTCGGCTGCTGTCAGCCCCAAGCCCTTGAGACTGGTAAAGGGCAGGCGAATTTTTTCGTCCTCAATGCAGAACAGCCGCGCGTGGGAATGGTACAGGTCAACCGGCAGTAGCTGAATGCCTCGCTTGAGCATCTCATAGGTTAGCTGCAAGGTTTCCAGCGTACCGTCCTCCTTGGCGGAGCGTTCATTTCCCTTTGCGTACAGTGCGTCAATTTTGGACTTGACCACCCCTGTTCCCTGCATGGCTACATTGGCATCAAAGTCCTCCCCACGGATGGAAAAGACCACCGCGTAAAATTCCTTGGGGTAGTGTACCTTGAACCAGCCCAACCGAATGGCCGAAATGACATAGGCGGCAGCGTGAGCCTTGGGGAACATGTATTTAATCTTCAGGCAGCTGGCAATGTACCATTCCGGTACATTGTGGTCGCGCATATCCTGCTTCATCTCGTCAGTCAGCAGCATGGGCGCCTTGCCCTTACGGGTAATTTCCATAATTTTAAAGGCGGTTTTTGGTGCCAGCCCGTAGTGAATCAGCGAGGTCATAATGCTGTCGCGGGTTCCGATGACATTGGCGATGGTACAGGTTTTGTCGGTAATTAAATCCTTGGCGTTGCCCAGCCAAACATCAGTCCCGTGGGACAGTCCGGAAATTTGCAGCAGGTCGGCAAAGGTCTTGGGCTGCGCGTCCATCAGCATACCGCGTACAAAGGGAGTGCCCATTTCCGGCAGACCAAGGGTGCCAGTCTCGCACCGGATGTCGGTCAGGTCAATGTGCAGCGGCTGCGACGAGGTAAAGAGTCCGTATACCTCCGGGTCGCTCATGGGAATGTCCAGCAGCTTCACGCCGGTGTAGTCCTCCAAATACTTAAATAACGTGGGAGAATCGTGCCCCAGCTCGTCCAGCTTTAGAATGGTGTCGTGCATGGAGTTAAAGTCAAAGTGGGTGGTAATGGTGGTGGAGGTGGTGTCATCTGCCGGATGCTGTACCGGGCAAAAGTCAAAAATTTCCATGTCGTTAGGGACTACCACCATGCCGCCGGGGTGCTGCCCTGTGGTGCGTTTGACTCCAGTGCAACCCTTGACCAGCCGGTTTTCCTCGGCGTTGGTGACGGTCATGCCCTGCTCGTCCAG
This sequence comes from Angelakisella sp., assembly GCA_036654695.1. GTDB lineage: Bacteria > Bacillota > Clostridia > Oscillospirales > Ruminococcaceae > Angelakisella. Next base: position 6,461 of record JAVVRO010000009.1, on the reverse strand, counting down.
ATAGTGCTTCACATAGCCGTAGGCAGTTTTGTCGGCTACGGCCGAAATGGTTCCCGCCTTAAAGACATGGGACGCACCAAACAGCTCCTTTGTAAAGGCATGGGCACGCGACTGGTATTCCCCCGAAAAGTTAAGGTCAATATCGGGCGCTTTGTCGCCGTCGAAGCCCAAAAAGGTTTCAAATGGAATCTCGTGCCCATCCCGCAGCAATTCGGTGCCGCAGTTGGGGCATTTTTTGGACGGTAGGTCAAAGCCGGAGCCGACCTCGCCGTGGGTAAAAAACTCGCTAAACTTGCAGTTGGGGCAAACATAGTGCGGCTCCAGCGGGTTCACCTCCGAAATGCCCGCCATAATGGCGACAAAGGAGGAGCCCACCGAACCACGGGAGCCCACCGAATAGCCGTCCTCCACTGACTTGTGCACCAGCTTTTGCGCAATCATGTACAGCACTGAAAAGCCATGCTTCGTGATGGAATCCAGCTCCCGGGTCAGCCGTTTGTCCACAAGCTCCGGCAACGGTGTGCCGTAAAGCTCCTCCGCGCGCTGGTGGGTAATGCGGATTAAGTCCTCCTGTGCGCCCTCGATGGTGGGGGTAAAGGTACCGTCCGGAATGGGGCGAATGCGGTCGCACATTGCCGCTATTTTGTTGGGATTGGTGATGACCAGCTCCTTGGCGGTGTTGTCGCCCAGATAGTCAAACTCCGCCAGCATTTCGTCGGTAGTGCGCAGGTAGAGCGGCGCTTGTAGCGCTGCGTCCTTGTAGCCTTGGGAGGCCATTAATATTTCACGGAACTTGCTGTCGCGCTTGTTGAGAAAATGCACATCGCCGGTAGCCACCACCGGCTTGCCCAGCTTGTCGCCTAGTTTGACAATGGTACGGTTGTAGTTTTCAAGGTCAGTCTCGCTTTTGGCGACACCCTCCCGGATTAGATATTCGTTGTTGCCAAGGGGCTGCACCTCCAAATAGTCATAAAATGCAGCAATATCGCAGAGGTCACCCCAAGTTTTTCCCTCTACCACCGAGGAGAACAGCTCGCCCGCCTCGCAGGCAGAACCCACAATAAGCCCCTCGCGGTAGCGCACCAGCTGGCTTTTGGGAATGCGCGGTTTTTTATAAAAATAATCCAAATGGGCAAATGATACCAGCTTATAGAGATTTTTTAGCCCCAAAAGGTTTTTGACCAGCAGGATGATATGGTAGCTTTTACCCTTGTAGCCGCCCTTGGTGTCCAGTGCGGTGTTTAAGTCCCACAGCTCGACAACGCCTTTTTCGTCCCGCAGGGTACTCAGCATCTTTACAAAAATTTCCCCCAGCACCCGGGCATCATCGTCGGCGCGGTGGTGGTTTTTTTGCTGGACTCCCAGATGCTCCGCTACCAGATTCAGCTTGTGCTTTTTTAGCTCCGGGTACATTTCCCGGGCAAGAGTCAGCGTGTCAATGCTGGCAAACTTCCGGCTAATGCCGCAGCGGGCAAGCGCCCCACGCAAAAAGCCCATGTCAAAGGAGGCGTTGTGCGCCACCAAAATGTTACTGTCGCCGCAGAACTCCAAAAAGGCCGCAATCGCCTCCCTTTCGCTGGGAGCGGTTGCAACCATCTCATCGGTAATGCCGGTCAGGCGCACAATGTCCGACGGAATTGCTTTTTCGGGGTTAACAAAGGTATCAAAGTTATCCAGCAGCTCCATGCCGCGCATACGCACCGCGCCAATTTCAGTAATGCGCTCGTTGGCCGGTGACAGTCCCGTGGTTTCAAGGTCAAACAGAATAATCTCGGCATTCAGGTCACCCTCACAAGCACCCTGCACCACCGAAATCATATCGTCCACAAAGTACCCCTCCACTCCGTAGACTACCTTAAAGTCGGGGGTTAGCTTTTGCGCCTTGGCTTCGGCAAACATGGCATCCGGGAAGGCTTGCAGTACGCCGTGGTCGGTAATGGCTATGCCGGGCTGCCCCCAGCGGGCTGCCTGCATAACCAGCTCTGCAGCAGGGGTCATGCCGTCCATGGCTGACATGTTGGTGTGGCAATGCAGCTCAATGCGCTTGACCTCGGCATCATCGGTTTTTTCCGGCTTTTTGACCAGCGTAATGTCTCGGGGCTTCAGGGTAACATCCCGGTCATATTTGTCGTAGCTGGCCTCACCGCGTACAATCAAGGTTGCCCCCTCCACAATCGGCTCCAAGGTTTTGCGCAACGCCTTGTCCTCGAACACCTTCAGGTTGATGGAGCTGGTGTAGTCGGTAATGCTGACCGACATAATAATTTTGGTACCGTCGCGGTTTTCACGACAGCTCACCTCAAAGACATCGCCCCACACGGTAGTGTTACCGGTTTCGGCGTTTACCTCGACAATGGGAGTTATGCCGTTTTTAATCTCGCGTCCCAGTACAATCTGTCCGGGGCCGGACTCAAAGGGTAGGCCGGAAACACCACCGGTTCCATAGCTTTTGCGGGGACGCGGCGCACTGGGTGGCGGTGCCGTTACCACACGTTCCTGGGCAGCGGCGCGTTGCTGTGCCTTGGTCACCTTGGTTTCGCCAGTAAACTGAATGGTCATAGGCACGCCGAAATCGCGTGCAATGACCGCGGACATCTTTTTGTCCACCGACTGTTCCAGCAAAAAGTCCAGCCCGCCGTTTTTTAGGTTGACCCAAAAGCTGCCGTCCCGCACCTCCCCCTGTGCGCCGTGGAAAAAGCCGTTAATGGGTTCGCCCGCAGCTATCAGCTCGGTAATTATTTCGCCAAGGTACTGCCCTGTGAGCAGCTCCTCGCCATAGTGGTAGTCCAGCTTCAAGCTATGCAGCTCCAGCGCTTCGCGCACTGCCGCAGATGCGTCGTACAGCTCCCGCTTGGGGATTACCGCCTCCGGCAGCAGCTTGACATACAGCTCCTCCCTATCCTTGCTAATCTGCAATTCCCAAATCTCAGTTTTGGACAGGATGGGACAGGCTACGCCTTTGCAGTATTTCCCGAAGATGTCGGCAAAGCTTTTCATTATAGCCGCTCCACTTCGGCCAGCAACGCCTCAACGGCATGCTCGGCCGGTACTCGTGCAAATTCCTTGCCCTTGCGGAACAAAATGCACTCCGGGTTACCGCCGGCAAGCCCAATATCCGCTTCGCGCGCTTCGCCGGGGCCGTTGACCACGCAGCCCATAATGGCAATGGTAATCGGCTTTTGGCAGCTTACAAGGGCTTGTTCCACCGCTTTAGCTATGGCAAGTAAATCCACTTTACAGCGTCCACAGGTCGGGCAGGACACAAAAGTGGGGCCTTTTTTCCAAAGTCCCACGCTACGCAGAATATCCTGCGCGGCAGCAACCTCGTCCACCGGGTCGGCAGTCAGTGATACACGGATGGTGTCGCCAATGCCGTCCGCCAGCAGCGAACCCAGCGCGGCGGCAGACTTAACCAGACCCATATGGGCAGTTCCCGCCTCGGTCACACCCAGGTGCAGCGGGCAGTCCCTTTCCCGGGAAATCATGCGGTAGGCGTCCATGGTGGTCTTGACGCTGGACGACTTGATGGCAACTATGTAATCATAAAAATCGCACTGTTCCAACTGACCAATGTTATACAGAGCACTTTCCACCAGTGCTTCGGCGGTGGGATGCCCATGCTTTGCCAGTATCTCGCGCTCCAGCGAGCCGGAGTTCACCCCAATGCGGATGGGCACACCGTTGGCACGGCAGGCGGCCACAACCTCTTTCACGCGGTCAAGGGAACCGATGTTTCCGGGGTTAATGCGAACCTTATCCGCACCGGCATAGGCCGCTTCCACCGCCAACCGGTAGTTAAACTGAATATCCGCTACCAGCGGCATGGGCGACGCTTGCTTGATGGCGGGAATCAGCTGAATATCCTGTTTGCCTTGGATAGCGACGCGGTTAATCTCGCAGCCAGCTTGGTACAAGGCCTTGGTTTGACGCACATTCGCCTCCACGTCGGACGGGGAGGCGTTAAGCATGGACTGTATGGCAATCGGATGGTTGCCGCCGACGGTAACCGAACCAATTTTTACTTCTCGCGTTTTTCTACCTAGCTCACTCATGGTTTTTTCTCCTTTTTGCCCTCTACACCCCTACCGAATCAGCTTCAGGATATCGTTCAGTGTGACTACCGCCACAAAGCCCAGCAGCAGTATCATGCCAGCGGCATGGATGTAGGTTTCGTACTTTTGCGGCACCGGTTTGCGGAATATCATTTCAACCAGCAGGAAAAACAGCCTGCCGCCATCCAGCGCGGGTATGGGCAGCAGATTGAACACTCCTACGTTAATGGTAATAAAGGCCAGCAGCATCAAAAAGGAATCCAGTCCGTAGGAGGAGGCCTGTTCAATGACTGCGGCAGTCCCCACCGGCCCGGAAATCTCATTGAGACCATACCGTCCGGACAGAATATCCACCAGTGAAAACCAGACCTGTTTGACCACCGATACCGTCCAGTTGACCGAATAGCCCAAGGTGCCCAAAAAGGTGTTGGGCACACCGAAGAACGTCATGTCCAGCTGGACTGTCTTGTGCCCGTCGCCAATGTCGTTTAGGACAAATGGCACCTGCGACAGGGTCTGCCGTTCGCCTTGGTTTTTGTCAAAAAAAGTAGCGCGGGGGTTTGCCCCGCGAATAATTTCCAAATCCACCATCCCATCGGCGTCGCGCACCATCTGGAACACCAAATCGTTGTAACTGCCGGTGCTGTGTCCGTTCACCTTAACAATGCGGTCATTTTGCTTAATATACTGGCTGACCGCGGCTGTAGGTACGGTGTTGGCAACCACATTGGTGCCCATTAGCTCCATCTGCGAGGACAAAAAAAGCAGAATGACAAAGCCCAGCACAATGTTCATTGCTGCGCCCGCAGACAGAATGAAAAAACGCTGCCATGTTTTTTTGTCGGTAAAGGAACGGCCGTCGCTGGGGCGCACTTCTCCTTCGGCCTCGGCATCCTCGCCCTCCATGGCGACATAACCGCCAATAGGCAATAACCGGATGCTGTAGCGTGTTTCGCCCTTTTGGCGGCTGAACAGCTTTGGACCCATGCCAAAGGCAAATTCATTGACGCGCACCCCAAACAGCTTGGCAAGGGTAAAGTGCCCCAGCTCGTGCAGCGTAATAATTAGCCCAAATACCAAAATCGTCAATATAATAGTCAAAGGGTCAGTCTCCACCTCTCTATCCCTTGGATAGCGTCATCAAGAAACAACGGTAAGCAGGGGGAAAAATCGAAATATTAAAAATACCACAGGCGCGATGAACAGAACGCTGTCAAAGCGATCCATGATGCCGCCGTGCCCCGGCATAATATTGCCAAAGTCCTTGATGTTACACTGCCGTTTGATGACCGAGGCAGACAAGTCGCCCAGCACACCCATAAGGGAAAGCAGCGGAGTAACTAAAATGAGAATGGGAATATTGATGGCCACACAGTGAGAAAAGTAGCCAATAGGAATGAGCATCTGCGACGCCCACATAAACAGCTCCGCTACCAATAGGTTGCCTAAAACAGCGGTAACAATACCACCGACTAGACCTTCTACCGTCTTTTTGGGGCTGATGCTGGGGCATAGCTTGTGCTTGCCAAAAAACGTGCCAGCAAAATAAGCGCCGCTGTCCGACCACCACGCCGAGCCAAAGACCACCAGCAGGTAAAAAAGCCCTATCTGTGCGTTGGAGCGGTCGCGGATGGAGATAAGCATAAAGAACGAAAGGGTAACAATCACCGTAATAAGCAGGCAGTAGGAGATTTCCCTGATGTTAATATCATTGTGGCGAACAATGAGGTAGCCAAAACAAAAGATGGCGTAGGCGGTACTGCAAACCGACATGTAGTCCATCATGTTGCCGGCATTGACAAACATTAGAAAGAAGCTGTACAGGATGCTGACTGTTGACAGTACCTTGTACTTGGTCAGTCCCGCCGCATTGAGCAGCTCCAGCACGGCAACCGCGCAGATGCCTGCCAGCAGCAAATTGGCAATGAGTGTTTCAAACAGGAAAAATGCTGCCAACAGCACCAGCAACCCCATGGCTGCGGTTATGATTCTCTGCTTCATTGGTTTTCTCCATTTCCCTTGCGCCCGCCGAACCGACGGTCACGTTGACTGTATTGCAGGATGACCTCATCCAGATTTGGCTTGTCAAAGTCCGGCCAAAGTATATCCATAAAAATCAGTTCCGTGTAAGCGGCCTGCCACAGCAGGAAGTTCGAGAGCCGCAATTCCCCACTGGGACGAACAATCAAATCCGGGTCCGGCTGCCCCTTTGTGTACAAGGCATCCGAAATCATCCCCTCATCAATCTGCTCCGGGGTCAAGCTTCCCTCAGCACACCGCTGGGCAAGCGTCCTGACCGCTGTCGTAATCTCGTCGCGAGAACCGTAGTTAAAGGCAATGTTCACCGTGGCACCGGTATTCCCCGCGGTTTTACGCTGCAGCGTATCAATGGTCTGGCGCAGGTCGGGG
>JAVVRO010000008.1:15090-22630 GCA_036654695.1 Angelakisella sp. | reverse complement strand
CCGCGTTGCTCCTATGACAACTCCATCCCCAACCCCCGCGGCACGCTGCCGGCTGGCACAGTGCTGGGCGACGGCTACATTGTGGGGCGGGTGGTGCGGCAAAACGACCTGACTATCACCTATCTGGGACTGCACCAGCAAAAAAACATCAAGGTTTATGTAGAGGAATTTTTCCCGCGCTCGCTGGCCGACCGGGACTTGGAGGCGCGGGGACTGACCGTCGCCGAGGAAAACCGCATCCGCTACAAAACGCTCTATTCCGACATTGCCGACCGCTGGAAGCGTCTGTCCAAGTTTGACAGTCGCAATGCGGTCAAGGTTCGTGAGCTGTTTTCCGAGGGCGGCACCATCTACTGCGTCAGCAGCTACATGCCCTACCACACGCTGGAGCAGCAGCTGGAGGAGCACGGGGTATACAGCTGGGCAGAGGCCAAGGCGGCCTTTATGCCGCTGTTTGCCGCCGTTTCCAACCTGCATAACCAAGGGCTGACCCACTGTGGGGTTTCGCCGGAAAACATTATTGTCAACCGCAGGGGTGAGTTAATTTTAGTCGGCTTTGCGCTGCCGGAGCTGCGCACCGAGGGCGGCGGGCTGACCCCTGAGCTGTACAGCGGCTACAGCGCACCGGAGCAGTATTCCCGCAATCTGTGGCAGGGCGAGTGGACCGATGTTTACTCGCTGGGTGCGGTGCTGTACCATGCCTTGACCGGCATTGACCCTGCCCCCGCGCTGGAGCGCAGCAAAAAGGACACCATGCGGGAGGCTGCCGCCATTAACACCCAAATTCCCAGCAATGTGTCGGAAGCATTGACCCGGGCGCTGGAATCCTCCAAGCAAAAGCGCTTTCAGACGGTGGATGACTTTACCGCTGCACTGTTGGCCGAAAAGGCCTCCAACACGGCGGTGTTTCGCCCGGAGCCGGCCAAACCCGACCCCAAGCCGACGGAACCGCTCACACAGTTCAAAAAAGGTAGAATCGTCATAGCGTCGCTGGGGGTGGCGCTGTTGCTGAGTATTACTGCAAACGCAGTCCTGTCAGCGCGGCTGTTCGCGCCGCCGCCCCAGTCCTCCGAAAGCATGAGCGTGGCACCGGTGGTGGAGCTGATGCCCCACCGGTTTGTGGGAATCTATTATGACCTGATAGGGCGCACCAACGAGCTTTACAGCGGGCTTACTTTCCAAGCGGAAAAAGTCTACAATGAGGAATACCCCAAGGGCGTTGTCTTTGCGCAATCCATCCAGCCGGGCGACCCCATGCCGGAGGATCACATCATTCGTCTGTCGGTCAGTCGCGGTTCAAAGTATGCAGATATGCCGGACATTATTGGAAGCTCCGACCGCTTTGCCCGCAAGGTGCTGACCGATTTGGACATTCGGTACAATATTGTTTATGATTACAACCCCGATACACTGGGCGAGATTGGAACTGTGGTGGACACCAACAAGGGCTTTGACGTAAAGGTTGCGCGAGAAACCGAGCTGGTCACCATCACCGTTAAGCGGGCGGCCAGCGAAGCGCCTGTGACCATTCCCATGCCCTCCAGTACATCCTAACACCGATTAGCCGCTCCAACCGAAAGGACTGGTACTAGATGAAGCTTGCATTTTCAACCTTGGGCTGTCCCGACTGGACCTGGGACGAAATATTTGCCACTGCCAAGGACATCGGCATTGATGGCATTGAGGTGCGGGGCATTGGCAAGGAGCTGTACGCGCCCGACATGGGACTCTTTGCACCCCAACGAGCCGCGGCTACCATGGAGCGGCTACGGCAGGCAAATATGGCCATTTCGGCCTTTACCTCTGGCGCGTCGCTGGGGCTGCCTGACAGCCGGGAGCAGGCGGTTCCAGAGGTGCGCGGGTACCTTGCGCTGGCCGCCCGGACAGGTGTGCCCTATGTGCGGGTGCTGGTTTCCCCCACGGTGAAGCCGGGGGACTGCGACTTGACACAGGCCAAGGAGCTGTACCAGCAGCTATCCGCCGAGGCTGCGGCCTTGGGGGTTTGCCTGCTGATTGAAACCAACGGACCCCTTTGCGACAGCGCTGCTATGGCGCGGTTTCTGGAGGGCTGTGACCCGCAGGGCTCGGGGGTGCTGTGGGATGTACACCACCCCTACCGGTTTTGCGGGGAGGCGCCGGAGCTGACCTATCGTCGGCTGGGCGACCGCATCCGGTACCTCCATGTGAAGGATTCGGTCATGAAGGATGGCAAGGTAGCCTACCGCATGATGGGGCACGGCGATGTGCCGGTGTTCGACGCGCTTAAGCTACTGCACGACGGCGGCTACGACGGCTTTGTCACGTTGGAATGGGTCAAGCGCTGGAATAAGGAGCTACAGGAGCCGGGGCTGGTGTTCTACCACTTTGGCACCTACATGGAATATCTGCTAAAGCAGCTGTAATCCCTTTTCCCCCTGCCACGGCTAAGAGCAAGACCGATGAAAAAAGCGGCGCAAAACCCACTGAGGGTTTGCGCCGCTTTGCTATTGCCCTAGCTCTTTTTTTCCGGTGCGCTTTTTGACTGCTTCGGTCAAAATAAACTCAATCTGACCGTTGACGGAACGAAAATCATCCTCTGCCCAGCGGGTAATTTCGTTCCAAAGCGAGGGAGACAGCCGCAGCAGCAGCTGCTTCTTTTCATTCTTGTCTGCCATGGCTTAGTAAATGGTGCCACTGTTGACGATGGGCTGTGCGTCCTTGTTGCCACAGAGTACCACTAGCAGGTTGGAGACCATTGCCGCCTTGCGCTCGTCATCCAGCGTAACAATGTGGTTCTCGCTCAGCTTGTTCAAGGCCATTTCTACCATGCCGACTGCACCTTCCACAATCTTTTGTCTGGCCGCGATAATGGCGGAGGCCTGCTGGCGTTGCAGCATTGCCGCCGCAATTTCGGGGGCATAGGCAAGGTGGGCAATTCTCGCCTCAATAATCTCAATACCGGCCATCTCCACACGGCCTTGCAGGTCGCGCTTGAGCTCTGCGGCTACCTCGGAGGAGCTGCCGCGCAGGGACTTTTCGTCGCCATCCTCGGAAATGTCATAGGGGTACTGCCGGGCAACCTGCCGAATGGACGCATCGGTTTGGGTGGAAACATAGGTCTTGTAGTTGTCCACCTCAAACACAGCCTTGGTGGCGTTAAAGACCTTCCAGATGACAATTACGCCAATCTCGATGGGGTTGCCCTCCCGGTCATTGACCTTTTGCTTGTCATTGTTCAGGGTAATGGCCTTCATGGAGATTTTTTTGCTGAGCGTGCCGGCGGTGGCGGTAGCTTTTCCGTCGGAAGAAACCGCCACGGCCGTAGGGACAACCGTGGGGTTGACCGAGGAGCAGAAGGGGTTAATCCAGAAAAAGCCGGGCTTGGAAATGGTGCCATAGTAGCTGCCGAACAGGACATAGACAGCGGCCTCGTTGGGTTCAATGGTCTTGAGCCCGCAGAGAAGAATGGGGACGGTCACCCAGCAGGCAATGGCGGTAATGACACCCAGAACGGCGGGAACCATTAGGGAAGTTATGCCGTGATCCAGTGCGATGACCGAAAAAACAAACCAGACAACGCTGGCCAGCAGAAGCAGTAGCCCACCAATCAGGAAAGAGTAGCCGCTGCGGGGAATGAGTTGCTTTTCCTCTTTGTAGCTTACGATGGGGGTAGTATTGGATTCCATATTCGTTTCCTCCTCAGTTGTTTTTGATATCATTATAATATCACTACGATATGAGGAAGTCAAGAGAATACTTCAATTTTTTTGCTATTTTGCTACAGCAGCGTCCGGTAGCTGGGCAGGGAGGACTGCCACAAATCGTCCAAAAGCGCCAAAATTGCGTCGAAGTGGCTGTACAGGTGGCTGTATTCCCCGTACCGCGCCAGCGCGGGCAGCTCGGCAATCAGCTGGGTAATGTGGTCAAGCGTCGAGTGACTGACATAGAGCACAAACCGCTTTTCCAACCGGTTCCAAAGCTCCGGCAGGGCGGCGCTCTGCTCCGCCAGCAGCTGCTGCTGAGCCGGTGGGGTGGCGCTTGCCTGACGCAGTGCGCTGTTTATCTCCTCCAGCCCCCGCCACAGGTCAAAGAGCGCCAGACCGGCGGTCAGCAGAATAAGCCCCAGCAAAACCAGCGAGATAATAAAGCGCGTGGTTTTCAAGCTACCTCCCCCCCTTGTCCTTTTTTATCAGCGTTACCTTGTCAGCAAGGTCGACGGTCATCAGGTAAACCCGGTCAAGGGACAGATGGTACGAGGCCACCGTCTGTTCCAGCCACTGCTGTGTCTTGCCGGCAAGCCGCAGATAATCCTGATTTATTTTGCCCTCGCTGATAATGACCAGCGGGGGACTGTTTTTTTGGGGTTCGTCCGGCAGGGACAGGGTGTCGGGGCAGAGCGGTCGGTTCAGAAACTTTTGATAGACCGATAGCTTGCCGGTGGTTTCCACCAGCGCAAAATCCACCTCCCCCACATCGTATACATTTTGACTGCGCAGCTGTGCCACCAAGTCATCCACCGAGTAGCGCAGCTGGTGCAGCTTTTGCTGGTCAATGACCCCGCCGCTGATGACCACCGCCGGCGTGCCGGAAAAAATGCGCCGTGCCTTGCGGAAATGCAGGTTGACCAGCGAAATGAGCACCTCGCAGGTCACCAGTGTCAAAATGGGCAGCAGCCCCAAAAACAGGGGCGTTTCCACATTTTCCAGCGGCAGGGTGGCAATGTTGGAGATAAGGATGGTAATGACCAGCTCGGTGGGTTGCAGCTCGCCCAGCTGGCGTTTGCCCATCAGGCGCATCCCAAAGATGATGACGCTATACAGAATGAGTGTGCGAAAAAATGATACAAACATGGAACCCCTCCCATTGCGTGGCAGTTTGGGCTAGTATTTGCACCAAGCGGCGCAATATGCGGGGCGGCGTGCATAACAAACCCCGGACAGGCAATAATTTTGGGATACCATACTGGGAGGCGACGAAATGCAGTTTGACACAGGCGGTCAAAAAATTTACGGTACCGTGCAGCCACAGGGCGCGGAGGAGCTGCTGCCCCCGGGGCTGGATAACCTGCTGGTGGCGGTACGGGCGCGCTTGCACAACAGCGATGACTTGGTAGTACAGCGGCACCGTGCGGGCAGCTGCCGTCTGGCAGTAATCATGTTTGAAGGGCAGGTGTCCAACCAGCAGGTCACCGACTACCTGCTGGAGCCCCTTTCCCAGCTGCCGCCGGAGGTCAACAGCGGGGAAAAGCTGCTGGACTACCTGCGCAACGGGCTGATGCCCGCCAGCGACCAAAAGGAAGCGCGCACCTATGGAGAGCTGTTCACCTTGGCCATGAGCGGCTTTGCCGTGGTGGCCATTGACGGACAGCAGACGGCGGTGGCATTGGGCTATCAGGGCTTTGCGACCCGCGGTGTGGGCGAACCGTCAGGGGAGGTCAGCTTAAAGGGCTCCCGGGAGGGGTTTTCGGAGCTGGTGGTGGCCAATGTTGCGCTGGTGCGCCGCCGGCTGAAAACGCCCATGCTGACGGTGGAGTCCCTGACGCTGGGCAATGTCAGCAATACCGCCGTCAAGCTGCTCTACCTCAGTGGGGTGGCTTCGCCGGAGATGGTGGAGGAGGTGCGCCGCCGCCTGAGTACCGTCAAGCTCAATATTTTACTGGATTCGGGCTATCTGCGCCCGTTTTTGGAGGATGGAGGCTTTTCGTTTTTTTCCGGCGTGGGGACGACCGAACGCCCAGATACCCTGTGTGCCAAGCTGGGGGAGGGTCGCATGGGGCTGCTGGTGGATGGCACCCCCTTTGCGCTGGTGCTGCCAACGCTGTTCATCGAACATTTTCAGACCATGGACGACTACATTCAGCGCCCCTACTTTACCGCCTTTCTCCGACTGCTAAAGCTGGTCAGCTTTTTTGCCACCATCCTGTTGCCCGGGTGGTATGTGGCGGTGGTTTCCTTTCACCCGGAGCTGATTCCCGAGGTGCTGCTGGACAGCTTTATCCGGTCGGTGGTGTACACCCCGCTGCCCGCCGTGGCCGAAGCGCTGGTGGTGTTTACCCTTTACGAGCTGCTGCGGGAGGCCGGGCTGCGACTGCCGCGCCCCATTGGACATGCCATTAGCATTGTGGGAGGACTGGTCATCGGCGATGCGGCAGTCAGTGCGGGGCTGGTGGGTCTGCCAATGATTATTTTAATTGCGGTGACGGCAATTAGCTCCTTTGTGGTGCCGTCCCTGTACGAGCCGGTAACAGTGCTGCGCCTTACCTTTATTGTGGTGGGCGGGTCGCTGGGGCTGTTCGGGGTTTACCTTGGACTTTCGCTGCTGCTGGTCAGCCTTTGCTCCATGACGGTGCTGGGGGTGCCGGTGACCGCACCGCTAACCCCTTTTGACGCTTACAGTCTGCGGGACATGGCAGTACGCGTCAGCTGGAAGCAGCTGCAAAGCAAAACGCTGGAGGTGGGAAGGCTTGACAAATTTTAAGATAACTGACCCCAAGATAAGCCCCTTTCAGCTAATGGCGCTGCTGCTGGCCTGCCGGATAGTTGCGCTGCTGCTGTGGACACCCCGGCAGCCCTTGGCGGGCAGTATGCTGCTGGCAGGGGTGCTGGCGCTGCCGGTGCAGTTTTCCCTGATGCTGGGGTTGCGGTGGCTGGTGGCGCGGGCAACCGCCAGCGGCAGTCAACTCTGGCACCGTGCCGTTGCTGCTGGCAGCTGGCTGGCGTGCATGGCAACTGCGGCAGCTACTGCACAGGGAATGGCGGTGTTCCTGTCCGGCAGCTACTACCATGACCGCTATGGGGTGGTGCTTCTGCTGGTGCTGTTGGGGTGCTGCGCCGCCGCCGCAGTGCTGGGGCTGGAGGGCTTTTGCCGTGCCGCGCCGCTACTGCTGGTCTTTGCGGCAGTGGGGGTTTTGCTGCTGCTGGCGGGCGCGGTGCCGGGAATGCACCTGCGCTACCTGCCGCCGCTGACGGTAACTGCCGACGGAACCGCAGGGCTGGTTTTTGCGCAGACGCTATCCTGCTTTGAGCTGCTGGGCTTTGCGCTGCTGTCGCCCTACTCTGTTCGGCCGGTAAAAAAACGCGCAATCGCGGTTTGGCTGGGACTGGCATGGGCAGTGTCGGTCAGCCTTGCGCTGGCGGTCATGCTTTGTTTGGGACGCTACGCCCAGGGACAGCGCTTTCCGGTTTACACACTGGCGCGTACCGCGCGGCTGCTTTTTTTGGAGCAGATGGATGCCCTGCTGCTGTGGCTGTGGGTGGTGCTGGGATTTTTGCGCTGCACCCTTGCCCTGTTTTTGGCAAGTGAGCAGTACAAGCAGCTCTTTTCCGCCAAGCCGGCGCGTATCCGGCCGCTGTGGCAGGGTGGAATTGCGGCTGTGGCGGCGCTGCTGCTGCTATTTACCGGTTGCGCAGGGGAACCGCCGCTGGGCAGCAAAAAAATTATTACCCTGTTGGAGCTGGAACCCCGGGACGGACAGCTGGCGGTGCGTGCCGAGTACCGTAAACCACCCACCGCAGACGAAACAAAGCCCGCGTTTGGCGTTTGTGCCGGCAGTGGCGACGAC
>JAVVRO010000008.1:0-15080 GCA_036654695.1 Angelakisella sp. | reverse complement strand
ATCTGGAGCAAACCGAAAGCGGGCGGCTGTACCTAGAAAACTGCCGCGTGGTTGCGCTGACCGGGCAGCTGACCATGGAACAGGTTGCCGCACTGCTGGAACAGCTAAGCCAAGCAGGGGTGCGTCCCTTGACGCTGGTGGTTGCCACTGCGCAGCCGCTGTTGCAGGCAACCGTACAAACCGAACAGTCGACCGCCGCCGAGCTTACCGGGATGACTGCGCGCCGCGGAGGGCAGCTGGGCGGTAGCGTTACCCTAAAGGACGCACTGGCCAGTCTGCGCGACCCGCTGCTGCCGCTGCTGCTGCCCTGTGTTGCGCCCGGGGAGCAGCGGCAAACGCTGTTGGGCTTTTCGTTGTGGCAGCAGCAGTACACCGGCTGGCTGTCCGCGGAGGAGGCGGGACTGCTCCCGCTGTGGGACACGCTGCGGCTGGAACGGCGGTTGACCTTGCCCGGGGGCGGGCAGTTAACCTTGACCGATGTGGTTGCGCTGCCCATTGTAAAAGCAAAAACAGGAGAATACACCCTGACGGTGGTGGCGCGGGCAGTGCTGGATGGGCATAGCGACCGGAAAAGCGCGGCGGTGCAGCTAGAAGCACTGCTGCGTGACCAGCTGTTAACAACCTTGGAAACTACGGTAAAAAAAGATTTTATTGACATTTTTGGATTTGCCAAGGCCGGAATGGAGGAAAACGACAAGGGAAAGATTACCATTTTGCCGATTTTTTCGGTGAGATAGCCTTTTGTCAAAAAAACTAACTGGAATTGGGGATGATATTTTTGCGTGCCGTGGCAACAGTAAAGAGAGCGGTTGCACTGAGCAACGGACCAAAATTATTTTTTTAGGAGTGTTTGCTTTTGAGACAGACGGTGCGGGCGATAGCCTTGACGATAGACCTTTTTGTGGCGGTGCTGATGGGGCTGACGGTTTATGCCGGGCAGCTGCTGCCGGACAGCTATTCGGTGGTGACTGGCGAAAGTATTCGGCTGCCGGCGCCGGTGTCCATGGAGCGGGAGCCGGCGGTGCAGGCACAGCTGAGCATTACCTCGGGGGGCAGCTATCAAAGTGAGCTGCGGCTGCTGGGGATTATTCCCATTAAGTCGGTAGAGGTACGGGTGGTTGACCGCAAGCTGGTGCGGGTCAGCGGTGCGCCCTTTGGCATTAAGATGTTTACCGACGGCCTGATGGTGGTGGGCATGAGCGATGTTGCCGGCGACGGACAGCGCTTAAACCCCGCGCGGCAGGCCGGGGTGCGCATTGGGGACATTGTGGAGCAGGTGGATGGAGTACGCCTGTGCTCCAATGAGCAGCTGGGTGCGCTGGTGGAACAGAGCGGGGGTCGCGCGGTACGGCTGACCCTGCGGCGGGACGGCGAACGACTGGAGCTGGAGGTACCGCCGCTGCGTTCGGTGGGCGACGGCAAGTACCGGCTGGGTGTTTGGGTGCGGGACAGTAGCGCGGGCATTGGCACGCTGACCTACTACGACCCCAACAGCGGCCTGTTTACCGGGTTGGGGCACGCAGTCTGCGATGTGGATACTGGGGAGCTGATGCCGCTGCAAAGCGGTGAGATTGTGACCGCCGAAATTACCGGTTGCAGAATGGGATTGCCCGGCAGTCCCGGTGAGCTAAAGGGGCGATTTAGCAGCCGCAATACGCTGGGACAGCTCTGCGGCAATACCGCCACCGGAGTTTACGGCTATTTGCAGGGCAGCATCTACTTGGGGGAGCAGCTACCGCTGGCACTGCAAAGCGAGGTGCGACCCGGCAAAGCAATGATTTACACCACACTGGAGGGCACCATACCGCAGGCCTATGCCGTCGAGATTGAAAAGCTGAATAATCAGCCCTCCGGCAAGGGGCAGAATATGGTAGTTAAGGTTACTGACCCGCGGCTGCTGAGCAAAACCGGAGGCATTGTACAGGGCATGAGCGGCAGTCCCATTGTCCAGAATGGAATGCTGGTGGGCAGCGTTACTCACGTATTTGTCAATGACCCCCAGCGTGGTTTTGGCATTTTTGCCGAAAACATTGCGCAAAATGCCGGTACAGTCAGCCAATCAGTAACGCCCGCTGCATAATAAGCAAACTGTAAAAAATTAGAATTTATTTTTAACGATTGCTACAAAAGCGGGTCGAATGCTGTCGAACATGCTTTTTTAGCGTCGCCTTATGACTTGTTTTAGACACGAGAATAAATATAATTTATTGTCGACCATATTGCAACCTTCCTTATTTTATGATAATCTTTGTAAGGTTTGATACGCATGAGGAGGGAATTTGAGTGAACAATCAAAAAATGGTGCTGATTGCGGACGATAACAAAGATTTTTGCGAGAGATGTATCGCCGCGCTAACGGTCAAAGGCTTTGAGTCCATTTGCTGCCCGAAGGATGGACTGGCAGCGCTGCAAACTATTCGCGACAAAAAACCTGCCGTTGTGGTACTGGACGCGTTTATGCGCAACATTGACGCCGAAGGAGTCATTAACAAGGTAACTGGCGAGGAGATTACCCCAAGGCCTGTATTTATTGCGTCCTCCACCGTCGACCTGCCCATTGTGCAGGAACGGCTATTAAGCTGCGGCGCCTCCTATTACTTCAGTAAACCCTTTGACCCCGAAATACTGGCGGATCGTATTGAATTCTTTGCAGGCTTCAACCCCGCGCCGGTGCGCCGCGAAGCGCCCCGCAGCAATGGAAAAAGCCTAGAGGCCACCATTACCGATATTATTTTGGAAATTGGCGTTCCGGCACACATCAAGGGCTACCAGTATGTGCGGGATTCCATTATCTTAGCCGTGCGCCAGCCCGAGGTCATTAACGGCGTCACCAAGATTTTGTACCCCGAGGTTGCCAAGATGAACGGGACTACCGCGTCGCGGGTAGAACGTGCCATCCGTCATGCCATTGAAGTGGCGTGGGATCGCGGCGATGTGGATGTGCTCAATTCCTACTTTGGCTACACCATTCATAACCTCCGCGGCAAACCCACCAACAGCGAGTTTATTGCAATGATTGCCGATAAAATACGGCTGCGCGAAAAATCGCACAGCATGATATAAATGAGGCTGAGTCCAAGCTGCATTCCCATCTGCGTCAGGGATAAAAGCTGAGCACAGCAATAAAAATTTATTATATCACGCATTTGATGAAAAATATTTTTTACAGGAGCGCGATTTAAAATTTATTTTTGGTTTTTTTCAGGCAGAGCTGCGGCAACAGGCCGCCTTTTCACGGACAACAGCCGTCGGGGCCCGTTCCGATAGATTCGGACAGGCTACGATGGCTTTTTTCGTCTTTTTTGTATACACTGCAACAATTTGCACTGGTAAAGCAGTAAATAGGAAAAAGCGCTTGTTTTGCGGGAAAAAAAGTGATATCATAAGGGACATATCTAGCTGTAGCTTGGAGAAATGGGGGATGAGATTGGATTCTAGCCGTATTATTATCCTCTGTGGGCACTATGGCTCCGGCAAAACAAACCTGTCGGTGAACCTTGCGCTTTTGCAAGCGCAGCAGGGCAGGCAGGTTTCCGTTTGTGACTTGGACATTGTCAACCCCTACTTTCGCACCGCCGACTTTGGCGAGCTGTTTTCTGCCCACGGCATCGAGCTGATTGCCCCCTGCTACGCCAACAGCAACCTGGACACCCCCATTCTGCCGCCCCGACTGGCCGCCGCCATTGGCGACCGCAGCCGCACCTTGGTCATTGATGTAGGCGGTGACGATGATGGCGCGGTGGCGCTGGGCGGCTACAGTCAGCGCCTGAACGAGGCCGGCTGCACGGTGTGGTATGTGGTGAATCGCCGACGCTATCTGGAGCCGGATGTGGAGGGGGAGCTGGCACTGCTACAGGGAGTGGAGCGCTGCTCCCGACTCCGGGTTACGGGGCTGGTCAACAACACAAACCTGGGGGGCGAAACAACGGCAAGCACCGTTCAGCAGTCCCGCGGGTACTTGGACGAGTTGGCGCAGCGCAGCGGTCTGCCAGTGGTTTGCACCGCCGTTGACCGCCGGCTGACCGCCGAGCTGGGCGAGGTTCCCCATCTGCTGCCGGTGGACATCTATGTTAAAACACCATGGTAATATAATAAGGAGGTATCCCCCATGTCAAGACCCATCATTGAAGAACAGGTATGCAAGGGCTGCGGCCTGTGCGTCGCGGCCTGCCCGAAAAAGATTCTGGAGCTGGCCAATGACAAAATTAACCAAAAGGGCTACAATCCTGCCCGCTGCATCGAGGAAGCCCAGTGCATCGGGTGCGCCATCTGTGGTATTATCTGCCCGGACAGCGCCATAACCGTCGAAAAGGACTAAGAAAGGAATGACCACAAGATGAGTGAAAGAGTATTAATGAAGGGCAATGAAGCAATGGCCGAGGCCGCGATTCGCGCCGGCTGCCGTCATTTCTTCGGCTATCCCATTACCCCGCAGACCGAGGTGGCCGCCTATATGTCCAAAAAGATGCCCAAGCTGGGCGGCACCTATTTGCAGGCCGAAAGCGAAATTGCGGCGATTAACATGGTACTGGGCGCGGCATCCACTGGCGTGCGGGCCATGACCTCCTCCTCCTCACCGGGAATCTCCCTGAAAACCGAGGGAATTTCCTACATTGCCGGCAGCGACCTGCCCTGCGTCATTGTCAATGTCATGCGCGGCGGCCCCGGCTTGGGCGGCATTCAGCCCTCCCAGTCCGATTACTGGCAGGCTACCCGGGCGCTGGGGCACGGCGACTTTTTTGTGCTGGTGTTCGCGCCCAGCTCGGTACAGGAGCTGGTCAACATGGTATTTTTGGCCTTTGAAAAGGCCGAGCAGTACCGGATGCCCGCGCTGATTCTATCCGACGGACTGATGGGTCAGATGATGGAGCCGGTGGAGTTCCCTGACAATCCGGAGGTAAAAACCTACGACAAGCCATGGGCAGCTAACGGGCACAACAACCTGCGGCAACCCAATGTCATCAATTCCCTTTACCTAAAGCCTGACCAGTTGGAGCGCAAGGTGGTGGAACGGTTCCAGCGCTACGATAGCATCCGCGAAACCGAGCAGCGCGCCCAGGAGTACCTCTGCGACGATGCGGACATCATTGTCTGCGCCTTTGGCGCGTCGGCGCGTATTTCCCAAAGCGCGATTGACCTAGTGCGCGCCGAGGGACTGCGGGTTGGTATGATACGCCCGATTATGCTCTGGCCGTTCCCGGAAAAGTACATTCAAAAGCATATAGGACATGTAAAGGCCATGCTCTCGGTGGAGATGAACATGGGACAGATGGTAGACGACCTGCGGCTGGCCGCTGCGGGAGCCGTGCCGGTGGAGTTTTACGGACGCACCGGTGGTATGATTCCCACCCCCAAGGACGTCGCCGCCAAGCTGCGCGAAATGGGAGGGAAAAAATAATGGCGATTGTATATCAAAAATCCAAAATGCTGACCGATGCACCGTTGAGCTACTGCCCCGGCTGCACCCACGGCATTATCACCAAGCTGGTGGCCGAGGTACTGGAGGAGCTGGAGGTGGGCGGACGTACCATTGGAGTAGCGCCGGTGGGCTGCGCGGTGACCTGCTACGACTTCTTTAACTGTGACATGGTACAGGCGCCCCACGGACGCGCTCCGGCTGTGGCTACCGGCATTCACCGTGCCAAGCCCGACAACGTAGTGTTTACCTATCAGGGCGACGGTGACTTGGCGGCCATTGGTACCGCGGAAACCGTCCATGCCGCCACCCGGGGCGAAAACATTACCGTTATCTTTGTCAACAATGCCATTTACGGCATGACCGGCGGCCAAATGGCGCCCACCACCCTGCCCGGACAGGTCACCCAAACGACCCCCTACGGCCGGGATGTGTCCACGGCGGGCTTCCCGGTGCGGGTCTGCGAAATGCTGTCAACCTTGGATGGCGTGGCGCTGGCACAGCGGGTGTCGGTGGATACCGTGCCCAACATTAAAAAAGCCAAGGCGGCCATTAAAAAAGCCTTTACCGCACAGCTGGAGCACAAGGGCTTTTCCATTGTGGAGGTGCTGTCCACCTGCCCCACCAACTGGGGGCTTACCCCGGTCGAGGCGTTGCAGTGGCTGCGGGACAACATGCTGCCCTACTACCCCCTAGGGGTGTACTGCGACAGAACCGAGAAGGGAGTGCTGGCCGATGTCAAGTAAAAACTGGAACTTTGTCTTTGCCGGGTTCGGCGGACAGGGCATTCTGTTTGCCGGCAAGGTGACTGCCTATACCGGCATGGTCGACAACCGCGAGGTCAGCTGGCTGCCCAGCTACGGCCCCGAAATGCGCGGGGGTACTGCCAATTGCAGTGTCTGCCTGTCGGCAACCCCCATCGGTTCGCCGCTGGTGCTGTCCCCCAACGCGCTGGTGGTCATGAATGGCCCGTCCTACGACAAGTTTATTGACACGGTGGAGCCGGGCGGGGTAGTCATCATTGACAGCACGCTCATTGAGCAAACCACCCTGCGCACGGATATTACCGCGCTGTATCTGCCGGCCACCAAGCTGGCCAAGGACGCGGGCATCCCAAAGCTGGCCAACCTCATTATGCTGGGGGCACTGGTAAAGGCAACCGGCTTTACCACGCAGGCATCGCTGGAGCAGGCGATTCAAAAGTGTGTGCCGGCCAAAAAGCCGGAGCTGCTGGAGCTAAACCTCAAGGCCATTGAGCTGGGCAAGCAGGCGGTTAAATAAAGGAAATATCCTCGCTGCGGGCGGCAAAGCGCTGCTTGTCAGCGGGATTCAGCGGCGCTGTCAGATGGCAGCGCCGTTGGTATTCTCCCGGGGAAATGCCGACGCTCCGACGAAATACCTTGCACAGGTAGTTGCCACAGGCAAAGCCGGTTAGCCCGGCAATCATTTCCACGGTGTAGTCGCTGCGCGCCAAATAGTCCTGCACCGCCGCCAGACGCACCGCGGTCAGCTGCCTGCCGGGGGATATGCCATAGTAGGCGGTAAAGCAGCGAATGAGATGACATTTGCTCACGGCAAGACGGTCGGCAAGGTCGTCCACCCCTGCCAGCATGGGAAATTCGTTTTCAATTAGTTTTGCGGCTTCTTCGGCCAGCTGTGGCTGCTGTGTCATGGGGGTATCCTTCTCTCTAGATGTAATATCAATATATTACCCTATATTTTTACATAAATCAAGTGCCATATCAACAATTTACCCTTGTTACCAACTACCCACCGTGATAAACTATAGATAACACCTAGAAGATTTCCTCGAAATAGGGGGAATCTAAGCAGATACTATAAAAATTACAAGGAGGAACAACAATGGCAGGTATTTCTTTAAAAGGCATTTACAAAATTTATCCCGGTGATGTTACCGCTGTCAGCGATTTCAATCTGGAGATTCCTGACAAGGAGTTTGTCATTTTGGTAGGACCTTCCGGCTGCGGTAAGTCCACTACCCTGAGAATGATTGCTGGTCTGGAGGAAATCTCCAAGGGCGAGCTGTACATCGGCGACCGTCTGGTAAACGACGTAGCCCCCAAGGACCGCGACATTGCAATGGTGTTCCAGAACTACGCGCTGTATCCTCATATGACCGTTTACAAGAACATGGCGTTCGGCCTAGAGCTGCGCAAGGTTCCCAAGGATGTCATTAAGGAGAAGGTTGAAGAAGCCGCGCGTATCCTTGATATTGAGCATCTGCTTAACCGTAAGCCGAAGGCTTTGTCCGGTGGTCAGCGCCAGCGCGTTGCCCTTGGTCGTGCCATGGTTCGTGACCCCGCAGTCTTCCTGCTGGATGAACCGCTGTCCAACTTGGACGCCAAGCTGCGTGCCGCAATGAGAACCGAAATTACCAAGCTACATAAGAAGCTGGGCACCACCTTTGTCTATGTTACCCATGACCAGACCGAAGCTATGACGATGGGCGACCGCATTGTTGTTATGAAGGACGGCTTCATTCAGCAGGTCGATACCCCTCAACACCTGTACGATAAACCCTGCAACAAGTTCGTCGCAGGCTTCATCGGTTCTCCTCAAATGAACTTCTTCAGCTGCACCATCTCCAAGGAGGGCGAAGCATTTTTCGCAAACTTTGGCAAGTACAGTCTGGAAATCCCCAAGGGCAAGACCAGCGGCGGCCTGTTCGAGAAATATGTCGGCAAGGCTGTGGCAATGGGCGTTCGTCCCGAATCCATCCATGACGACGAGCTGTTCCTTTCCAACTTCAAGAACCTACAGGTTCAGGCAGAGGTCGATATCGCCGAGCTGATGGGCTCCGAAATCTTCATCTACATGACCATCGAAGGCAACAACGTTGTTGCTAAGGTTCCGCCTCGCTCTACCTACAAGCCGGGCGACGTTGTGTCGGTAGCCATCGACATGAACAAGGCGCATTTCTTCGATGCCGAGACCGAGCTGACCATCTGCAACTAATCTGCTTTCATTCTTTTTCATCCTAATCATAGCAAAAAGGGCGGGGATTTTATCCTCGCCCTTTTTGCGTATGTAGCCCACAGTGTAGGACAAAAAGCTTACGACTGAGCCGCTGTAAAGTTGGTAACCTTTGCGTTGGTGACCTTGCCGTTGGGAATAAAAATCTTGCGGTCGGGGCCAACCAGTACGGTATGAATCAGCCCGATTTCGGCTACGGTGCCGGTGGCTCCATCCACCTCGATGGTGTCCCCTAGCTTGAAGGCCTTGGTCAGGATGAGCAGGCAACCACCCATCAGGTTGGAAAGCGAATCCTTGACTGCCAGCGAAACCGCCAGCCCCACGGCACCCAGCGCCGTTACAATCGAGCTAATTTCGACAATGTGCAGCGAAGTAGCCACCGAAATGCCCAGCAGCACATAACCGAAAATTTTGCTGACCGACAGAATAAAGGGAACGGCGGTAGAAGTAATGGGACTGCGCCGCAGCAGCTTTTCCTCCAGATACAGCAGCACCTTAATGGCCACCAGACCAAGGACAAGGGTAAGCAGCAGCGTCACTATTTTGGTGAGCAGGGCAGCGCCCCAGCCTTCCACCAGCAGGTTTGACATAGTTACCATAGTAGAGAGCCTCCTTCATTTGTTTCCCAGATTTGTTCGCAATTATTATAGCACAAACACCGGCGATATGCTATACTTACCTTATTATCTTGATTGCAACAACAAAGGGGATTATGATTTTGGAGTTACAGCAGTACAACCGGCTGAAGCTGGAAATTATTCGGCGCAGCTTTGGCGGGCTTAACGATATGCAGCGCGAGGCGGTCAATACCGCCATAGGACCGGTGCTAATTCTGGCGGGCGCGGGCAGCGGGAAAACCACCGTAATCATTAACCGCATTGTCAGTTTGCTGCGGTTTGGCAGTGCTGCCCAGCGGCAGGACTACCTACCGGAGCTTACTGCCGCCGACGAGCAGCTGCTGGCTGCCGCGGCAGCACAGGGCGCCGACGAACAGCTGCTGGACGCCGCCGCGGAGCTGATTGCCCTTGACCGGCCGCGACCGTGGAATGTGCTGGCCATTACCTTTACCAACAAGGCGGCGGGGGAGCTGCGGGACAGGCTGGCCAAGGCGCTGGGCAGCAGCGGGCAAGAGGTTGCAGCGGCAACCTTTCACTCCACCTGTGTGCGCATTTTACGCAGCGAGATTTCCGTTTTGGGCTACACCTCCTCCTTTACCATCTACGACACTGACGACAGTATACGAATCATCAAGGAGTGCATGGCCGAGCTGAATCTGGACGAAAAGCGCTTTACCCCCCGGGCACTGTTGTCCACCATTAGCAGTGCCAAGGACAAAATGCGTTCTCCTGCCGAAATGACCGAGGCCTCAGTCGACGCTTTTTTCCTGCAAACCTGCGGGAAAGTATACGAAAAGTATCAAAATAAGCTGAAAAATGCCAATGCAGTGGATTTTGACGACATAATTATACTTACTGTAAAGATTTTGCAGCAGTACCCGGAGGTTTTGGAAAAATACCGCCGCCGCTGGAAGTACATCATGGTGGACGAGTATCAGGATACCAATAACATCCAATACCTACTTTGCAGTCTACTGGCGGCAGGGCATCACAACATCTGCGTGGTGGGCGACGACGACCAGAGCATCTACAAATTCCGGGGTGCCACCATCGAAAACATTTTGAGCTTCGAGAGCCAATTCCCCAATACCAAGGTCATCCGGCTGGAACAAAACTACCGTTGCACCAGTAAAATACTGGATGCTGCCAACGGCGTGATTGTCCACAACACCCAGCGCAAGGGCAAGACGCTGTGGACAGATAACGGCGAGGGCAACAACATCCGCTTTTTTAACGGAATGGACGAGCGCCGGGAGGCATCGTTTATTGCCGACTGCATTATGGAAAACCGGCAGGAGGGCGCGACCTATGCCAACCATGCCGTCCTGTACCGCATGAACGCCCAGTCCAATGCCATTGAGCAGATGTTTATCCGCCGCAACATTCCCTACCGCATTGTGGGCGGTAAAAAATTCTTTGACCGCAAGGAAATCAAGGACATTCTGGCCTATTTACAGGTCATTAGCAACCCCACCGACGACCTGCGGCTGCGCCGTATTATTAATGAACCCAAGCGGGGCATTGGGGACACCACGGTGGAGCATGCCCGGGAGATTGCCGCCATGCTGGGACTGTCGGTTTTGGAGGTGCTGCGCACCGCCGACCAGTACGCCCCGCTGAGCAAACGCGCCGCAGCGCTAATGCAGTTTGCCGGCATGCTGGATGGCATTGCCGCCGAAAACGAAAGCTGCTCGCTGGCGGATACCTTGGACAAGGTGCTGGCGCGCAGCGGCTATGTAGACGCGCTAGTGGCCAAAAATGACTTTGAAAGCCGTGGCAGACTGGAAAACGTGGAGGAGCTGAAAACCACCGTCTTAAAGTACATTGAGGAAACCGACAGCCCCACGCTGGCTGGATTTTTGGAGGAAATTGCCCTGTACACCGACCTTGACGGACTGAGCGCGGAGGACGACGCAGTGATTATGATGACACTGCACAGTGCCAAGGGGTTGGAATTTCCCTATGTGTTTATTGCCGGGATGGAGGAGGGCATCTTCCCCGGGTTTCGCGCCTTTGATACGCCCGGGGAGCTGGAGGAGGAGCGCAGGCTTGCCTATGTGGGCATTACCCGTGCCAAACAGCAGCTGTACCTGACCAGCGCCGCCGAGCGGATGTTCCAAGGCAAAACCACCCGCAACCGCCGGTCACGGTTTGTGAACGAAATTCCCAAGGAGCTGCTGGACAGCACCGACGAGGCCATGCGTAGCTACAGCTTTGGCGGCGGCGACGCGGCACCGGTGGTTCCAACCACCCTTGGCGCACCACCACCGCGGCACCAGCCCGCACCGCCGCGCTTTGGCGCAACTCCAAAGCCGGCCTCGGCACAGCCGACCGGTGCGCCCTTTACCCTAAAGGCGGGCGACCGGGTACGCCACTACAAGTTCGGCGAGGGCAGGATTTTGTCCGTTAAGCCCATGGGCGGGGATAATTTAGTGGAAATCGCCTTTGCGACGGTGGGTACCAAGCGCCTGATGGCAAGCTACATCAAGCTGGAAAAGATAGAATAAGGGAGGGAAGCCGAATGTTGACGGCCGACCGTATTTCGGTAATGAATTTTGAAAATGCCATCCGTGGTGCGCGCAACCCCATGAACAGCTGGGAACGCGGCGACAGCGGCTACCGCGCCGACGGAAGTTTCTTTTTGGGACCCAACGACCTGGACCTTGCCAAGCGCCTGTACAGTGCGGGCAGCGACCACCGCAAGTACCTGCGACAGGTGTTTGTGTCTATGGATATCTGCGCCCCGCTGTACTGGTGGAAGGAATTTGACACCTACAAGGTGGCAACCGTGGCAAATTCCACCAGCACCATGCACAAAATACACAGCGTTCCCTTTGCCCTCCAGCAGTTTAGCTGTGATGGCATGAGCACGGCCAGCCTTGCCCAGATGGAGCGCACCCTTGCTTACTTGGAGCAGCTGCGGGTCAGCTATCTGGACAGCAAGGACAAGGGTATTTGGCGGGACATCATCCAGCTGCTGCCGGAAAGCTACAACCAGCTGCGCACCTGCACCATGAGCTACGAAACGCTTATCAACCTCTACCATGCGCGCAAAAACCACAAGCTAACCGAATGGCACACACTCTGCGCGGCCATTGAGGGGCTGCCCTATGCTGCCGAGCTGATTGTGGGCGAAAATCACTGACGGAAAGGGATGGTTGAGATGGGAAAACTAATCGTCATCGAGGGACTGGATGGGAGTGGGAAAACCACCCAGACCACCCGATTATATGCTGAGCTGCTGGAACGAAATATCCCCTGCAAGCGGCTGAAGTTCCCCAATTACGACGAGGACACCTCGGCGCTGGTCAAAATGTATCTGGGCGGGGAGCTGGGCAAGCTGGAGGATATTTCCCCCTATGGCGCGTCACTGTTTTACACGGTGGACCGCTATGGCAGCTTTTTGCGCAACTGGAAGCAGGACTACCTGACCGATTGCGTTATTTTGTGCGACCGGTACACCACCTCCAATGTGGCACACCAGATGTCCAAGCTGCCGCGGGGGCACTGGGATGACTATCTGGAATGGCTGGAGGAGCTGGAATACCGCCGCGTGGGACTGCCGCCACCGAACCGGGTCATCTATCTGGACATGCAACCGGAAACCTCCCGCAAATTGCTTTCCCAGCGGTACGCCGGGGACGAGAGCAAGCGGGATATTCACGAGGCGAACTTTGCCTATCTGGTAAAGTGCCGGGAAGCCGCACTCTATGGCGCAAAAAAACTGGGCTGGACTGTCATTTCCTGCTGTGACGGCAACGAACCCTACAGCTGCGACCGGATTGAGGAGATGATTCTGGACGCGCTTGCTGATATTCTATGACCGCCGCCGGGCTTGCCGCCGCATTGGCGGGAGAGTACCGACTGCCCGTAACCCGGCTGATTACGCTGACCGGCAGCCGAATGCGCAACAAGCGCAGCCAGCTTCGGCAGTTTGAGACCGCCTGCCCCGGCTGGCGGTTTGAGCCGCTGGACAAAGCCAACATTGACCTTGCCTTTGGGTTGGAGCGTCTGTGGCAAACTGACCCCGCCGCGGACAAGGCACAGTTGGAGCTGGTACGCGACAGCTTTCGTCTGTTGGCGCAGGGCAGGTTGCCGGGGGGAATTTTGCGGGACAACCACCGGGAATATGGGTATGCCATCACCACTCCGCCGACAACGGAAGCAATCATTTTGGTGCTGCGCAGCTTGCCGGTGCCGGCGGGCAGTGCGGCCATGGTGTACCGGGAAACGGCAAAGCTGCTGCTGACAGGCTGTCCCACGCTGGGCAGCATTAATTTGGGCAATTTGGGCGGGCGACAGGAGCAATTGCTGCGGCAGTCCTATTGCCCAAAACAGACCTGCGAAAAGTGAGGGAACCGACATGCCACTAACCGCCGATGACCGCAAAAACGCGTTGCGCAAGGAGCGAAAACAATGTCGCAGGCAGTACACCGCCGCGCAGCGGTGCCTGTGGGATAGCGCCATTGCCCACGCCCTGCTGGGACGGCCTGAGTACCAGCAAGCGCCGCTGCTGCTCACTTTTTTGTCCGCCCCGCAGGAGGTTTCCACTGCGTTGCCGGTGGCTCATGCGCTGGGGATGGGCAAGTTGGTTGCCGTGCCGCGCTGGGGTGCAGGACAGATGGAGTTTTGCCTGTTTACCGACTACCGCAACCTGACGCGCGACCCCATGGGACTGTTGCAGCCCCTGGCCGATGCGCCGGTTGTGACCGACACCTCGGGGGCAATCTGCCTGGTACCTGCGCTGGCAGTGGATGAAAAGGGCTACCGGCTGGGCTACGGCGGTGGCTACTACGACCGGTTTTTAGCGGAGTTTGGTGGCTTTTCGGTTACGCTGGCCTACGACGACATGCTGACGGAACAGTTACCGGTGGGGGAATACGACCTCCCGGTGGACTGCATTGTAACCCCCACAAGGGTACTCTATCTAAACTAGCGGAGGAAAATGGATTGAATGTAAAAAAACCGGAGCTGTTGGCTCCTGCCGGTGATATAGAACGACTACAGGCCGCGGTGCGCTATGGTGCCGACGCAGTTTATCTGGGCGGCAAGCTGCACAACATGCGTGCGGGAACCCCCAGCTTTTCGCTGGAGGAGCTGGCTACGGCAGTATGCTTTGCCCACGCAGCAGGGGTCAAGGTGTACTTTACCTGCAACACCCTGCCCCGCAATGACGAAATTGCCGGTCTGGAGGACTACCTTGCCGCCGTGGCGGACACCGGGGTGGATGCGTTCATTGCCGCTGACATTGGCATTATGATGGCTGCCCGGCGGGTCGCTCCCCACACCGCGCTGCACATTTCCACGCAGGCGGGCATTACCAACTACCTGACTGCCAACGAGCTGCATCGGCTGGGGGCAAGCCGGGTTATTTTGGCGCGGGAGCTGACATTGCCGGAAATTGCCGGGATTCGCCAAAACACCTCGCCCGAGCTGGAGCTGGAGGTGTTTGTCCACGGTGCAATCTGCATGTCCTTTTCGGGGCGCTGCCTGCTTTCCCAGTATTTGGTGGGGCGCGATGCCAACCGCGGCGAATGCGCCCAACCCTGCCGCTGGGGCTACTATCTGGTAGAGGAAAAGCGTCCGGGGCAGTACTTCCCGGTCATTGAGCAGGATGGCGGTAGCTACATCCTAAACGCGAAGGACATCTGCCTGCTGGAGGAGCTGGACAAGCTGGTGGAAGCGGGAGTGACCTCGCTGAAAATTGAAGGACGCGCCAAGTCCGCGTACTATGTTGCGGCCATTGTGAATGCCTACCGCAAGGGGGTCGACCTGTATGCCGCCGACCCGCAGCACTACCATGCGCCGGCATGGCTGCTGGACGAAACCCGCAAGGTCAGCCACCGCGACTACACCAAGGGCTTTTTATTTGGCCCGCCGGAGGAGGGGCAGTGCTACCAAAACGGAGGTTACATCCGGAACTGGGAGGTTATGGCGGTAGTGACCAGCTGGCGCGACGGCAGACTGTACTGCACCCAGCGGAACCGCTTTTTTGCGGGAGATGTGCTGGAAGCGCTGGTACCCCGGGGCAGCGTGGTCAGCCTGACCGCGGA
>JAVVRO010000007.1:0-23139 GCA_036654695.1 Angelakisella sp. | reverse complement strand
ACCCCGGTGCCGCCAATATCCTTGACGACCACCTGACCCACCACCACCGGCGAGGTCAGCTCAACGGTGTTCAGCAGTGCCATAGCGTCTTTTATCATCCCCTTGGGGATGTCGGCGCTGGTTTTGACCGGGCAACGGTTGTGGATGGCGTTTTTAATTTTGACGGTGGAGGTCACCACGCGGGTGGGGTTTTGCAGCTCCTTTTTGCCATAGGCAACGCCGCGTTCACAGCCAAAGCCGGTGACGGCAAAATCGTGTTCCTCATCCACCGACAGGTGGCATCCTTTTGGGCAGACAATGCAGATAATATTTGTCATACAGTTACCTCCTGTGGTTCCACCGATATTGTTACCTCGCCACCCTGTGCCTTGTTCAGCAGCACCTTGGGGACGGTGATTTTTTCCATCTCTCCGGGAGCCATGTGCTCTCGCTTAAAGGCGCAAAGGGGAGCGCCGCCGCTGGTCACCTTAATGACCATGTCGTGGTAGACATTGTTGACCCGGAAGAAGATTTCGACACCCTTGTCCAGATTTTCAGGACGAATGTGCTGGGGAACGGTGTAGGTCACGGCATTGCCGTTTTTGACCTCAATGACCCCACCGCCGTCCTTGCCGCCCAGTGCGTAGATTGCCGCAGCCGCACCCGCACGCTTGCTTTCCCCGGTTACAAAGTCCACCAAATCATGTACATGCACCACGTTGCCGGCGGCAAAGATGCCGGGCACCGAGGTTTCCATATTTTCGTACACCACCGCGCCGTTGGTGCGCGGGTCAATGACAATTTCGGCGCTGCGGGTCAGCTCGTTTTCAGGGATAAGCCCCACCGACAGCAGCACCGTGTCGCAGTCCAGCACCTGCTCGCTGCCGGGAATGGGCTGGCGCTTGTCGTCCACCTCGCTAATTACCACCTGCGCCACTCGCTCCTTGCCAATAATATTGGTGATGGTGTGGGACAGATAAAGCGGAATGTCATAATCGTTCAGGCACTGGACAATGTTGCGGTTTAGCCCGTTGGAGTAGGGGCAAAGCTCGACGCAGGCCAGCACCGTTGCACCCTCCAGCGTCATGCGCCGCGCCATAATCAGGCCAATGTCACCCGACCCCAGAATGACGACCCGCTTGCCGACCATGTAGCCCTCCATGTTGACATAGCGCTGTGCCGCGCCCGCCGTAAACACCCCTGCAGGTCGGTCGCCCGGAATGGCAATAGCGCCGCGAGTACGCTCCCGGCAGCCCATGCACAGGACAATTGCGCCTGCGTCCAGCTGGTGGTAGCCATTTTGGTTAATGCAGTGGACGGTGCGATTCCGTTGAATGGACACCACCATGGTGTTCAGCATCACTTCAATTTCGGAACGCCCCACCAGCTCCACAAAGCGGCCGGCATATTCCGGACCGGTCAGCTCCTCCTTAAAATAATGCAGGCCAAAGCCGTTGTGGATGCACTGGTTCAGGATGCCGCCCAGCTCCTTGTCCCGCTCAATAATCAGCACCTTTTTGGCACCTTTTGCGTTCGCCTCGCAGGCGGCGGCCAGTCCGGCAGGTCCACCGCCGATGACAATGACATCATAGCTTTGATTTGCCATTAGCGCGCACCTCCATTCCATTTTGTCGGCCCGGTTAAAATATAGGAGCCGTCCTCATCCATTTGAATGTCCAGCATCGAAACGCCCAGCTCTCGCGCCAGTATTTCGTGGACGCGCGGGCCGCAGAAGCCCCCCTGACAGCGACCCATGCCGGCGTTGCAGCGGCGCTTGATGGCATCCACCGAGCGTGGAACAATCGGCCGGTGAATTGCTTCCACAATCTCACCCTCGGTGACTGTTTCGCACCGGCAGATGACCTTGCCGTACAGCGGATTTTCGGCAATGACCTTGTCCTTGTCGCTGGCGGAAAGCTCGCGGAATTTAATCCGCTTGCGGGTGTCAATAAAAGTATCCTTCGCCCTAGTGGCCATGCCGCAGTCCCGCAGCAGCTCCACCGTCATTTTACCAATGGCCGGCGCGGAGGACAGCCCCGGAGACTTAATGCCCGCCAGATTAATAAAGTTTGCGCATTGCTGGGACTGCTCCACAATAAAGTCGGGACGGTTGGTTTGAGCGCGCACCCCGGAAAAGTTGCGGATGCTGTCCCTAAAGTTCAGCGTTGGCACGGAGCGTACCGCAAACCGGCGCACATAGGCCAGCCCCTCGGCAGTGTTGCCTACGTCGTCACCGTGCTCGCAGTTTACCGAGTTGGGGCCGACAATCAAGTTGCCGTGTACGGTGGGGGAAACCAGCACGCCCTTGCCCACCGCAGAGGGACACTGAAACACCACCTTAGTCACCAGCGCGCCCTGCGCTTTGTCCATGAGGTAGTACTCGCCCACGTTGTAGACCGTGTGAAAGCCGGTACCGCCTACCATCTCGTGAATCTTATCCGCAAAAACACCGGCGGCATTTACAATATACTTAGCGTTAAACTTACCGTTGTTTGTACCAATTGTAAATACTCCGTTCTGCTTTTCAATCTGCTCCACCTTGGTGGACAGGTGCAGCTCCACTCCGTTTTTAACGGCTGTTTCAGCCAGCGCAATGGCAAACTCCCAAGGGCTGACAATGGCCGCCGAGGGCGCATATAGCGCGCCGCATACCTCGTCGCTCAGGTTTGGTTCCATGGCCAGCACCTGCTGGTGGGTCAGCACCTGCAAGTCGGGCACCCCGTTTGCGTTGCCTCTGGCGTACAGCTCCTGCACCGTTTCCATTTCCTGCGGGGAAAATGCCAGCACCAGCGAACCAATCTGGCGGCGCTCCACATCCAGCTTTTCACACAGCTCCTTGGCCAAGCGCACCCCTTCTACATTTAGCTTTGCCATCAGTGTGCCCGGCTCCGGGTCGTAGCCTGCGTGTAAAATGGCGCTGTTGGCCTTGGTGGTGCCGTTGGCTACGTCGTTGGACGCTTCCAGCACCGCCACCTTCAGGTGGTAGCGGGATAACTCATAGGCAGCCGACGCGCCAATGATTCCGCAACCGATAATTGCTACATCATACATGGGAAATACCTCCTTACAGTCATGAAAAGAGCCAACGCAAATAATACCCAGTGGGTGTTATCTACCTTGACTCAAAATCTCACAAGATACGGCTATTCAGTTGACACCGTTAGTATACTACAGATTTTTAAAAAAGGCAAGTAAAGCAGAAAGATTTTAAATAATTTTTCTGCCTTACAAGCCTTGCGCCTACTGGTGACCCTTTTGTGGAATGGCATCCTCGCGGAAAAGCATGGAAATGGCCCAGATTCCCGCAAGCGCAATCAACGTGTAGATGATGCGGCTGACCAAGGCGGCCTGTCCGCCAAAGGCCCATGCCACTAAATCCAGTCGAAAAAGCCCGATGCTACCCCAGTTAAGGGCGCCAATAATAATGAGGACAAGGGATATTTTATCCAGCACTCCTGTTCACTCCCTCTTAAAAAAGGCTGACCGTGGCCGCGGCGCAATGGAGAAAACCGTCGCGACATTCCGGCAAGGATAGTATTTGCAAAAAAAAAGAAGCTATTCATGGGGATGCAGTTGCGGCAGCAAAAAAAAAGTGGTATATTAGATGTGTCTATCAGAGCCAATTCCCTAGAAAGGAATGGTCGCCAATGGAAATGAAACTCAATGAGCCAATTGAAAAGCTGGAACAGATGATTCGCGATATCCGCATTTCGGGGGTTCCTGCCAAAACCACGCTGGAGCTGTCCGCCGACTTTGCCGCACTGTTTGCGGCAACCGGGGATGAGCGCGCCGAGGTATTGGAACAGGTTTTTTTGATACGCCATCAGGTCATTGAAGGGAACTACCAGCGGGGTTTGGAGCTTGCAAATGCGCTCATCGGCAAGGCGCTGCGAGTGGGAGAATACTGGTCGATTGTCAATTTGTACAACATGATGGGCATTGCGCACAACCTGTGCCTGAACGCCATGACTGCCATTGACTGCTTTTGGAAAGCGCTGCTGGAGGTGGAACGCTCTAACCCCACCGATGCGGCCTGCATCTGCATGGCCTACGCAAACATTGCCTGTTGCCTGTTAAACGCAGGGTCATTCGAGCTGTCCATTGATTATTTTAACAAGGCGGAGTGCGCCTATACTGACCAAGGCCTGGAGCCCAGCACCCGGCAGCGGATGACTATTTTGGTCAACTATGTAACCTGCTACGCCAACTTGGGCGAGTACGACCGGGCGTGGGAATACCTGCGGGAGTGGGAGCTTATCTCGACACTCTGCGAGGTGGAAGGGTATTTGGATTTTGAGCTGGCGGCATGGAAATACATGCTGTCCATGCAGTCTGGAAAAGGCGGCGACACGCAGGCAATGGAGGATAACGTGTTTGCCCTTGCCCTGACCAAGGACTCGTTGGAGGAGCTGTTTACCGTGGGGCAGTTTTCACTGGAACGCAAGGAATACCGGGTGGTACAGCGAGTGCTGCAACGGATAGAGGAGCTGTGCCCGGAGTTTGAAGGACCGCGGCAGGAACTGATTTATCTGTCCCAGCGGGCGCGATATTGTGAAGAAAACGGCGATATTGAGGGCTTTGGCCGGGCGTGCATGCGCGCGTTCCGGGTGCAGCAGCGCAGCGATAGCATTGACCGTAACGCCCGCGCCGAGGGACTGCGTACCTACATTGAGCTGGGGGAGATGCAGCGGCACAATTTGGAAATGGAGCAAGCGCGGCAGATTATGCAGCGAAAGTCCGAGGTAGACGAATTGACCGGCCTTGCCAACCGCTACAAGCTTAAGGAATTTTGCACCGATGCCTTTGCGGGATGTGCCGCCAGCGGCGAGGCTATCTGCATTTCCATTCTGGACATTGACTTTTTTAAAGCGCTCAATGACAGCATGGGACATTTGCAGGGTGACCAGTGCTTGCAGGCCATTGCCGCCGAGGTGGAAAAATCGCTGGGCGCCCATGACTTGGGGGCGCGGTATGGCGGTGACGAGCTGGTCATTGTTCGTGTGGGCTATACCGACGCGCAGGTGCGGGACTGCATGGAGCAGCTGCGGCTGGCAGTCATCGGGCTGGACATTACCAACAAACGGTCGCCCTTTGGGGGCATGGTGACCATCTCCCAAGGGGCGGTCAACCGGCACCCAACAGCGGAGGACAACTTTTCCGCCTTGCTGCGCATTGCAGACAAGGCGTTGTATCAGGCCAAGCGGCAGTCCAAGAACACCTTTATTTTGGCTTGACAACCAGCTTCATTTTGACAAGGAAAGAGGCGATGCGTCTGGGCGTTCCAATTACCGGTGTAGCTGAGATGCTGCGCCGTGCGTTAAACACACTGGATCACCGGTTGGTGGATCACGGCGAACGAGTGGGGTATTTGGTTTTGCGGCTGCTGGAGGAGCAAGGCGGGCAAACCGCCGCCGAACTGCGAGAGGGTCTTTATTTGGCCTTGTTCCACGACATTGGCGCCTACAAAACCGAAGAACTTTCGGCAATGCTGAACCCAGAGCAGCTGTTTTCCTTTGAGATTACCAACGCATTATCCCATGCTATTTACAGCAGTCTTTTTTTACGGAACTTTTCGGCGCTGCGGGACCAAGGGGACGCAGTGCTGTTTCATCATTTTACCTATCCCAAGCTGCTAAAAACCGACTGTCGGAACAAGGTGCTGGCAGCAAAATTGTTTTTAGCGGATCGCATTGATATTATGCTCCAAAACGGGTTGGCGGCCAATGCCGAAGAACTGTTAAAGCGGCTGGACAACCCGGTGTTTTGCCCGGTCGCCGTTGCCCAGCTGCGCCGGCTGGAGCAGACCCGCGGCACGGTCAGCAAGCTGATGAATGGGGACTATCTGGACGAGTTAAATGCGCTGTTTAGCGCCGTGCCCACCAACGAGGAGCAGACGGCCTCGCTGGTGCGCATTCTTCCCTATGCCATCGACTTTCGCAGCGAGTACACCGTAACCCATACCGTTGCCACGGTGGAAATTACTCTGGCGCTGGCCGAGCTGTTGCAGCTGCCGGATAGCGAGGTCGAAAAGCTGTACTACGGTTCCCTGCTGCACGATGTGGGGAAAATCTCCACCTCGCTGCTGATTTTGGAAAAGCAAAGCCAGCTGACCACCCTAGAATTTGGCTTTATGCAAGACCATGTGCTGGTTACCGAGATGATTTTGCGGGGTGGGGTCAGCGAGGAAGTGCTTAACATTGCGGTGCGTCACCACGAAAAGCTGGACGGCAGCGGCTATCCCTATGGGCTGACCGGCGACCAGCTGAACCAAAACGAACGGATTGTTGCCGTGGCGGATATTTTGAGCGCCCTCATGGGGCGGCGCAGCTACAAGGAACCCTTCAGCGAAGCGCAGGTGTGCAAAAGCGTAGCGGAGCTGGCAGCAAATGGGAAAATTTGCCCGGACATTGTCCGGCTGGCGCTGGAGAATTACAACCTGCTGGAACACAGGGTGGAACAGTGCAGTCGGGAGGCAATGGAGCGTTACCGCCGGATGCGGGAGGACTACTACGAGCTGTTGGCGCGCTATTCCCACGCCATTTAAAAAGGATGGAAGTACTGTATGAACGAGTTAAGCGGAACCCAAACCGAGCGAAACCTGCGTGCGGCCTTTGCCGGTGAAGCACAGGCGCGCTGCCGATATCTGTTTTACGCCATGCAGGCGCAAGCCGAGGGGCACAGCGATGTGGAAGCTCTGTTTTTGCGGATGGAGCAGAGCGAGCGGGAGCATGCGACCATCTGGCTGCGACTGCTGAACGAGCAGGCGGACAGCATCGAGAACCTGACCCGAGCGGCAAACAGTGAAAATAACGAATGGAAAAACATCTACCCGGCCTTTGCGCAACAGGCGCAGGAGGATGGGTTCCCGGATATTGGGGCAATGTTTACCCGTATTGCTTCCATTGAATACGACCACGAGCGTCAGTTTTTGGAGCGCTTGCTGGCACCGCTGATGCCGGCCGAGGAGCAGTCCCCCAAGGCAGTAGCCGAAACGGACAGTGGCCGCCCGAACGAAACGAGCATTGGAACCACCCAACCGGGCACAGTCGCGGAAAAACCCCGCCCCGCGGCCTGCATTCTGTGTGGGCAGGTGCAGAGCGAGGCTACGCCCTTTTGCCCCATCTGCGGGGGCAAAGGCACCTTTGTCAGGTAAGCGCCCCCGCCTAGGGGCGTTCCAGCATTACCCCGCTTAACCCCAGCGTTATTTTGCTGATGCGGCCGCTTTGGTAACGCTCCAACAGCTGACTGGGGGTCACCCCGAACACCTGATGGAAGTTGCGGTAAAAGGTGCGGATGTTCTGGAACCCCGCGCTCATGGCAGCGTCAATCAGGCTTGCATTTTCGTTAATAATCTGTGCGGCCGCATAACGACAGCGCAGCACATTCAGGTACTGGCAAAAGGTGTAGCCGAACAGCTCCGAAAACAGATGCGAAAACCGGCTTTTGGAATAGCCGAAATTAGCCGCCACCGAGTCGATTGTAATTTCCGAGAGGTAATTCTGCTGGATGTAGATGAGCACCTCGCGAGAAAAGTCGGCACCGTGGCGGTTTTCAATTTCCTCCAGCCCGGCCAGCTCCACCAGCAGTCCCACGCCGGTGTAGACATAGCCCTTGAGCACGGTGGGGCTGAACTCCTGCTTGCCGCGGTATTCGGTCATCCGCGTTAGGCAGTGCAGCAGCTCGCCGCCGGTGTTGTCGGTGACAATGCTATTTTGAAACCGCCGGTGGGTCAGCAGCTTTTGCACCGACGGTACAAAGTCCAGCGGCACGGTCAGCACAATGGACTGACTGCTGTCCGGTGTTTCGTAGCTGTGCAGGGTGTAGCTGGACGAAATGGCAACCTGACCCGGGCGCAGGGGGTAGCACTGGCCGTTAAGCGTTACCTGCATGGTTCCTTTCAGCAGATATAAAGCTTCCAGCGAGCTGTGAAAATGGGCAATACAGGCGTTGTTTTTGGAGCGCCAGCAATCGGGGTAGTTGTTGGCATCGCGCACAATTTCATAGGTGCCTATCATGGGGGAGCCTCCTTCGCTGGTAGCATTTTTTGTCACTTGATTAATGACGAATGACACGACATTCGCCTTTTTTTTCATTATACTGTAAGAGTAGCATAACTGCAACAGCAGAAACAACGAACTTACAACAAAACTATTGGAGGAAAAACACCATGAGTAAACTGAAAGCCGGAATTATTGGATGCGGAGGCATTGCAAACTCCAAACACCTGCCTGCAATTAAAACCGTAGGCATGGTAGACATGGTAGCATTTTGTGACATTATCGAGGAGCGCGCGGTTACCGCTGCGGGCAAGTACGGCGTGGCCGACGCAAAAGTGTTTGTGGACTACAAGGAGATGCTCAAGCTGGAGTTGGACATTGTCTATGTTTGCACCCCCAACCGCTCCCACTCTGCCCTGACCGTGGACGCCCTGAACGCGGGTAAAAACGTCCTGTGTGAAAAGCCCATGGCCATTAACTATACCGAGGCCTGCAAAATGATAGAGGCAGCCAAGAAAAACAACAAGCTGCTGACCATTGGATACCAGAACCGTTGCCGTCAGGACAGCCTGTACCTGAAGCGCGAATGCGAAAAAGGCACCTTGGGCGAGATTTACTATGCCAAGGCAAAGGCACTTCGCCGCCGTGCGGTTCCTACTTGGGGCGTGTTCCTTAACGAGTACGAGCAGGGCGGCGGGCCGCTGATTGACATTGGCACCCATGCCCTTGACCTGACACTGTGGACCATGAACAACTACAAGCCCAAGTATGTTGTGGGCACCACCTACCACAAGCTGAACAACGACACCGAAACCGGTAACGCGTGGGGCGACTGGAAGCCCGAGGAATTTACCGTGGAGGACAGCGCCTTTGGGTTTGTGGTCATGGAAAACGGGGCAACCATTGTGCTGGAGTCCAGCTGGGCACTGAACACGCTGGATGTACACGAAGCGCAGACGGTGCTTTGCGGCACCAAGGCCGGCGCGGACATGGAGGACGGACTGCGGTTAAACGGCGTTTGCAACGGCGTGGAGTATGTCACCAAGCCCAGCTTTGCCGTGGGCGGCGTGGACTTTTATGACAGCGTAGTGCAGGCTCCCGAGGTTGTGGAGCAGATAACCTTTGCCAAGGCGGTTCTGGGCGAGGGCGAGCTGCGGGTGCTGCCGGAGCAGGCTGCCACGGTAACACGGATTCTGGATGGCATCTACGAATCTGCCAAGACCGGCAAGCCCTATTATTTTGACTGATAGGAGCGGTTGCTCTACTATACTTAATGGAGGAAAACAACAATGAAACTGGGAGTTATGACCGTATGCTTGGGCGACCGCAGCTTGGATGACGCGGCCGGCTACCTGAAAAGCCTTGGAGTGCAGCAGCTGGAAATTGGCTGCGGCGGTTCGCCCGGAACGGCGCACTGCGACGCACGGAAGTTTATGAAGAACCTTGCCCTTGCCGATGAAATGCTGGAAACGGTACAGCGGCACGGACTGGAAATATCGGCGCTGTCGGTACACGGCAACGCGGTACACCCCAACCACGAGATTGCAAGCCGCGACAACGAGGAGTTTGAAGCGGCGGTACTGCTGGCCGAGCATCTGGGAGTAAAGACGGTGGTAACCTTTTCCGGTTGCCCCGGCGACAGTGACGGCTCCAAGTACCCGAACTGGGCGGTTGCCACTTGGCCGGACGACCACCGCAAGGTGCGGGAATGGCAGTGGAACGAAAAGCTGATTCCCTACTGGAAAAAAGCGGGCAAGTTTGCCGAGGATCACGGTGTGCGGGTCGCACTGGAAATCCACCCCGGATTTTGCGTCTACAACCCCTCGACCCTGTTGCAGCTGCGGCAGGCGGTGGGTCCGGTCATTGGCGCGAACTTTGACCCCTCCCATCTGTTTTGGCAGGGCATTGACCCGGTTGCGGCCATCCGGCTTTTGGGCGGAAAGGCCATCCACCACTTCCATGCCAAGGACACCAAGATTGACCAGCGCAACACCGCCACCTACGGCGTGCTGGATACCGGCTCCTTTACCGACATTGCGGGTCGTCCGTGGGTGTTCCGCACCGTCGGCTACGGCCACAGCGAGCAGGTGTGGTGTGACATTTTCAGCGAGCTGGCCAAGCAGGGCTACGACGGCGTCATTTCTATTGAGCACGAGGACGGCCTGATGACCAACCAAGAGGGTCTGGAAAAAGCGATTGCATTTTTGCAGCGCACTATGATTTTTGACCAGAACAAGCAAACCATGTACTGGGCATAAGGGAAGGAATTACCATGATGTATCAAATAGGCCTGATTGGTTACGGTGGCATGGGCAACCACCATGTGGATCGCATTTCCACGCTGGAGGACATCCGCATTGGCGCAGTCTACGACATTGACCCTAAAAAAGTAGAAAAAGCACGTTCCAAGGGACTGCTGGGGGTGGATACGCTGGAGGAGCTGCTGGCAATGCCCGACCTAAACGCGGTGCTCATTGCCACTCCCAACAACTTCCACAAGTCGCTGGCCATTGCCGCCATGCGCGCCGGCAAAAGCGTCATTAGCGAAAAGCCGGTGATGATGAACGCCGCCGAGCTGGCCGAGGTGCTGGAGGTAAGCCGCCAGACCGGCAAGCAGTTTTCGGTACACCAAAACCGCCGGTGGGACAGGGACTACGCCATGGTGCGCAGCCTGATTGACCAAGGGCTGGTGGGCAAGCCGTTCTACATTGAATCCCGGGTACAGGGCTCCAAGGGCATTCCCGGCGACTGGCGCTGCGAGCCGGTAGCCGGCGGCGGAATGCTGCTGGACTGGGGCGTTCACCTCATCGACCAGGTGATGTGGATGACCGATAGCCCGGTGACCGAAATTTACGCCCACCTGCTGTCGGTGAAGTACCCCACGGTGGATGATAACTTCAAGGTGCTGCTGCGGTTTGAAAACGGCCTTTCGGCTCTGGTGGAGGTGGATACCTATACCTTTATTAACCTGCCCCGCTGGCACATCAGCGGCGACAAGGGCACCGCGCAGATTGACTCGTTTGGCTGCGAGGGTAAAATTGTCCGTGCCAAGAGCAGCGAAATGCACTGGGAGGAGGGCATTGTGTACACCGAAGCGGGTCCTACCCGTACCATGGCGCCCCGCCCCAAGGAAACCTTGGAGGAGCTTGCGCTGCCGGAGGTCACTACCGATGCCCGCGACTACTACCGTAACTTCCGGGATGCCGACCTTGGGCTTGCCGAGCTGGTGGTCAAGCCAGAGCAGGCGATGCGGGTCATGCAGGTGATTGACGGAATCTTTGAATCCGCCAGAACCGGCAGCTCGCTAAAGGTGAGACTATGAAATACGCCATTCAAATGTATACCCTGCGGGACGGCATAACCGATGGAAAAACACTGGTTGCCGCGCTGGAGCAGGTCAAAGCCTTGGGCTATCAGGGCGTGGAGTTTGCCGGATTCTTTGGCATGACGGCCGCCGCGCTAAAGGCCGAGCTGCAACGCATCGGCTTGGAGGCGGTTTCCGCCCACATGGAAGCAGACCAGCTGACCCCCGACAAGCTGGAGCAGACCTTGGAGTATGCCGCTACGCTGGGGCTGTGCTGGATTGTGCTCCCTTGGAGCGACGCGGACAGCACTCCAGCGCTTACCAAAACGCTGCAGCTGATTCATACAGTATCCGCGGCAGCGGTACAGCGGGGCATTCCTCTGCTGTACCACAACCATTCCCACGAGTTTAAGCTGGTGGACGGCGCGCGCCCCATTGATGCGATTGAAAAGGCTTGCCCGCTGGAGCCCGACCTTTACTGGGTGTTTGTCGCGGGGGAAAATCCGGTTGCCTACCTGCGAGAGCACCGGCAGCACATTGGCATTATTCACCTAAAGGACGGGGACGGCACCCACACCGATGCGGGACTAACCGCGCTGGGCGAGGGCAAAAACGACATTGCCGGACTGGTGGCGGCGGGGAATGAGCTAAACATCCCTTGGGCAGTGGTGGAAAATGACGCACCCAGACCCAATGGCGTGGAGGACGCGGGACGCAGTATGCGTTACCTAAACTCGCTGTAACAGGGTTTTAAACGCAGATGCTAAAAGAGGACGGAATGCTTCCGCCCTCTTTTGCCGTTTTTCTGGACAGGCGAAACGCTTGGGTGTATAATATAGCAACCAAACGGGACAGGCGAACCTTTTGCCTTGCGCCCGGTAACCCACAAAAGGAGTGACTCCTATGCCAATTAAAATTCCAGACCGGCTCCCCGCATTTTCTGTCCTCGAACAGGAAAACATATTTGTAATGACCACCGACCGCGCCGACCGGCAGGATATCCGCCCGCTGCGCATTGTCATCCTGAACCTGATGCCAAAAAAGATAGAAACCGAAACCCAGCTGCTGCGGCTGTTGGGCAACTCGCCGTTGCAGGTAGATGTGGATTTACTGCAAACCGGTACCCATCAGTCCAAGAACACCGCTGCGGAGCATCTGGTTACCTTCTACCATACCTTTGATGAAATTAAAGACAACCGCTATGATGGCATGATTATTACCGGGGCGCCGGTGGAGCTGCTGGACTTCGAGCAGGTTGACTACTGGCCGGAGCTGTGCGAAATTATGGATTGGAGCCGCCGGAATGTCTATTCCACTCTGCACATCTGCTGGGGTGCGCAGGCGGGGCTGTACCACCACTACGGGGTCAAAAAATACCCGCTGGACACAAAGCTGTTCGGCATCTTCCTACACGGACTTTCGGTGCAGAACTTCCCACTGCTGCAAGGCTTTGACGAGCAGTTTTGGGCGCCCCACAGTCGCCA
Organism: Angelakisella sp.; assembly: GCA_036654695.1. GTDB lineage: Bacteria > Bacillota > Clostridia > Oscillospirales > Ruminococcaceae > Angelakisella. The sequence continues at coordinate 10,375 of JAVVRO010000007.1, read as the reverse complement.
TACCACGGTGCGGGAGGCCGAGGTTGCCGCCATTCCGGAGCTGCTAATTCTGTCCACCTCGCCGGGGGCAGGGCTGTACCTTGCCGCCAGCCGCGACGGCCGGCAGATTTTTGTCACCGGGCATTCCGAGTACGACCGCCACACCCTCCATGATGAATACCATCGCGATTTGGCCAAAGGACTGCCCATTGCCATGCCGGTCAACTACTACCCTGACGGTGACAGCTCCAAAAAGCCGCCCATTCGCTGGCGCAGCCACGCAAACCTGCTGTTTTCCAACTGGCTGAATTACTATGTTTATCAGGAGACCCCTTACGATTTGCAGCAATTATGACGCTTTTACGACCATTCTTGCAGGATTTGGCAAGTCGCGCGTCACATTCCGCGTACGGAGGACAATGTTCCGCGACATTGTTGCCCTGTCACAGAAAGGCCGGTTTCCAGCCACCGAGTCACGGCACAAAGTGCAAATGCTGCCGCAGAAAAGGCTTTTTTTGCCCGCAGCGGCTGAAAATGCCACTGGAAAGGCGGTGCTTTCGGGATTTTTGGGGACAAAAAGATTCCAACTTCCTACACAAATCCTGTAAAACAAATTGACAAACCGATTGCAATCGGTTATTATTAAGTGTATAATTTCCAGAAGGTGAAGCTCAGCATTCCCACAAGTTGCATTATGGTATCCGGCGCAGGCAATCTGCCACGCTTGATATAGGCCGCTGGCGGCACGACCGGCCAAAGGCGGAAGAAACGATTTTAGGAGGATTAGAATGAAAAAAACAACAAAACTGTTGGCTGCATTGCTGGCCGTAGTCATGGTAGTTGCCATGGGCGCGTGCGGCAAGACCCCTGCAGCCCCTGCCACTTCGGGGTCGGCTTCGGCTTCGGGCTCGGCCACAACCCCCGCAGGTGACAAGGCCGCTGCGCCGACCGGAACCATCGTTGTGTCTTCGGATGACATCAACGGGCAGTTCACCCCCTTGTTCGGCAACTCTGTCCCTGACCTGAACGTATACAATAAGGTGATTGAGTTCGCGCTGGACAATGACCGTGCCGGTGCCCCCTGTGACTCTATCTGCAAATTTGCAGAGCCTGTCACTACCGACAAAAACGGTGACGGCACCCCCGATGAAACGACTTACACCCTGACCCTGAAGGATGAAGTTATTTTCTCGGACGGCACAAAGCCCACCGCAGACGACATGATTTTTGCGGTTAAAGTTCTGTGCGACCCTACCTATGATGGAAAAATGACATTTTATGCCATTCCGGTACAGGGACTGAACGAATACCGCTATGACGACCCCGACGCTGCCACCAAGCTTGCCGAGATTGACAAGAAGATTAAGGCATATGTCCCCTCCGAGGCCGACATTGCCGCTGTGGTAAAGGAACTGGTTGCAGCATACGGCGTGCCCGACAAGGACCTTGCCAAGGGCGGCGTGTATTACGAGAGCGACACTCTCCCCACCGCGATTGAAAACTATAGCAAGGGACTAAAAGACAAGTACATCAGCGAGACACTGGCAGTCACCGGCGGTAACAAGGTTCCGGAGATTTCCGGCGTCAAGAAGATTGACGACAAAACCATCACTGTTACCATCGACGGCATTGACCCCAAGGCCATTTGGGAAGTTGCCGGTATTCCGATTATCCCCCAGAAGTACTACGGCGAAGGCTTTAAAAAGGGCAAGCTTGACGGCGTAAAGGCCAAGAGCGGCACCCCCATGGGCACCGGCCCCTACAAGTTTGTCTCCTTTGAAAACAACGTGGTTTCCTTGGAAGCGAACCTGACCTACTGGCGCGGCACCCCCAAGACTGCCAAGCTGAAGTATCAGGTCACGGACGAATCCGCCAAGCTGGAATCCGTCAAGCTGGGCAACGTGGACGTTGCTGACCCCGCAGCTGCGCTGGAAACCATTACTGCCGCCAAGGATGCAGGCATTGAAGTTCTGCTGATTGACAACCTCGGCTATGGCTATGTTGGTATGAGCGCGGCGCGTTTGGACAAGAATGTCCGTAAGGGACTGATGTCGCTGCTGAACCGCGGCCCCTCCGTGGAAGCTGCCTTCGGCGACATGGCAAGTGTCATTGAGCGCCCCATGTCCAAGGTTTCCTGGGCTTACCCCACCGACTGCAAGCCCTACTACAACTACAGCAAGGACGATGCCAAGAAGTACTTTGCTGCTGCCGGCTACAAAGACGAAGGCGGCAAGCTGGTTAAAAATGGCAAGCAGCTAAAGGTCGAGGCATTTGTCGGCGACCTGAACACCCACCCCTCCAAGCCCATGTTCACCCAGCTAAAGGCCGATATGGCCGAGCTTGGCGCGGAGCTGGTGCTGCAGGATGTTGGCTTTGACGTGCTGGTCACCAACGTAGAGGCCGGTACTGCCGATATGTGGTGCATGGCATGGCAGGCAACCATCGACCCCGATATGTATCAGGTTTACAACAGCGAATCGACCGATAACCCCTACCACCTGAACAACAAGGAGCTCGACAAGCTAATGATGGACGCGCGTTCTACGCTGGACATCAACAAGCGTAAGGAGCTGTACTCCAAGTGCTTGGACATGATTATGGATGAAGCGGTGGAAATGCCTTTCTACCAGAGAAAAAATATGGTAATTGTCAATCCCGAGATTGTTGACATTACCACCCTGCCCAAGGACATGACCCCGTTCTACACTTGGGATAAGGAAATTTGGAACCTGGCAACCGTAGCAAAATAGTTTAACAGCAACGGAACGAGCAAAGGCAGATGGCGCCGGCGCAAGCCGGCGCCATCTGCTACCGACTCGTCCGTTTTGTGCGTTTTTGTCAACAGGTACCTTGCAAGAGATTTGTGCAAAAGAATCTCTTTTGCGGGATACCATGTTTGTAATAGCCCATGGGAGGCACCTGCGGCTATCCCAAACATGATATCCTGATTTGTGTAAAATACAGTATTAGAAAGGCGGAACTGCAACAATGAAGCAATACATTATCCGCAGAGTGCTCGTCAGTCTTTTGGTGTTGTGGGGTGTGTCTGTTTTGCTCTACGGCTTAATTCGGATGATGCCCTCCGACTATGTACAAAATGTCACCTCCGGCAATACCCGCATTACGGCCGAGATGAAGGAAAACATGCGCCGCATCTACGGCTTGGATGAGGGCATTGTGGAAGGCTACGTTCAGTGGCTGGGCAAAGCCATTACCGGCGACATGGGCACCTCCTTTGCCTACAACCTGCCGGTCACCAAGGTTATTGGCAAAAAAATGTGGAACTCCTTTGCACTGGCGGCAACTGCCTTTGTCATTGAGCTGATGCTGGCTATTCCGCTGGGCATTCTTTCCGCAACCAAGCAATATTCTAAAATAGACTACGCCCTTACCGGTGTGGCCATTGTGGGCATCTCGGTGCCGTCCTTCTTTTTGGCGGCGGTGCTACAGCGCATCTTTGCCATTGGGCTAAAGTGGGTGCCCCTATCCGGCATGATTACTGCCCGGGAGGACTACGAGGGCTTCCGGCTGGTGCTGGACATGGGCTGGCACTTCATTCTGCCCATCTGTGTGCTGGCCATTACCAGCATTGGCGCGCTGATGCGGTATACCCGTACCAACATGCTGGAGGTGCTAAATGCGGACTACATCCGTACCGCCCGTGCCAAGGGGCTGTCGGAGCACAGTGTTATTTACACCCACGCCTTCCGCAACACCCTCATTCCACTGGTAACGCTGGTGGGCGGCATGATTCCGGGGCTGTTTGCAGGAGCGATTATTACCGAAACGGTCTTTGCCATCGACGGCATTGGCAAAACGGCCTTTGACTGCCTGAAGCTGGGCGATATTCCCTTTGTTATGGGCTTTAACATGTTCCTTGCGGTGCTGACACTGATAGGAACACTGTTCTCCGATATTTTGTACGCTGTGGTTGATCCACGGGTGCGTTACAGTTGACAAAGCTGACAGGAAAGGAATGAATTTCAGTATGAATCAAAAGAAACCGGATCCGTTGCAGTTCCACGCGGATGAAATTCAGGCGGACGTCAGCTACGAGGGTGACGCAGCCAAGATTACCCCCATGGGGCTTGTCATGAAGCGCTTTTTGCGCAACAAGCTGGCCATTGCAGGCCTAGTTATTCTGGGCGCAATGATTCTGTTTTCCATTTTCGGGCCGATGTTTTCCCCCTATGGCGAATATCAGATGTTCTTTTCCCAAAACGGGCAGGAGATTCTGGATGCCAAGGCGGACACCTCCAAAATGGAGGGTGTATCCATTTTTAACAAGCAGCCGCCCAGCGCCCGCCACCTGTTGGGAACCGACAAGGACGGCATGGACATTATGACCCGACTAATGCACGGCGGACGCATTTCGCTGCTCATCGGCTTTGTGGTTATGGCCATCGAGCTGGTCATCGGCGTTATCCTCGGCGGCTTGGCAGGCTTTTTTGGCAAGTGGGTGGACATGGCAATTATGCGCGTGGTGGAGGTGTTCTTCTGTATCCCCACCATCCCGGTGCTGCTGATTATCGGTTCCATTCTGGCAACCCTCAAGGTGCCCCAGCAGTCCAAGATATTTTACCTGATGCTGGCCTTTGGCTTTTTGGGCTGGGCCGGTGTTGCGCGTATGGTGCGTGGACAGATTCTGTCCCTGCGGGAGCAGGAGTACATGGTCGCCACCGAAGCGGTAGGTCTGACTACCCGCCAAAAGATTTTCCGCCACCTGATTCCCAACGTCATGCCCCAGCTGATTGTTATTACCACGCTGGGCATTGGCGACGCGATTCTGATGGAAAGCGCATTGAGCTTTTTGGGAATGGGCGTACCCCATCCCTATGCCTCTTGGGGCAAAATTGTCCAGATGGTCAACGACCCTGTGGTCATGACCAACTATCCGTTTATGTGGGTACCGGCGGGCGTTCTCATCTGCCTGACCGTGCTGGCCTTTAACTTTGTGGGGGACGGCCTGCGTGACGCGTTCGATCCCAAGATGAAACGATAATTGCTGAGGAAAGGCATGGGGGCTAATTGTGAATAAGAATGAACAAAAAGCGGCTGAACAGGCCAATCAGCTTCGGCTAAAGGAAATTGCACAACTGAACAAGGTGGCCTACAAAGCGGATAAGGTCCAGCGCAAGCATCTGTCCTCCGACTCCATTCCGGAAGCGGACTACACGACAACCATGCGCTCCAAGGACAACTTGCTGGAAATAGAGAATTTAAAATCCTACTTTTACACCGACGCCGGCACGGTCAAGGCCGTGGATGGAGTGTCCATTGACATCCCCGCCAGCAAAACCGTTGGCATCGTGGGGGAATCTGGCTGCGGCAAAAGCGTGATGTCCCTGTCCATTATGCGCCTGCTGCAAGGGCCGGTGGGGCAGATTGTGGACGGGAGCATTCGCTTTAACAACAACAACCGGGTGGTGGATTTGACCCGACTGCCCGAGGAGAAAATGCGCGAGGTGCGCGGCAAGGAAATCGCCATGATTTTCCAAGAGCCCATGACCAGCCTGAACCCGGTGTTTACCATCGGCAAGCAGCTGGACGAGGCTATTTTGCTGCACATGCCCGGCAAAAACAAAGACGAAGTGCGTAAAATGAGCATTGAGATGCTGGAAACCGTGGGCATTGCCCGGGCGGAGGGCATCTACCATTCCTACCCCCACGAGCTGTCGGGGGGAATGCGCCAGCGTGTCATGATTGCCATGGCGCTGTCCTGCCAGCCCAAGCTGATTATTGCCGACGAGCCGACCACCGCGCTGGATGTTACCATTCAGGCACAGATTCTTGACCTGATGCGCAAGCTCAAGGACAAGATTAGCGCCAGCATTCTGCTGATTACCCATGACCTTGGCGTGGTTGCCGAAATGGCTGACTATGTGGTGGTCATGTACGCCGGTCGCGTGGTGGAGCAGGGTACCGCACTGGAGATTTACAAAAACCCACTGCACCCCTATACCATTGGTCTGCTGAACAGCAAGCCGGTGCCGGGCAAAATTGTGGATAGCCTGTATTCCATTCCCGGGCAGGTGCCAAACCCCATTAACATGCCGGACTACTGCTACTTTAAGAGCCGCTGTGACAAGTGTGTCGCGAAGTGCGGGGGCAAGTACCCGGAGATGCTGGCCATCAGCGAGACGCACAAGGTTGCGTGCTGGCGGTACGAGGAGGAGGCAGCGAAATGTCAGAAGAAATGATTCTGGAGGTAAAAAACCTCAAGAAATATTTTCCCATTAAGTCCGGCCTAATGCAGACCGTAACCGGACACGTCAAGGCTGTGGATGATGTTTCCTTTACCATTGGTCGGGGCAAAACGCTGGGACTGGTGGGCGAATCCGGCTGCGGCAAAACCACCGTTGGCCGTACCATCCTGCGCTTGCACGAAGCAACCAGCGGTTCGGTTATCTTTGGCGGGCAGGACATCTTTACCCTAAACAAAAAGCAGATGCGGGCACTGCGCCCCAAGATGCAGCTGATTTTCCAAGACCCCTACAGCTCCCTGAGTCCCAGAATGCCGGTGGGCGAAATTGTGGGCGAGGGCGTGCGGGAGCATGGCATTGTCAGCAAGGCCGACCATGCAACCTATGTCAAAAACATTATGGAAATCTGCGGTTTGCGTAGCTATTACTACGACCGCTACCCCCACGAGTTTTCCGGCGGGCAGCGCCAGCGCATCGGCATTGCCCGGGCGCTTGCGTTAAACCCCAGCCTAATTATCTGCGACGAGCCGGTTTCGGCGCTGGATGTTTCCATTCAGGCGCAGATTATTAACCTGATGGCGGAGCTTCAGCGGGAGCACAACCTTTCCTACCTGTTTATTTCCCACGACCTGTCGGTAATCGAGCACATTTCGGACGATGTGGGCGTGATGTATCTGGGCAACATGGTGGAGATGGCCTCCAAGGATGAAATCTTTAAAAACCCGCTGCACCCCTACACCAAGGCGTTGTTCAGCGCGGTACCTGTCCCCGACCCCGAAGCAAAGATGAACCGCATTATTCTGTCCGGCGACATTCCTTCGCCGGCCAATCCACCCTCCGGCTGCAAGTTCCATACCCGTTGCAGTAGCTGCATGGAGCGTTGCAAGACCCAGCGCCCGGACTACCACGATGTGGGGAACAACCACTTTGTTGCCTGCCACCTTTGCGACAAGGGTACTGTCTACGACAAGGTTGCCCCTGCGCCGCACGACAACAAAGCATGAGCAAGCAGGGTAAAAAGCAGGACTTTGAGGATGATGGCCGCACCGTTGCCGACATGAACCTGAGCGGCATGAAGTGGTACGACCCTGCACGCAAGGCAGCACCCGCCAACGGTGAGCTGTTGCAGCTAACCAAGGCAGAGCGCCGCGCCATGCTCAAAGCGGCGTTGGGAGTCTCGCTCAAGCTGGCACTGCTGTTTATCGGCGTGTTTTTTGTGGTGCTGGTGCTGTTGCAGCTGTTCTGGTTGCACTGACACCGCCTGTTCCTTTGGGACTGGAAAAACATTTTTATACAAAACACAAGGAATCCGCTCCGGGCGGGACTGCTACAGTCCTGCGGGGGGCGGATTTTTTTGGCTGTCCGGCCGATAGAATTACCCCGTGAGGGGAGGATGGCAGCTCCACAAACTGCAAAAAGCATTCCTGTCTAGGGAAACTACGATATCACCCCTTCTGCCCTTGCGCTGTGAGGGTGGCTACCGTGGAAACACCGAGCCGCAGCCGGTCAGTGACAGCGCCAAATCCTCCCGATAGTCGGGGTCGCTGGGCAGCAGACTGTTTTGCGACACCCCGCCCGCCGTGGCATTGGCGTGCAGGTAGCGCCCCGCGCCCAAGTACAGCGCCGTGTGTCCTTTCCAGTACAGCAGGTCGGCGGGTGCCAGCCGCTCCCGGGGAATTGCCCGCGCCGCGTACCCGGCAGTCAAGGCCGAGTCGCGCCACAGGACAATGCCGTGGCAAAGGTACACCTGGGAGGTCAGCCCCGAGCAGTCAATGCCCAAAGGCGTTTTGCCGCCCCAGCGGTAGCAGCAGCCCAAGTAGCGCAGCGCCAGTGTGCAGATGCTGTCCCGCAGCGCGGCCTCCCCCCACCCTGCGCCTAGGGGGTAAGCCGACAGGTGCAGCGACGGTAGCCACCCCCGACTGCCATCGGCCAGCTCCACCGGCAGCCAGCTGTCCTGTAGCTCGCCGTCCTGGAGCACCACGCTGCCCCGAAGCAGTGTTGCCAGCGACAGGGCGCGGACGCGGGGCTCCAGCTGCAGGTCAACCACACTGCCGGTTACCACCAGCTGCGGCTTGTGGTGCTCCAGCCACTGCTGGGCGCGGACTTCCCGCGACAGGTTTTTTTGCTCGGTCCAGCCGGTGTAACCGTGCGCCGCGCGCAGGTGGCACCAGCCGTCCCGGCGCTGCTCCAGCAGCTCGGCGGTACTGCCGCACAGCAGCTCGTCACACAGCAGCGCACGGCTGTCCGGCTGAACGCGCAGGGGGGCGACCATGGCGGTAATGATGCGTATCTCCATGCCTACTCCTCCGTTTCTCCTTTTGTTTGACGCAATTTTGCAGGGCTGCAACCACCTTTCCCCCCACCCCAAGGGAGGAGCTTTTCTCTGCCGTGGGGCAGGCAAGGATAACGTGGGACAGCAGTTCCTTACTTTACCGAGATTTTACCCAGCGCCTTCTTCTTTACCGCATTTTTACCGGTAGGCGGTGCAGGTCTTTACAGGATAGGTTTATGCTAAAAAAGCAAAAAGATGAATAAAAACTGCAAAGAAGGACAGCTGCAAGAAGAAAGGAATACCTTGTATTACAGCGCAAAGAGCATTATACTATTCTTATAGTCACCCACAAGATGCAGCAGCAACCAGAATAGCGGATGCGGCGGGTCTTTTATTGTGGAACAGGCCTTGCCTGTGCGCCGATTGGAAAGGATGTGGTTTTACGGAGCGGATTTACTGCGTGGAGGACGATGAAAGCATTCGGGAGCTGGTACTGTACGCGCTGCGTTCGGGCGGTTACGAAACTGCCGGATTTGAAGATGCTGCCGGATTAATGATAGCACTGCGGGAGCAGCCGCTGCCCGCATTAATCTTGCTGGATATTATGCTGCCCGGGGAGGACGGCCTGATTATTTTAAAGCGGTTGCGTCAAAATGCCGATACCGCCGGCGTGCCGGTGATTATGGTGACGGCCAAGGCGTCAGAATATGACCGAGTAAAGGGGCTGGATCAGGGCGCGGATGACTACATCACCAAGCCCTTCGGGGTCATGGAGCTGATGTCCCGGGTACGGGCGGTGCTGCGCCGGGTCAACAACAATTTTTCGCCGGAAACGCTGCTGCTCAATGACATTGCAGTGGATATCAGCCGCCATGTGGTGACGGTTGGCGGCGAGGAGATCGCCCTGACCTTCAAGGAATTTGAGCTGCTAACCTATCTGATTAAAAACATTGGATTGGTATTAAGCCGCGAAAAGCTGATGGAAGCGGTGTGGGGCTTTGACTTTGAGGGCGAGAGCCGCACGGTGGATGTACACATTAAGTCGCTGCGGCAAAAGCTGGGCGCGGCGGGGGAAAGCATCCAGACGGTGCGCGGGGTCGGCTACAAAATTGTGGCGGGGGGCAGATGATGGAACGAGAACAATACTGCGAGCACTGTGAATTTTGTGAATTAAACGGGCTGGATGCCATGCGCCGGGAATTTTCGGCCAACGTGTCCCACGAGCTGAAAACGCCGATTACCTCCATCGCGGGCTTTGCGGAGATGATTGAAAGCGGCATGGTGGAAAGTCCCGAGGACTGCCGGCTGTTTGCCGGTAGAATTGTGCGGGAAAGCTCCCGCCTGCTGGCGCTGGTGGAGGATATTATGCACCTGTCCCGTCTGGACGAGGAGAGCTTCCCTGACCTGACCCCCTGCTCGCTGGCCGAGGTTGCCGAGGAATGTATTCAGTTCCTGCGGCCGCTGGCGCTGTCAGCCGAGGTTACCCTGCGACAGGAGGGTGCCGCGCCGCCGCCCATTTTGGGACACCGGGCGCTGCTGCGCGAGTTGGTGCAAAACCTGTGTGAAAACGCCATTAAGTATAACCACCCCGGCGGGCATGTGTGGGTTAAGCTGGACTGCGCGGGGGACTACGCCGTGTTGGAGGTAGCCGACGACGGCATCGGCATTGCGCCGGAGCACCTAGACCGCATTTTCCAGCGGTTTTACCGCGTGGACAAAAGCCGTTCCAAGCAAACCGGCGGTACCGGACTGGGGCTTTCCATTGCCAAGCACATTACCGAGCAGCACAAGGGCACTATTGCCGTGCGTAGCCAGTTGGGGGCAGGCACCGCATTTGCGGTCAGTCTGCCTCTGGCATCCCCGGGGGATACCGAATAGAAAAGAGATTTTCCTTGACACCATGTCGTTTGGATGCTATAAT
>JAVVRO010000006.1:31572-32965 GCA_036654695.1 Angelakisella sp. | reverse complement strand
TGCTAACGGCAGCCGGAGGCGACTCTAGGGACAGTGCAACAGAGAGATACCGCCGGGACTAGTGCCCGGTAAGGATGGAAAGGCGGGGTAAGAGCCCACCAGTGCGCGGGAGATCGCGTAGCTATGTAAACCCTATCCGAAGCAACACCGCACAGGGACTGGCAGCTTGACTGCCAAACAGCGGCCCGCTGTGTTCCGAAAAGGTGGCTAAAGCTGTGGGGCAACCCCCAGCGTAGATAGATTGTTGTCCACGACAGAACTCGGCTTACAGGCATACTCAAAAAAGAGCGCATCCCGTTTGGGGTGCGTTCTTTTTTGCTGTTTCTGCAACTTTTTGTTTTTAATCCTGCATTGTACCGGCTATTGCATAACAGCGGCGGATTGGGCGAAACTCTAATAAAATCCCCCGCATATTTTGGCGAGGGAGAAACATACAATAGAGTTACGGAGGAGCTGACCATATGCTGCTACAGCTGATTTCGCAGATAACCGGAAGGACGGCGCAGGGATGCGCGCAAGAGTGTGAGACCCGCGCCGGCCTGTGTGCCCTGCTGCGCGAGGTGCAAAACGAGATTGCGCGCACGGAACGCGCCTTTGACCTAGCCGAGGACGAAGCGCTCATTGACAGTACGGTCTACCGGCTCAAGTCACTGGCGGCGCAGCAGCAGTTTTTGGTGCAAAATATTCGACGTTTGGAAGGCGTAGCGCCTGTAAAGGAGGGGTTTCCTGTGGGGTAACCTTTGCGCCCGATGCCATGCCGGTGCTGGCCGGCATTGTGGCGGCGGGCTTGCTGATTGTTGTGCTGCTGTACCGCATGCGGCGCTTTTTGGGTGCGCTTACCTTGTCGGCAGCAAGCGGGCTGGCGGCAATGGGGCTGGTCAACCTGACCGCCGCTTTGACCGGCGTTTTTTTGCCGTTCAATCTTTTTTCGCTGGCGGTGTCGCTGGCGCTGGGCGTGCCGGGGGTTATCAGTCTGCTGCTTTTGCGGATGTTTTGGTAACCGGCGGCACAGGGCTTGCTGGGGAGCGGCGGTTGCCGCTCCTTTTTTGTGTCCCGCAGGGCTTTATCACAGGTTTTTTTAGGAAAAATGACAAATTTGCGGCTTGGATACTATACATGCTACAAAATATACGGTATACTGTTATTATGTCTACTATTGCGCCATTTATTTGGGTCTGGAGGTGGTTGTTTGGGCAAATACAAGGCGCTGCTGGCGCTGGTTTTTCCGGTGCTGCTGCTGGCGCTGCTGCCGCTGTCAGGCGCTGCCGCCCCCGCTGCCGCTGCCGACCTGACCGCGCAAGCTGCCGACCTGACCGCGCAAGCTGCCGACCTGACCGCGCAAGCTGCCGACCTGACGGTGCAAGCTGCCGACCTGACTGTGCAAGCTGCCGAC
>JAVVRO010000006.1:0-31472 GCA_036654695.1 Angelakisella sp. | reverse complement strand
GCAAGCTGCCGACCTGACGGTGCAAGCTGCCGACCTGACTGTGCAAGCTGCCGACCTGACCGCGCAAGCTGCTGTTACCACCAGTGACGGCAACGCCAAGCTGCTAACCGACGGCAACTATACCACCCGCGTCCGCTACTCTGACGGCGGCACGGTACATATTACCACCGATGCCCCCGCCCACGCCCTCAGCCTAATTTGGGACGTGCCGCCAGCCGCATGGCAGTTGACCACCCCCCATGACAGCGTTTCCATGGGGCAGGAGGGCTACCTGCACCAGTTTGCCGCGCTGCCCGGGGGACTAACCGATTTTTCCCTTGTCTTTGACGGCAAGGCCACTTTGTGCGAGCTGCGGCTGTTGGGTGCCGGAGCCCCGCCCCCCCAGGTGCAGCGCTGGCTGCCGCCCGCCGCCAAGGCCGACCTGCTGCTGCTGCCTACCCACGCCGATGACGAGCACCTGTACTTTGGCGGAGCCATGCCGGTGTACACCGACCGGGGCAAAACCGTACAGGTGGCCTATCTGGTTAACCACAACGGCGAGCCCTACCGCCCCCACGAGCTGCTAAACGGCCTGTGGACGGTGGGAGTGCGCCATTATCCGGTCATTCCAAGCTTTCCCGACAGGTACAGCGGGTCGCTGGAGCATGCCAAAACCATCTATGACCCACAGGCGGTACTGGACTACCAGATTGCCCTTATCCGGCGGTTTCGCCCGGAGGTAATTGTGGGGCACGACATTCACGGTGAATACGGCCACGGCGCGCACCGCCTGAATGCCGCTACCTTGCAGCAGTCGGTGGTTGCTGCCGCCGACCCGTCACTGGTTACCGACCAACCCGCGTGGGACACCAAAAAAACCTACCTCCACCTGTGGCCGGAGCATTCTGTTACCATGGACTGGAGCCAGCCGCTGGACAGCTTCGGCGGCAAAACCGGACTGCAAGCGGCTACCGACGGCTTTGCCTGTCACCGTTCCCAGCAGCAGTACTTTACTGTGGAAGCTGGCGGGCCGTACGACTGCCGCAAGTTCGGGTTGTACCGCACCACGGTGGGGCCGGATGTGGCAAAAAATGATTTGTTTGAACATGTTCCCCCCGGTGCGTCTTGGGGAACCAGCCCCGACCAGCTTAAAAAACTAGGAAAGGACATACTGAACCTATGGACGTTACTGTCATTTTACCGTCACTGAACCCGGACGAAAAACTGTTGACGGTGGTAAGCGGCTTGATTTCCGAAGGATTTTCCAGCATTGTCATTATTGATGATGGCAGCGACAGCCAGCACCAAGCTCCCTTTGTGGAGGCCGAAAAGCGCGGCTGCACCGTGCTGCGGCACCCGCTGAACCGCGGCAAGGGCTGCGCGCTTAAAACCGGCTTCCACCACTTTTTGCAGGAGGAGCCCAGCGATGTGGGCGTTGTTACCGCCGACGGCGACGGTCAGCACCTGCCCGCCGACATCCGCCGCTGCGCCGAGGCCTTGGAGCAAAACCCCCATCAGGTAGTGCTGGGGGTGCGGGACTTTTCGTCGCCGGACATTCCGCCGCGCAGTCGCATGGGCAACCGGCTGACCTCGTTTATCTTTAAAACCGCCTGTGGTCTGTCCATTTCCGACACGCAAACCGGCCTGCGCGCCATTGGGCGGGAGTACTTGGAGGCGTTTGTGCAAATTCCCGGCGACCGGTTCGAGTACGAAACCCAGATGCTGCTGGAGCTGCGCTCCCAGAGCATCCCCTATGCCCAGCTGCCCATCCAGACGGTGTACGAGGATGAAAACAAGCGCTCCCACTTTAACCCCGTGCTGGATTCCCTGCGCATTTACCGGCTGCTGTTCAAGTTCGTAGCGGCTTCGGTGCTCAGCTTTGTGGTGGACATGCTGGCGTTTTCCCTGTTCTGTTCCCTGCTGCGGGCGCTGCCCCTGTCCCAGCTACTGCTGTACAGCACGCTGTTTGCCCGCATTTTGTCGTCGGTGGTCAACTACCTGTTAAACCGCCGGTCGGTGTTCCACGACAAGGGCGACGTTAAGTCCTCGCTGCTGCGGTACTATGGCCTGTGCGTGGTGCAGATGCTGGCCTCCTATGGGCTGGTTTACCTACTGGCGCTGGTCTTTGGCAGCGGCTGCAAAATTCCCGCCAAGATGCTGGTGGACTGCGTTTTGTTCTTCATTAGTTTTGCCATCCAGCGCGACTGGGTGTTCAGGAAAGGAAACAAACCAAGCCATGCCGACACTACACCACCAACCACTATACTATCATAAAAAGGGCTACCCCCTGCTGCGCGGCATTGGGCGCACGGCGGGTCGCACCGTACAGGTTATTTTGCTGACGCTGGTGGCAGTGCTGCTGCTGCTGACCGGCGCTATTACCATTGTTTGCTTGGGGCCGTCCACGGCCGCGCGGGATTTATTCGTTGTCTCGGCGCTGGAAACCAGTGCGGCAAAGTTCATTCCGGGGCTGTTTTTGTCGCAGCAGACCATTTCCGGCATTTTGGACGGCAATGCCGTGCTGCAAAGTGACACCGTGACCGACTCCACCATGGTGCAGCCGCCGCCTGTGGACGCACCCGGCTTTGACCTGAATGCCGTAACCCTAGAGGAGGTTGTGGGTGCAACCTACAAGGGCAAGATGATGATTATTAATGACCCCTCCCGCCTGTATGTGGGCACACCGGCGGCATTTTCCAAAACCGCCGGCGGCCTGCGGGTGGAGGAGATGGTCAAGCGTGACAACGCGCTGGCCGGGGTAAACGGCGGCGGCTTTATGGACGAGGGCGGCGTTGGCACCGGCGGTGAGCCGCTGGGCATTGTCATTAGCGACGGTGTGCTAAAGGCTGGTTATCTGGACGGTTCCTATGTGGTCATTGGCTTTGACCGGCAAAACAAGCTGGTCGTGGGCAAAATGACCGCCAAGCAAGCCCTTGACCGGGGAATCCGCGACGCGGTGAGCTTTTCGCCGGGGCTGATTGTCAACGGCGAACCCATGGAGGTTGCCGGGGCGGGCAGCGGGCTGAACCCGCGCACGGCCATTGGTCAGCGCAAGGACGGCAGCGTGCTGCTGCTGGTCATTGATGGCCGCCAGCCCCACAGCTTGGGGGCTTCCTACGCCGACCTAATCGATGTTATGCAGCAGTACGGCGCGGTCAACGCGGCCAATCTGGACGGCGGGTCGTCGTCCCTGCTGGTGTACGAAAACGAGATTATTACCCGCTGCGCGTCGTTGTACGGTTCGCGCAAGCTGCCTACCTCCATTTTGGTCAGGCGCCCGGGGGATGCCACCACGCCCAACGCCTTTGCAAACACTGTGGTTTCCGCGCCCTTGCCCCCGGCCTATATTGCGGCAGCCAGTGAATCCGCGGCGGCAGCGGCGGCAGCGGCAGCATCATCCGGCAGCTCCACCGCGGATTCGCAGGAGGTACCCTCATCATGAAGCTAACAACCGTCATTGAGGAGCAAGCCGGCGCAGCGGCGGTACTGCCCCGCCGGCGCATCTGGCCGTTTTTTATGCTGGGTCTGCTGCTTTGCTACCTGCTGGTAAGCGGCTGGGTGCTGGGCATGTTGTGGGAAAATCTGGCAGACTACCAGCAATGCCTACCCCAGAGCGTGGCGCAAGGGGTGCTGGACAAGATTAAAAGCGGCGATTACGCCCTGTTGGAGGGCGCGGATCGCTTTTCCCTGAGCCCCTACGAGGACGTGGCGGCACAGCAAAAATATCTGGCGGCGCGCTTTGCGCCGGTGGACAAGCTGGCGCCGGAAAAAAAGGCCAATGCCGAGGGGCAGCTGCTGTACCACGCGCTGGCTGGCGGCAAACGGGTGGCAACCATTACCCTGACCAACTCCGGGTGGCTGTCCCCCCATGGCCGTGTGCTGTACACGGCGCAGTCGGTAAGCGGCGTGTACCAAGCCTACCCCCCCTGCACCATTACCGCGCCGGGCAAGGTAGCGCTGCTGGTCAACGGCAAGCCACTGGACAAGCCCACCACTGTCACCGTTGCCGACGCACAGTTTGCCGACCTGCCGGGACAGCTCCCCCCGCCGGAGCGGTGGGAGTACCAGCTAAGCGGCCTGCTGTACCAGCCGGAAATTACCCTTGCCCCGGGGCAGCCCGCCTGTACCATAACCGAAAATGAGCAGGGTACCCAAACGGTACTGGTGCGGGAGCTTTCCCCGGCACGCCGCACCGAAATAACCCAGCTGGCGACCACCATTGCCAAGCTGCAAGCGCGCTTTATGAGCCGCGACGCGCGCCGTGCCGACCTGTACCCCTACCTGTTGCCGGACGGCCCTGCGGTACGCACCCTGCGGCAGCTGGACAACAGCTGGTACATTGACCACCAGAGCTATGCCTTTGAGCATTTTGAGGTCACCAACATGGTGGAGTACGATGAAAACCGGATTTCCTGCGAGGTTTCCTTTGACTACATTGTAACCCACGGCAAAAAAGTCCACACCTTCCCTACCGCGTACACGCTGTACTTTACCCGCCTGTCCCCCCGGGACAAGTTCCTGCTGGCACAGCTGACGGTGCGGTAAGCCCGCTCGCCATGGGCGGCATGGCAAAGGAAGCCATTTTTGGTTTCACGTAGTATTAGAATAAGCGGACAGCTCAAAGGGGGCGGCCATACGGCCGCCCCCTTTGCAATATTTGTCATTGTAATGCTGGCTACTTCCATTACGGCGCAATAAAGCGGCTACATACTCAGAATATGTAGCCGCGCGCCGCGACACCAAGGTTTAGGTGGTGCCTTTTGTTTCTTTATTATACCCCCCTGCCCCGCCCCTGTCAAGCCCCCGCGGGGCACAACTCCCGCCGCTACTGATAAAAATAGCGCCGCCCCAAAAATAATTTACTTTGTGCTATTAACTTTTCGGGTGGTTGTGCGATGATATAGTTAGAGCACCAAACAAGGTATTGCGCCCCCAAGTTCGTCGGTGCACAGACGGGCGGCGGGCAAAATATATAGCGGGGGAAAAGGAAAGCCCCCAGCCAAAAAAATAAATCAAGGAGAGAAAAACTATGATTATTCAGCATAATATTATGGCTCTAAACGCGCACAGACAATTGGGCGGCAACAACAGCCTGGTTCAGAAGAACCTTGAAAAGCTGTCCTCCGGCTTCCGCATTAACCGTGCTGGCGATGACGCGGCAGGTCTGGCAATTTCCGAAAAAATGCGCGCACAAATTACCGGCTTGGACAGAGCGAAGATGAACGCACAGGACGGCATTTCGCTGGTACAAACCGCTGAAGGCGCACTGACCGAAACCCACAGCATGCTAAACCGTCTGGTCGAGCTGGCTACCCAGTCCGCCAACGGCACCATTCAGACCGACGACCGTGGCAAGGTGCAGGACGAAGTAAATGCGCTGACCGCAGAAATTACCCGCGTTGCGCAGTCCACCAAGTTTAACGGTATTGAATTGCTTAACGGCAACCTTGGCGGTGTCGCCAATACTAACGGCGCAAGCGCCACCACCTCTTTTGCTGCCGGTGCGTTCACTTTTTCGGGCGGTAAACTGGCTGGTCTTGGAGCTAGTGCGACATTGACCGCAACTACCAATGCCACACAGGCTGGTACCACTTTGGCATTGACGACCTTTGATGGCGCCAATACCGCTAGCAATATTGGTGGAGTTACCTTTGTAGTTGACAGCACCAGTGGCAGTGCTGCTGCCGGTGGTTCCATTACCTATCGCGCTGTGGTCGACAAAAAAGTTGCCGAAGCTGCTACTGCTGAGGCCTTTGAGGGTGTTACTGTCACAGTCAAGCATGGTATCCTTGTGGATAAAGAGACCTCTGTTGCTACCGTTGCAGCAGGTGCAACCGGCGGCGGGCTGACCATGCAGGTGGGCGACACTGCCGAAGCCTTTAACAAGGTCAACGTTACTGTTGCTAACATGACTTCCGCGGGCTTGGGCATTGATACCTTGAATTTGCGGTTACAGGACAATTCCGCCAGCTCTATCGATACCATCAAGACTGCCATTGAAACCGTCTCGGCCAACCGTTCCAAGCTCGGTTCGTTGCAGAACCGTCTGGAGCACACCATTAACAACCTGAGCGTTACCAGCGAGAACATGACCGCTGCCGAAAGCCGTATCCGCGACGTGGACATGGCCAAGGAAATGATGCAGTTCACCAAGAATAACGTTCTGTCTCAGGCAGCACAGGCAATGCTGGCACAGGCCAATCAGCAGCCCCAGCAGGTGCTACAGCTCCTCAGATAATTTTAAAAAAAAGCTCCGGCTCGCAGCCGGAAAAAGCAAAAAGAAGCAGCCGCTCCCGGTGGAGCGGCTGCTTCTTTTTGCGATGCGCTAAGCCCACCGCCCCAAAAATAATTTACTTTGTGCTATTAACTTTTCGGGTGGTTGTGCGATGATATAGTTAGAGCACCAAACAAGGTATTGCGCCCCCAAGTTCGTCGGTGCACAGACGGGCGGCGGGCAAAATATATAGCGGGGGAAAAGGAAAGCCCCCAGCCAAAAAAATAAATCAAGGAGAGAAAAACTATGATTATTCAGCATAATATTATGGCTCTAAACGCGCACAGACAATTGGGCGGCAACAACAGCCTGGTTCAGAAGAACCTTGAAAAGCTGTCCTCCGGCTTCCGCATTAACCGTGCTGGCGATGACGCGGCAGGTCTGGCAATTTCCGAAAAAATGCGCGCACAAATTACCGGCTTGGACAGAGCGAAGATGAACGCACAGGACGGCATTTCGCTGGTACAAACCGCTGAAGGCGCACTGACCGAAACCCACAGCATGCTAAACCGTCTGGTCGAGCTGGCTACCCAGTCCGCCAACGGCACCATTCAGACCGACGACCGTGGCAAGGTGCAGGACGAAGTAAATGCGCTGACCGCAGAAATTACCCGCGTTGCGCAGTCCACCAAGTTTAACGGTATTGAATTGCTTAACGGCAACCTTGGCGGTGTCGCCAATACTAACGGCGCAAGCGCCACCACCTCTTTTGCTGCCGGTGCGTTCACTTTTTCGGGCGGTAAACTGGCTGGTCTTGGAGCTAGTGCGACATTGACCGCAACTACCAATGCCACACAGGCTGGTACCACTTTGGCATTGACGACCTTTGATGGCGCCAATACCGCTAGCAATATTGGTGGAGTTACCTTTGTAGTTGACAGCACCAGTGGCAGTGCTGCTGCCGGTGGTTCCATTACCTATCGCGCTGTGGTCGACAAAAAAGTTGCCGAAGCTGCTACTGCTGAGGCCTTTGAGGGTGTTACTGTCACAGTCAAGCATGGTATCCTTGTGGATAAAGAGACCTCTGTTGCTACCGTTGCAGCAGGTGCAACCGGCGGCGGGCTGACCATGCAGGTGGGCGACACTGCCGAAGCCTTTAACAAGGTCAACGTTACTGTTGCTAACATGACTTCCGCGGGCTTGGGCATTGATACCTTGAATTTGCGGTTACAGGACAATTCCGCCAGCTCTATCGATACCATCAAGACTGCCATTGAAACCGTCTCGGCCAACCGTTCCAAGCTCGGTTCGTTGCAGAACCGTCTGGAGCACACCATTAACAACCTGAGCGTTACCAGCGAGAACATGACCGCTGCCGAAAGCCGTATCCGCGACGTGGACATGGCCAAGGAAATGATGCAGTTCACCAAGAATAACGTTCTGTCTCAGGCAGCACAGGCAATGCTGGCACAGGCCAATCAGCAGCCCCAGCAGGTGCTACAGCTCCTCAGATAATTTTTTAAAAAGCTCCGGCTCGCAGCCGGAAAAAGCAAGAAGCAGCCGCTCCCAGTGGAGCGGCTGCTTTTTTTGCGAGGAACCCTATTAAATCCCCAGTTCCCTTTTGGCAGTGCCAAAGCAGCACTAAACAACGCAAGCCCCCGACAAAATCGAGGGCTTGACAAGTGCAAAATAGCAAGCTATAATGAAAGTACAAAAGGGCGCTGCCGACAGGCGGTTAGTCCAAGTTGCTGTTAAAAAATAATCGCTACTGTGGATGGTGGGCGGTTATTTTTTATTGCTTCTACTGTTCGTAAACAGTGAGACAATGCCGATGACCACCAGACAAAAAGTAAAAAACTCCATGTATGTAATCATCCGCATCACCCCCTTTCCATAAGGGAGTGACCAACCGCCTGCCGCACGCAACAGCGCCCACCGCAATAGTGCACACTCTGCCAAAAAGCGCAAGTCCCCGACAAAACCGGGCACTTGCGCTTTTTTGTTTTGCCTAAATCCCCAGTTCCCTTTTGGCAGTGCCAAAGCAGTCTACCACAAAGTCCAAGTCCGCCTTGGTGTGCGCCGCCGACACTTGGGTGCGAATGCGCGCCTTGCCCATGGGTACCACCGGGTAGGTAAAGCCAATGACATACACCCCCAGCTCCAGCATCCGCTTGGCCATGGCGGTAGCCACCTTGGCATCGTACAGCATAACCGCCACAATGGGGTGGGTGCTGTCAATAATATCAAAGCCCACCTTGGCCATTTTTGCGCGGAAGTAGCGGGTGTTGTCAAACAGGCGCTGGCGGTAGCTGGGGTCGTTTTGCACAAGGTCGATGGCGGCCATGGACCCACAGACAATGGACGGTGCCACCGTGTTGGAAAACAGGTAGGGGCGGCTGCGCTGCCGCAGCAGGTCAATAACCTCCCGCCGGGCACTGGTAAAGCCGCCGGATGCGCCGCCCAGCGCCTTGCCCAAGGTGCCGGTTAAAATGTCCACCCGCCCCATGACCCCGCAGTATTCGTGACTGCCCCTGCCATGGTCGCCCAAAAAGCCCACCGCGTGGCTGTCGTCCACCATGACCAGCGCGTCGTACCGCTCGGCTAGGTCGCAGATGCCCGCAAGGTTGGCAATGGTGCCATCCATGGAAAATACGCCATCGGTAACCACCAGCCGCACCCGCCGGTCCTGGGACTCCTGTAGGCGCTGCTCCAGCTCCTGCATGTCGTTGTTTTTGTAGCGCAGCCGGGCGGCCTTGCACAGGCGCACCCCGTCAATAATGCTGGCGTGGTTCAGCTCGTCGCTAATCACCGCGTCGTCGGCGGTCAGCAGCGTTTCAAACAAGCCGCCGTTGGCATCAAAGCAGGAGCTGTACAGAATGGTGTCTTCCATCCCCAAAAACTCGCTGAGCTTTTGCTCCAGCTGCTTGTGTACCGACTGGGTGCCGCAGATAAACCGCACCGAGGACAGGCCGTAGCCCCACTGGTCGTAGCTGGCCTTGGCCGCCGCAATAAGCGCCTCGTTGTCTGCCAAGCCAAGGTAGTTGTTGGCGCACATGTTAATGACGTTTTTGCTGGCAGTGGTGTCAATGTGGCTTTGCTGCCTGCCGGTAATCACGCGCTCGTCCTTGCCGGTGCCCGCCGCGCGGATGTCCTCCAAGGCCGCAGTAAACTGCTGGTAAGCCGATTTATTCATGGTAAAAAATCCCCTTTCCTCATTCCCAGTTTAGGACAACCTTGCCGGAGCGTCCGCTGTTCATGGCGTCAAAGCCCTTGGCAAACTCGGTGTAGTCAAACCGATGGGTAATAATTTTGTCAATGGCAAGCCCACTTTGCAGCATGCTCATCATCTTGTACCAAGTGGAAAACACCTTGCGTCCGTAAATGCCCCGGATGTTCAGGCCGTTAAAGATGACCTTATCCCAGTTAATGGGGGTGCCGGCCTCCTGCAAGCCCAGCACCGCAATGCTGCCGCCGTTGTACATGTTGTCCACCATCGAGCCCAGCGCCGCGCCGTTGCCGGACATTTCCAGCCCCACGTCGAAGCCCTCCTTCATGCCCAGCTGCCGCATAACAGCGGGAATCGTTTCGGTTTCAATGTTCAGCGGGTAGGCGCGGGTCATCTCCCGCACCAAGCTCAGGCGGTACTCGTTTCGGTCGGTTATCACCACATTCTTTGCACCGATGTGGCAGCAGATGGCCGCCGCCATAATGCCAATGGGGCCTGCTCCGGTAATCAGTACATCCTCGCCCACCATTTCGTAGGACAGGGCGGTGTGTACGGCGTTGCCCAGCGGGTCAAAGCAGGAGCACAGGTCGTCGGAAATGTCATCCGGGCACAGCACCACGTTGGTTTGGGGAATGACCAGATATTCGGCAAATGCGCCGTCCCGGTTCACGCCTACGCCCTTGGTGTGCGCGCACAGGTGCGCCTTGCCCTCCAAGCAGTTGCGGCAGGTGTGGCAGGTGATGTGCCCCTCGCCGGAAACACGCTCCCCCACCTTGTAGGCGGTTACATTGTCGCCCACCTCCACAATGCGCCCCACAAATTCGTGCCCAATGGTCATGGGGGTGTGAATGGTGCGCTGCGCCCAGTCGTTCCAGTTGTAAATGTGTACATCCGTACCGCAGATGGCGGTTTTAATCACCTTGATTTTTACATCGTTTTTGCCCACGGCCGGAACCGGTACCTTTTGCAGGGTAAGCCCCGCATCCGGGGTCGCCTTGACCAATGCGTTCATCAGTTCGCTCATGTTTCCCACTCGCTTTCTACTCATAACGGATGTTTGTTTGTGTATGGTGTACGTTTTGTTGCATTATTGTGTCTAACTCGCATACATAATACCATTCCCTTTGGGAAAAAGCAAGACCCTTTTTGCAAAAATCGCAAAAAGGGTCCTGCTTTTTTTTAAAAAAACCGCAGCCGGGGGCAGTGCCCCGCCGCCGCTACTCCCAGCGCTTCAGCGAGTCACGCATGTAGCCCACTACATCCATGCCGTAAACCCCTTGCAGCAGCTCCCGCGCGCCCAGCAGCTCGCTGGCCGAACCCAGCGCTTGGGGTTTGCCGGCGTTCAGCAGCAGTACCCGGTCGGTCAGGCGCAGGGCTAGGTTCATGTCGTGGAGCACCCCAATCACGCTCTTTTGGTTTTGCTGTGACCACTGCCGCAAAAAGTCAATCAGCTCCACTTGGTAGCTCAAATCCAAGTGGTTGGTGGGCTCGTCCAGCAAAATAATATCCGGCTGCTGCGCCAGTACCTTGGCGACAAATACCCGCTGTAGCTGCCCCCCGCTCAGGGTGGATAGCGTACGCTGCCGCAGCTCATCCAGCCGCACCAGCGCCAGCGCCTGCGCCACCGCTTGCCTGTCCTCCTCGCTTTCCCCCCACAGCAGCCGCCCCCCTTGGTGGGGGTAGCGCCCCAGCATCACCGTGTCGTAAACGGTGTAGTCAAAGTACAGCTGGGTAATCTGGCTAAGCATGGCTATCCGCCGCGCCAAGTCGCGCTTGGGGTACTGGGACAGCTTTTTGCCGTCCAGCAGCACTGTCCCTTCGCTGGGTATCATCCCCATAATGGCACGGAGCAGCGTGGTTTTGCCGCAGCCGTTGGGGCCAATGACCGCCAGCCGTTCGCCCTTGTCCAGCGTAAAGCTGACCTCAAACAGCACCCGGCGGCCGTCGTAACCCGCCGAAACCTTTTGCAGCGACAGCATTGGCCGCGCCCCCTTTGTTTTACAAAATAGTTACCGCTTGCGGTTAAAGTACAGGTAGATGAAAAACGGCGCGCCTAACGCGGCAGTCACCGCGCCCACCGGCAGCTCAATGGGGCTTACCAGCGTGCGGGACAGCAGGTCGCACAGCGTCATAAAAATGCCGCCCAGCAGCGCCGCCGCCGGAAGCACCACCCGATGCCGCGACCCAAAAATTTTGCGTGCCACATGGGGGGTAAACAAATCCACAAACCCAATGACTCCCACCAGCGACACCGCCACGCCGGTCAGCGCCGCGCCCACCCCCAGCAGCGTCCACTTGACCCGCACAATGTCCACGCCGGAGGACTGCGCCTGTTCCTCCCCAAAGGTCATCAAGTCCATTTCGCTGCTGTAGCGCAGTACAAACAGGCTACACAGCAGCGTCACCGGGAACAGCACCAGCAGCTCCCGCCAGCTTTTCATGGCAAAGCTGCCCATCTGCCAGTACACCACCCGCAGGGCATTTTCCCGGGACAGCGCCATTAAAAAGGTAATCATGGCATTGGCAAACATGGAAAAGGCCATGCCGGTTAGGATAATGGTGGTATTGCCCAGATTTTTATCCAGCTTGCTGGCCAGCCACACCGCCAAAAACACCGTGAGCAGCCCAAACCCCAGCCCAAACAGCGGCATGGTAAATATTCCCGCAAAGGATGCGCCGCAAAGCACCGCGACCCCTGCGCCCACCGCCGCGCCGGAGGAGATGCCAAGGGTAAACGAGGAGGCCAGCGGGTTGCGCAGCACCGACTGCATAAGCACCCCGCTAACCGAAAGGGCGCCGCCCACCACAAAGGCGAGCAGCGCGCGGGGCATTCTTATGTGAAACAGGATAGACGACAGCGTGTCCAGCGCCGGGTCCCCCTGCAAAATCCCCCACAGCTGGGCTGGGGCAATGGCTACGCTGCCCAGCCCCACCGCCAGCAGCAGTGCCGCCAGCGACAGCAGCAGCAGGGTCAAAAACTTAGCCGCCGTTTTCATGACAATGCTTGGTAGGCCTCGGGGTAGATGGCCTTTGCCATTTCCCGCAGCGCCAGTACTACATTGTGGTTGGGCAGGGTGCTGGGGTTGGTGCTAATGAAAAACACCTGCTTATTTTTTACCGCGTCGATGCTTGCCCAGCCGGTGCGCGCCAGAATTTCCTCCACCGGCTTTTCTATATAGTCCACGTTGGTTAAAATAACCTGCGGGTTAGCGGCAATGACCGCTTCCTCGCTCACCGACACCCAGCCGGTCTGGTCGGCCAGCACATTGGTGGCTCCCAGCAGCTCCAGCGCCTCGTTCAGGTACACCCCGCTGCCAAAGCTGTAGCAGTAGGGCGCAGCGGAAATCTCAACATAAACTTTCTTTTTGTCGGAGATAGTTTTCCCGATTGCGGCCACCTGGTCAATGCCTTGTTTCATGCTGTCCACCAGCGCTTGCGCTTCGGCAGGCTTGCCCACCGCCTTGCCAATGAGCAGGAGGGAATCGGCAATTTCCTCAAGGCTGGCCGGGGTTGCAATGTCCACCATGGTGCTGCCCGCCGCGTCACGCACCGGCTGGAAGGGGTCTTCCCCATTGGCAACGCTCATGCCTGTAGTCAGGATAAGGTCAGCCTTAAGCGCCACCAGCGCCTCGGCATCGGGCTTCATCATGTCAAACTGCGGCAGGGTAGCCGGTACGCCCGGCAGCTTGGCGGAATAGGTATCCACCGCCACCAGCTTGCTGGCAAGCCCCAGCGCCAGTAGTACCTCGGTGTTGGACGGGGACAGCGACACAATGGTTTCCGGAAGCTGCTCCGGTATTGCGGAAGGGGACTCCGGCGCAGGGGCAGTGACCCCCGACGACACGCTCTGGGAGCTGTTGGAGCTGGCCGCGGGCGCGCAGCCGGACAGTATCAGGGTTACTGCCAGCAGTGCGGCAGTCAGGGCAATCCATCTTTTTTTCATCGTTTTGTTTCCTTTTCTTGTTTGTAATTTTATTCTTGGGTAGCTTTTTTGTTTCTGGTTTTATTGGGGTAGCCTTGCGCGGGGCGGCAAGCGCTGCCGGTCAAGGTCACTTTGCTTATTTAATTCTGGTGGGAATGCCGCAAAAAAGGCGCACTACCTCGTCGGCTTGGGCAGCTACCAGCGCCCCGCAGCGCCCTGTGGCCTCCCGCCAGCGGCGGTCGGCCGGGTCAAGTGGCACAATGCCGCAGCTAATGTCCTCGCACACCACTACTCCGTCACGGTAGCGCTCCAAGCAGTTGCTCAGCGCGGTTAGCGGGTCGTCACCCGCATCCAACCGGGCGCGCACCCACAGGTGCAGGTTGTCCAGCACCGGCAGGGTCGGCGACTCCCCAAACCGTTCCCGCAGGTAGTCATGCTTGCCTTGGTACGCTCCGCCTACTACAAGCAACATGGTAACTCACTCCTTTGCATTCCTTCATTGACAGCACACCAGCGCCAGCAAACCGCACAGCTCCGCCACAGTAATGGTACAGCCGCACAGGTCGCCCGAAAAACCGCCAAACTGGTGGTTCAGCAGCAGCGCCACCGCCACCGCGCTAACCAGCACCGCGCCGGTTGCCCACGCCGCGACAGCACCCCAGCAGATAACTGCCGCCAGTACCACCGCCAGCGCCAACCCCGGCAGCAGCACCGCCGCCACCGGGTGGGGCTTTTGCTTTAGCATGGCAAGGTAGCCGGTTGGGCTCAGGGCGGGTAGCCGCAGAATGAACCACGCCACCGCCGTGCGGGACAGCACCGGAATGGCCGCCAGCAGCAGCCATTCCAGCCCCACCGGCGGGTGCTCGGCCAGCGAACCGCCAGCGCAAACATACAGCACCAGCAGCATGCCAAAGGCCACTACCCCAAAGGCTCCCACATGGGAATCCTTAAGGATGCGCAGCCGCTCGGGCAGGTCGCGGCGGGACAGCAGCGCGTCGGCACAGTCCAAAAAGCCGTCCAGATGCAGCCCGCCGGACAGTACCATGGGTGCCAGTGCCAGCACCGCGCCGTACAGCAGCGGCGGCAGGGCACACAGCCCCAGCATCCACCCCGCGCTTGCCCACAGCGCACCAATAGTCAGTCCCGCAAATGGCATACACGGAAGCATCCAGCCGGTAGCTTCCTCGTCCCATTCCAGATACGGCAGAGGCAGCACCGTAAACATGCCAAGGGTCAGCAGCAACCCTTTACCTGCTGCCAAAACACGCTTCATACTGTTCCCCTCCTTTGTGGTAAATTAGCGCTCCCAAGCAGACCTCAAGGACAACCTCACAGCGGCGTGCGCACAGCCTGTCCAGCGCGGCTAACCCGGCACGGTACTGCTCGGTCAGCGGGTCGTAGCGCACCGCGTCGCTGCCCAGCCAGTCCGAAACAATCACAAGGTTTTGCAGGCTGTCCAACAGCTCGTTTAGGTCGGCGGCAACACGCTGGGCAGCTGTAGCATCTGCCGTGCCGTTGCAAAACATCTCGTTCGACAGCAGCGCCGTGGTGCTGTCCAGCAAAAACGACCCGGCTCGGTTGCAGTCGGGCGGCAGCTGTGCAAGGTTGCGGGGTAGCTCCAGCGTGGTAAAGCCCAGACCCCTGCGCTGGGCACGGTGTCGGGCAATTCGCGCGTTGTCCTCCTCGTCGGCGGGCAGCATGGTTGCCAAATAGTACAGTGGCAGCCCCTGCCCGCGCTGCGCCACGGCAAGACGCTCAGCATGGGTGGACTTTCCATTTTTACAGCCGCCGGTTACAAAGATGTTCACCGCTGTCCTCTACTTTCCAAAGGCCTCGGGTGCCTTTACCTTGTCCATGTACTCGGCGGCAATGCCCACCTGCGCAAAGGTCGCCATATGGTTCATTATGGCACAAGCTCCGTCCATAACCGAAAACATCAGCGGACACCCGCTGCCCTCGCCCAACCGCATTCCCAGCTCAAGGCAGGGGGTTAGCCCCAGCGCGTCGGCGGCCAGTGTGTAGCCGCGCTCGCCGGAACGGTGGGAGGCAAAAAAGTAACCCGCCGCCGCCGGACACAGCCGCTGCGCCGCCAGTGCCGCCACCACCGAGATAAACCCGTCAATGACCACCGGCAGCCGGTACCGCGCCGCGCCCAAAAACACGCCGGTCATGGCGGCTAAGTCCAGCCCGCCGACCTTGGCCAGCACCTCCACCGGGTCGGTCGCGTCGGGGTGGTTTGTTTCCAACGCCCGGTGTACTGTTGCCAGCTTTTTGGCAAAGCCCGCTTCGTCTAGCCCCGCACCACGCCCACAAACCGTGTCAATGGCGCTGCCCCGCAGCCCCAGCAGTGCCGCTAGTACCGCGCCGCTGGTAGTAGTATTCCCAATCCCTATCTCCCCTACACCCAGAACCTTGCAGCCGTCCTCCTTGGCGGTTCTGGCAGCCGCAATGCCAACTGCAACGGCCTCCAACGCCTGCTGGGTGGTCATGGCCGGCTCCACGGCAATGTTGCCGGTGCCCCGGCGAATGGCGCGGTTAAGCAGCTTGGGGTGCCACAGCTCTTGGGCAATGCCCAAGTCAATCACGCTAACCTCACTGCCAAAACACTGCGCAAGCACCGCTACGCCGGTCACACCGTTCAGGGTGCTTGCCACCTGCATGGCCGTAACCGACTGCGGCGCGGAGCTGACTCCCTCGGCCACTACGCCGTTGTCGGCGGCCAGCACCACCACCCGGCGCTTGTCCAGCGTGTTGGCGACCTGCCCGGTAATGCCGGCCAGCTGACAGGCAATGCGTTCCAGCCCGCCCAAGCTCCCGGGCGGCTTGGACAGGGAGTCCAGGTACTGCTGTGCCGCATCGCTGGCGGTTTTGTCCAGCGGGGATATCTCCAGCATCAACTGGTTTAGCTCGTTTCGTGTCATTCCTTTGACCTCCATTCTGGGCTTTGCCCAAAGCAGCGCAAAAAAAGAAAGGCTCCTCTCCCGCGCGCACAGCACAGGAGGAAAGCCTTCCATGAATAAGCCGAGGGCTACTGCCCCCGGGAAAATCACGATAAAGCTGCGAACTCCATGTCCTGTGAAGTTTCAGCAAAAGTTACAGGCAGGTATTCCGGCTCTGACCTCAAGCATTCATTTTCGCCTTCCCGGCAACGCCAGTGGCAACTTGAAAATGAACTACGTCATTACGGCAGCAGGACTGCTTGGGAGTTTCACCCAATTCCCTATTAAGCGCATTGCGCCCCTTGTAACCACACCAAATTCTGTATTAAAATTGGACTTTAGTATAGCACAGCCTTTCGGCAAAGTCAAACAAAAGTCATTGCGGTATTCCCCAAGTTATACTATAATGAGGAAGGAAACCTCCCGCAGCAGCAACCCTGCCGGGACAACCGAAACGGAGGAGTATTGTGATGAAAATTGTTATTTTGGACGGACACGCCGCCAACCCCGGTGACCTGAGCTGGCAGGCGCTGGCCGCGCTGGGGGAATTGACGGTTTACGAGCGCACCCCTGCGGCGCAGACGGTCGAACGCATTGGCAGTGCCGAGCTTGTGCTGACCAACAAAACGCTGATTACCGCCGAGGTGCTGGCGGCCTGCCCACAGCTGCGGTATGTGGGGGTGCTGGCCTCCGGCTACAATGTCGTTGATGTCGCAGCGGCCACCCGGCAGGGTGTAACGGTTTGCAACGTGCCGGGCTACAGCACCGACGCGGTAGCGCAGATGGTCTTTGCGCTGCTGCTGGAGGTCTGCGACCATGTGGGCGAGCACAACGACAGCGTACACTGGGGCGAGTGGAGCGAATGCGCCGACTTTTGTTACTGGAAAAGCCCACTGATTGCCCTGTCCGACAGGACGCTGGGCATTGTGGGCATGGGGCAGATTGGCTGTGCGGTTGCTACCATTGCCAAGGCCTTTGGAATGCGGGTCATTACCTGCGGCAGTCGTCCAACGCCCGCCCGCGCAGCGGTAGCGCAATTTGTTTCCATGGAGGAGCTGCTGGCGACGGCGGATGTCATTTCATTGCACTGCCCCCTGAAGCCCGAAACAAAGGGCATCATTAACCGCGCAAGCATTGCCGCCATGAAGGACGGCGTCATTCTCATTAACACCTCCCGCGGGCCGCTGGTGGTGGAAAGCGACTTGGCCGAAGCGCTCAATTCCGGCAAGGTGTACGCCGCCGCCGTGGATGTGGTGTCCACCGAGCCAATTGCCAAGGACAACCCCCTGCTGGGCTGCAAAAACTGCATTTTTACCCCCCACATTGCATGGGCGGCCAAGGACTGCCGCATCCGTTTGCTGGAAATTTCCACCGCGAATGTACAGGCCTTTTTGGCTGGGACACCCCAAAATGCGGTAAACTAGCCAGTTCCCCCGCACTACAACAGCAGCTCCGCAAAACCTTGGTTTTGCGGAGCTGCTTTCCAGTTATTTATACTTCCTGAATGACCGGCAGTATCATGGGCTTGCGCTTGGTACGGGTGTAGATATACTCCGAAAGCTCGTCGCGTATCTTGCCCTTAATGGAAGCCCAGTCCTTGAAGCCGGTCAGCTGGCAGCCTTCCAGCGCACGGCTGACTACATTGCGGGCATCGGACATCATGTCCTCGGCCTCGCGCACATAGACAAACCCGCGGGACACCATGTCCGGCCCTGCCAAAATCTCGCCGGTGGCACTGTCAATCGAGATAACCGCCACAATGAGTCCGTCCTCCGACAGCAGCTTGCGGTCGCGGAGCACCACGCTGCCCACATCCCCGACGCCAAGACCGTCTACCAGCACCCGCCCAGAGGGCACCATGCCTGCCAGACGAACATCCACGCCGTCCAGCTCGATGACCTTGCCGATGTCGCTGATAATAATTTGCTTGGAGGTGTAGCCCATGCCCTTGGCAATACTGGCGTTTTTCATCAGATGCTTGTACTCGCCATGCACCGGCATAAAGAACCGGGGCTTGGTCAGGGCAAGAATTGTTTTAATCTCATCCTGACAGGCATGTCCGGAAACGTGCACATCGTACATCTTCTCGTAAATAACCTCGGCGCCCAGCTTCATCAGCTCGTTGATGACCTTGCCCACCAGCTTTTCGTTGCCGGGGATGGGGCTTGCCGAAAGAATTACATAGTCATTGCTGCCAATTTGCACCTTGCGGTGCTCCCCGGTGGACATGCGGGTCAGTGCGCTCATGGGTTCGCCCTGACTGCCGGTGCTCATGACTACCAGCTCGCCATCGGTGTAGTTCCGCATTGTTTCAATGTCGATAAGCACCCCGGCTGGCACGGTCATATAGCCCAGTTCAATAGCCTTTTGTACCACATTGACCATGCTGCGGCCAAACACCGCAACCTTGCGGCCAACCTTGGCGGCCGTGTCCAGCACCTGCTGAATGCGGTGCACATTGCTGGCAAAGGTGGCAATGATAATGCGCTTGCCCTCAGCTTCGGCAAACAGCTTGTCGAAGCTGTAGCCCACGGTGCGTTCGCTGCCGGTGTAGCCGGGTTTTTCGGCATTGGTGCTGTCACAGAGCAGTGCCAGCACGCCGTTGTCGCCCAACTCGCCAAAGCGCCCAAGGTCAATGACCTCGCCCTGTATGGGGGTGTAGTCAATCTTAAAGTCACCGGTTTGCACCACAATGCCGGTGGGGGTGTGAATTGCCAGCGCGCAAGCGTCGGGGATGGAGTGGTTGACATGAATAAACTCTACCGACATGCAGCCGGTTTTAATTACATCACGCGCTTCCACCACATGGAGCTTGGCTTTATTGAGCAGGCCGTGCTCCTTGAGCTTGCCCTCAATCAGCCCGATGGTAAACCGTGTGCCGTACACCGGGATGTTAATTTCCTTAAGCAGATAGGCCAGCCCGCCAATGTGGTCTTCATGGCCATGGGTAATAAAAATGCCCTTAATTTTTTCGCGGTTGCGGGTCAGGTAGGTAAAGTCAGGAATGACCAAATCCACACCCAGCATGTCGTTGTCGGGGAATGCCAGTCCGCAGTCCACAAGGACAATCTCATTTTGGCATTCGTACACGGTAATGTTTTTCCCAATTTCTCCCAGTCCGCCCAAGGAGATAATTTTAAGCGGTACCTTGTGCTCTGCCTTTGGTGCGTGCCGTCCCTGAGAGGGCTGCGGCAACGCGCTGGCGGTCAGTGTCGCCGGAGTCAATGGCTTGGCCGACTGTCCCTGCCGTGGCTTGCCGCGGCCACCCTGCCGGTTGTTGCCCGCTTGCTTGGGAGCTGCTTGCGGCTGCTCCTTGGCGGTCTGGGGCTGTGCGGCGGGTTTGGGCTGCTGGGGCTGGCGAGGCTGGCGGGGTTGACGGGGCTGCTGCTGACGGGGTTGGCGGGGTGGTTGTGCCGGGCGGGGCTGTTCAGGGGCTGCCTGTCCGCCCGAGGTAGGCAGTGCAGGGGGGGCAGGAATTGCGGCGGTCGCGGTGTCCCCTGTAGTTGCGGGAGCTGCCGGCTTGGCGGCGGGTCTGCGCCTGCGCTGGGGGTTGCCGGTGCGGGGCTGCCCGGTCGCTACGGAAGGCTCCTTGGCTACTGCCGCCTGCGGCGCTGCTTTGGGCTGCTCGGCATGTGCCTCGTCCATCACCTTGGTCACAATGCTCTCAATAGAGGGCGCAACCTGCTTGGACTTCATCTTTTCAGTAAAGCCCTCGGGAATTCTCAGCAGTCGATCCAGTGCCGGAGTGCGTGAGATTGCGGGCTTACCCGCGGTATCTTTTTTTTCTGTCACAAAATGTTCCTCCAATAATAGTAATAGTTCAATTCAAATACAATTCATCATTAAAAGACAGCAGCAAACCTTCTGCGTTTAGATAGCTCTTATTATTCTGCATAGCAAAAGCAAGGGTGTACCGTAATACACCCGACCAATATCTTCCCATTTCCTGAATGAATCCGAATCTATATGAAGTCGTCCGCAAGTACGACTTCTAATCAAATAAAAATGCCCACAAGGGAAAGGGGCGACGCGCCCACGCCCATGGTGCTCCCCCGCAAGGGAGAATTGCCAGCTAGGTGACTAACTGCAAATAACTCTTTCTAGTATACTTATCTTTGCCGCTATTGTCAATAGCGTTGAAAAATTGTTGTGTAAACTGCCGAATTTTTGTGACCTTCCAGCAGCAATTCACCCTTATACTAATTTCATTTTAAAACTTATCGATAGGTTTTAACCCGCACCGCCATAAAAGCGTTTTTCCAAGTGCTTTCATGGGAGAAGCGTATTCTCTCCCAGCGGAGTACCATAAACCAAGGCGATACACGATATCTACCAGTATTGCCACAACCCCGCCGTATTTATACAACTTGCCCCGCCAAATATTGCTATCGCGGGTCGTTTGGGCTATAATATCATGGATGCTAACGGAACAAGAACTGCGAAGGAGATGTGGAATGAATACAACAGAGGCGGCTAACCTGCGCTTGGTAGAGCTGTTTACCGACGGTGCCTGCTCCGGCAACCCGGGGCCGGGCGGCTGGGGGGCGGTGCTGCGCTGCGCCGGGCGCGAAAAAGAACTGGCCGGCGGCGAGCGTGCCACCACCAACAACCGCATGGAGCTGACTGCCGCCATTGCGGGGCTAGAGGCGCTCAAGGAGCCCTGCCGTGTGGTGATTACCAGCGACTCCAAGTACCTGGTGGATGCGGTCAACAAGGGCTGGCTGTACGGCTGGCAAAAAAAGGGCTGGAAGCGCAGCGGTAACGAGCCGGTGCTAAATGTGGATCTGTGGCAGCGGCTACTGGGGCAGCTGGGGCGGCATCAGGTAACCTTTTGCTGGGTGCGCGGCCACAACGGACACCCCGAAAACGAGCGCTGCGACCAGCTGGCCGTTGGCGAAATTTCCAAATATACACTGTAAAGGTGTAGTTTACTGTCGTGGTCTACAATTTACCGCAATATCCCTTTAATTTGCTTCCAAATCCCTTGCATATTATACCGCATCGGTATATGATATTAACAGAAACAAATGACAGCTTTTTTGCTGTTACGATAACTTTGTAAATAGAAAGTAAGGTTTTTTTCCATGGAAAAACGTATTTATGCCGACAACGCAGCAACAACACGGGTAAGCGACGCGGTTTTTGAGGCCATGCGGCCTTGGCTCTTGGAAAATTACGGCAACCCCTCCAGCATCTATTCCATCGGGCGGGAGTCCCATCTGGCCGTTGACAAGGCGCGCCGCCAAACCGCTCAGGCGCTGGGCTGCCAACCGGGCGAAATCTACTTTACCTCCGGCGGCAGCGAGGCCGACAACTGGGCCATTAAGGGCACCGCGCACCGACTGGCCGAAAAAGGCAAGAAGCACATCATTACCACTGCCTTTGAGCATCACGCGGTACTGCACACCTGTCAGGCGCTGGAAAAAGAGGGCTTTTCCGTTACCTACCTGCCGGTTGACCACAACGGGCTGATTACCCCGGCACAGGTTGCGGCGGCCATTCGACCGGATACCGCGCTGGTTTCCATCATGTATGCCAACAACGAAATTGGTACGGTGCTGCCTATTGCAGAAATCGGGCTTGTCTGCAAAAAAGCCGGCGTACTGTTCCACACCGACGCAGTACAGGCCGTCGGTCACCTGCCTATTCAGGTAGAAGCACAAAACATTGACATGCTGTCCATGTCGGCGCATAAGTTCCATGGGCCAAAGGGTGTCGGCGCGCTTTACATCCGCAAGGGTCCCCTCCCCATGACGCTGATTGACGGTGGCGGGCAGGAAAAGGGCAAGCGTGCCGGAACCGAAAATATCTCCGGCATAGTCGGCTTGGGTGCTGCCATTACCGAAGCAGTCGGCAAGCTGGACAAGGAAGCGATTCGCGTATCCGCCATGCGCGATCGGCTGATTGCTACGCTGATAAAGCTACCCCGGGTTACCCTGAACGGCCACCCCACCAAGCGGCTGCCCGGCAACGTAAACCTGTCGTTCGAGGGCATTGAGGGGGAAAGCCTGTTGCTAATGCTGGACAACGCCGGCATCTGCGCCTCCTCCGGTTCGGCCTGCACCAGCGGCTCCCTTGACCCCAGCCATGTGCTGCTGGCCATTGGGCTGCCCCACGAAATTGCCCACGGCTCGCTGCGGCTAAGCCTTGGCGACTACAACACCGAAGCAGAGGTGGACGAAATGCTGCAAAAGATTCCTCCGGTGGTAGAGCGGTTGCGCTCCATTTCTCCGGTTTGGGAAAAGCTGACGGCGAAATAGAGAAAGGATTGTGAATACGATGTATTCTGAAAAAGTATTAGACCATTTTACCAACCCCCGCAATGTGGGCGAGCTGCCCGATGCAAACGCCATTGGCGAAATCGGCAACGCCAAGTGCGGCGACATTATGAAGATGTATTTTAAAATTGAGGGCGACGTCATTACCGACGTGCGGTTTAAGACCTTTGGTTGCGGCGCGGCGATTGCCACCAGCAGCATGGCTACCGAAATGATTAAGGGGCACACCATTACCGAGGCACTTGCTTTGTCCAACAAGGCAGTCATTGAGGCGCTGGACGGCCTGCCTCCTGCCAAAATTCACTGCTCCGTGCTGGCGGAGCAAGCGGTCAAGATGACCATTGCCGACTACTACCGCCGGCAGGGCATTGACCCGGAGCCGATTATCGGGGAGATTGCCGAATTCTGCCACGGCCCCGAAAGCAGTACCGACCTACTGTAATTTCATAAAAAGCGCTTCGCGGCGTACCGGGAAAACCGGCGGTCGCGGAGCGCTTTTTTTGTGGTGCTGCTATGGGATAAAACCCTTTGCAAAATCGCCCCAATGTGCTATACTGTTACAGGTATAAACGCCCGAAAAAAATGTAACGATAAAGGTAGGTGGCAGGACCGTGAGTAACGACCCCGGGGGCAGTAGAACCAATAAAAACTCTGGAGGCGACACCGAGGAGCCTGCGCCTAGGCAGGAGCTGCGCCGCTTCCATGAAAGGAAGTCCTTTAATTATGATACAGTTTTTAAAGACCATTGACAACCGCGTGCAGCCGGTGGACGGATTGACCGAGGGCTGCTGGGTCAACGTTGTAGCCCCGGATAAGCAGGAGCTTGACTACCTGACCGGCGAGCTGGGACTGGACCGCGACTTTGTGCTGTCCTCCTTGGACGAGGAGGAATCCTCCCGCATTGACAGCGAGGAGGAGCAAACGCTGGTCATTGTCGACCTGCCAACCGCCGAAAAGCCCAGCGAAAATGCCGCCGAAAAGGCCATTGTCTACTCCACCATGCCCATGGGCATTATCCTGACGCCGAACTATGTCATTACCATCCTGCTGCGGCCGCATCAGGTCATTACCGAGCTGGCCGAGGGCAGAATTAAAAATGTAACCACCCACCTGCGTACCCGCTTTTTGCTGTCGCTGCTGCTGCGCATTGCCACGCGCTACCTGATGTACCTAAAGCAGATTGACAAAATCTCCTCCTTGACCGAGCACCAGCTGCACAAGTCCATGAAGAATAAGGAGCTCATTCAGCTGCTGGGGCTGGAAAAATCGCTGGTTTACTTTTCCACCTCCCTAAAAGGCAACGAGATTACCTTGGAAAAGATTTTGCGCGGGCGCATCCTCAAGCTGTACGAGGAGGATCAGGACATCCTTGAGGACGTGCTGATTGAGGTTAAGCAGGCCATTGAGATGTGTAACATCTATTCCAGCATTCTGTCCGGCACCATGGATGCGTTTGCTTCTATCATCTCCAACAACCTCAATATTGTTATGAAGGTGCTTACCTCCATCACTATTGTTATGGCTATTCCCACCATTGTTTCCAGCTTTTACGGCATGAACGTACAGGGCGGTATGCCGCTGGATCAATTCTGGTGGTTTCCGGTGGCACTGTCCGGGGTTATCAGTGTCATTGTGGCGCTTGTTTTGGCAAAAACAAACATGTTCCGGTAAGTCGGGTGCTATGGTAAAAGCGGCAAGGTCGAGAGAAAAATCTCGCCCTTGCCGCTTTTTTTATTCTGCTGCTACTTTATCAGTTAATGAATGCGTCATGAATGGCCGCAACCGCTTTTTCGCAGTCGGCTCGCTTAAGGAGCACCGAAATTTTAATTTCACTGGTGGAAATCATCTGAATATTAATATTCGCATCGGCAAGCGCTTCAAACATCCGCGCGGCAATGCCGGGGTTGTTGGCCATGCCCGCGCCCACAATGGAAACCTTGGACACGTTGTCGTCGCAGACAATCTCCGTCGCATTCATCAGCTGCTTGAGCTCGTCGAGCGCCTCCATAGCCTCCTCCTTTTGGTCGGCAGCCACGGTAAAGGTAATGTCCTTGGTGTTGTGGCGACCCACCGACTGCAAGATAATATCTACGTTCACCTTGCGGGCTGCCAAGCTGGAAAATATCTTGAACGCAATGCCGGGCACATCCTGTACCCCGATAATTGACAGTCGTGCTACGTTATTGTCCTTGGCTACACCCTTAATAAGCATCTTTTCCACATTGACAACCTCCTTTATTACTGTTCCGGGCTTCCGCGACAGGCTGGAAAGCACCTCAAGATTTACGTTGTATTTTTTGGCCATCTCCACACTGCGGGTATGCAGTACCTGCGCGCCCAAGCTGGACAGCTCCAGCATTTCGTCGAAGGTGATGACATCCAGCTTCCTTGCGGTGGGCACCATGCGGGGGTCGGTGGTGTACACGCCGTCCACATCGGTGTAAATCTGGCAGAGGTCAGCGCTAAGCACCGCGGCAATGGCTACCGCGCTGGTGTCGCTGCCGCCTCGTCCCAATGTAGTAATGTCGTCATAGCGGTTAATGCCCTGAAAGCCCGCTACAATGACAATGTTGCCCTTGTCAAGCTCGTTGTTTAAGCGCTCCTTGTCAATGCTGCGAATGCGGCTGTTCCCGTGGTTGCTGTCGGTGACAAAGCCCGCCTGCCAACCGGTCAGCGACTTTACCGGAAAGCCCAGCTTTTCAATCGCCATGGCCAGCAGCGCAATGGAAATCTGCTCGCCGGTGGACAGCAGCACATCCATCTCCCGCTTGGAGGCCTTGGGGTTAATCTCCTTTGCCTTTGCAATAAGGTCGTCGGTTGTGTCCCCCTGTGCCGAAACCACCACCACCACGCTATTGCCCTTGGCATGGGTTTCGGTCACAATCGTTGCAACATTCATGATTCGCTCGGCATTGGCCACCGAGCTTCCGCCAAATTTCTGTACAATCAGTCCCATCTATGCCCCTCCGTTTGATAAAAATCTTGTTTTGCGGTTCTACTCCGTAATGGTCGCGCCCTGATTATCCGGTTCCAGCAGCACCATGCGCCAGCTGTTGTGTCCCGCCGTGTCCAGATGACACCGCAGCGACCGGAAAAAGCTGTCGTCCGCCGCCGGCACCATCGCCATGAGCGTGGAACCCGCACCGCTGATATATGCCCCATATGCGCCAAACTCCTGACAGCAGTCCAGCACCTGAGACGCGCCGGGAATTAACCCCAGGCGGTAGGGCTGGTGCAGCTTATCCTCGCAGGCCACCCGCAGATTTTGGTAGTTGCCGGTTGCCAGACTTGCCGCCATCAGTGCCGCCCGGGACAGGTTGTAAACCGCGTCCTTGTGGGAAATCTCCTTGGGCAGCGCTGTACGGGCAACACTGGTTTTCAGCTCAAAATCCGGGATAATGGCGACAAAGCGAAGGTCATCCTTGACCTGCTGCCGACAGTAGTACACCTTGCCGTTTTCCATGGCCGCGGTAACCTGTCCACCGAGGATAGCCGGTGTGGAGTTGTCGGGATGTCCCTCCATGCCGGCCGCCATGTTGACCAGCTCCCCATGGCTCAGCGGTTCGCCCAGCAGGCGGTTGGCACCCAGCAACCCCGCCACAATGCAGGCCGAGGATGAGCCCAGCCCACGCGCCAGCGGAATGTGGTTCGTTTGTCGTATGTGAAGCCCAGTCAGGGGCTTGCCGCAGATGTCAAAAAGATACTTCGCCGTCTTATACACCAGATTATGTTGATCCAGCGGAATCGGTGCATCGTCCAGCGACTCCACCAAAACCCCGTCCCACAGCTCCAGCTCCACGGTGTTGTACAGCTGTAGCGCAATGCCCAGCGAGTCAAAGCCGGAGCCGATATTGGCACTGGTGGCGGGAACATGGATGGTTAACAGTGACATAATAAAACTCCTTGTGTTATCGTTTTAGTAGTCCAGCACCCGGATGCAGCCCAGCGTAGCAATGCCGTTTTCCTCCAGCGCTGCCAGCTTTTGCCGCAGCTCGCCCTCGGTCAGCTCCGGGGTAACCAGCGCCAACTCCCCGGGCGCTTCCGCCAGCCAGCGAACCGCGCCAAACAGCACCTGCACCTTGGCACGGTCGCTGTTGCAAGCCTGCAACCGCAGGTAGGCCGTAACCGGGCAGTGCTCCAGCGGCTCCACATTGCTGCCGTCGCTGTCCTGCCATTGCAGGGTGCGCACCGTGTCGGTAGCCCGCGCCGCGTCAATGACATCCGACACTACCGCCGATGCCGTGGGTAGCTTGCCCGCGCCCTTGCCGTAAAACACCACGTCGCCGGTTGCGTCCCCTCGTACCAAAATGCCATTGTACACATCGTCCACACTGGACAGCTGGCTTTCCCGGGCGATGAACGCGGGGCTTACCATAATGGCAACCTTGCCGTTGGGCAGGCGCTTTGCCCTGCCGATGAGCTTAATGACCCCGCCCCACTGCTCGGCATAGGCGACGTCGGCGGGGGTAATGTCCGTAATGCCCTGACAGTAGGGGGTGTCGGGGTAGATGTGACTGCCAAAGGCCAGCGAAGCCAAAATGCAGATTTTACGGCAGGCATCCTGCCCCTCCACATCGGCGGAGGGGTTGCGCTCGGCATACCCCAGCTGCTGCGCCAAGGCCAGTGCGTCGGCAAAGGACATGGACTCCCGAATCATCTTGGTTAAAATGAAGTTGGTGGTACCGTTTAAAATACCGGCAATTTCGGTAATTTCGTTTGCGCCAAGGCAAAGATGCAGGGGCTTTACAATGGGAATGCCGCCGCCCACGCTGGCTTCAAAGAAAAAGTTTTTGTGGTGCTCGGCCGCCAGCGCCAGCAGCTCCGCGCCCTTGGCCGCCACCAGCTCCTTGTTGGAGGTTACCACGCTTTTGCCGCTGCTCAGGCACTGCTTGACATAGCGAAAGGCCGGTTCCAGACCGCCCATTACCTCCACCACCACCTGAACCTCGGGGTCGTTTACAATGGTGTCAAAGTCCTTGACAAACAGCCCGCTGTAGCTAAGCTGCGGGAACTCCCGCAAATCCAAAATATATTTAATTTCCACCGGTTCGCCG
Source organism: Angelakisella sp. (assembly GCA_036654695.1). GTDB lineage: Bacteria > Bacillota > Clostridia > Oscillospirales > Ruminococcaceae > Angelakisella. Next base: position 3,860 of record JAVVRO010000006.1, on the reverse strand, counting down.
GCCTTGCGCGCAATGCTGTCGCTGTTTTTTTGCAGCACCTCCACCACGCCGGAGCCAACCACGCCGTGACCCATAATTGCAATTTTCATGAAGCCTCACCCACCCTCTGTATTCCCGGCTACCCTACCGGGTTGTCAAAACGCGAACCTCCACCACACCGTCCAGCGATGCCAGCCGCGCCATCATCTGTTCCACATCGGCAGTTACCGCCAGCCTTGCCGAAATGGACACCGGCGCAACACCATCCACCGGGATGTTCTGGTTCACGGTTAAAATGTTTGCCCCCAGCAGGGAAAGCTCGTTAATCAGCCCCGAAAGCACCCCCGGGCGATCCACCAGATTGCTGTTCATGGTAACAACCCGCTCGTCAATATTTTCGTTGTGCATAAATACATAGTCCTTGTATTTATACAGAGCACTGCGGGACAGCCCCGCCTCCTTGGCCGCTTCCGAAAGGTTCTTTACCTTGCCGACAGCCAGCAAGCGCTTGGCCTCCACCACACGTTCAAATACATCGGGCAACACACTGACATCCACCAGCAGCAACCGGGGATGATTTCCCTTTTCACTCATAGCGTAGCCTCCATTCAAACACACTTGTAATCGCTGTGACTACAAGTTTACCATGGTTGCCAGCTTTTCACAATATTCAAATGTTACAAATTGCGCCACAATATCTACAAAATTTCGTTTGTTCGGTAGTCACACATTGGGGAGATGGCTGCCGGTGTGTCCATCATATTTGCCCCTTTTTCGCATAAACTATACTATAGCAATGAAAGCATTTGCATCAGGACAAAAGCGAGGTGTGCCGGTGAACTATCCAGAATTTTTGCTAAAAAGCGGCTCTGTCATCGTGGCGCTGGTGCTGGCGTGGCTGGGCTGTACCTACCTGTTGCCCGCGCTGCTGCCCTTTGCCGTGGGTGGCTTGGTGGCGGCGCTGCTGCGTCCGGTGGCGCTTGGGCTGCAAAAGGCGACTAAAATGCGCTACGGCGCTGCTGCGGTGGCGGCGGGGGCGCTTTTTTACGGCCTGTTTTCGGTTTTGGCGGCCAATCTGGGGTTTTTGCTGTTTGCCCAAACTGTCTCCTTTTTTACCCGCCTGCCGGTGCTGTTCTCCCAGAGCATTCTGCCCGCCGTCACCAGCTTTTGGGAACGCTCGGTGCGCTTTTTGGCACTGCTGCTCCCCGATGCGGCAGGGTACTTTTCGGCGGTGTCCCTCTGGCTGTCCGGCGTTGCCACCGAGGCGCTTTCCCAGTGCTCCGCGGCGGTTCTCCGCGGGGCGGCGGGCTTTGCCGCGCGGCTGCCGGTAACGGTAACCGGCATGTTCCTTGGGGTGCTGTCCTCGTTTTTCATTTTAATGGACTACGACTCCATTGTCAGCTTTTTTAAAAAGCACCTGCCCCCCGCTGCCCGCCGGGTGGCAAGCCGCTCCCGCGTCTTTTTGGCGACCACCGGCAAAAATGTCGTCAAGGCCTACTTTTTGCTCCTGCTGCTGACCTTTGCCCAAGTCAGCGCCGGATTGTGGCTGCTGGGGGTGGAATACTTCGCAGTGCTGGGCATTGTGGTTGCGGTGGTGGATATTTTACCCATTTTAGGCAGCGGCGCCGTGCTGGTTCCATGGGGGCTTTTTTTGCTGGTCACCGGCGACTACTACCGGGGGGCGGGCATCCTGCTGCTGTACGGCGTGGTCACGGTGGTGCGCACCTTTGCCGAACCAAAAATTTTGGGGGACCGTCTGGGACTGCCACCGCTGGTTACGCTGCTGTCCATGTACCTAGGACTGCGGCTGTTCGGCCTTGGGGGAATGGTGCTGTTGCCCATGGCCACAACCCTGCTGCTGCATCTGGTTCGCAGCAGCAGGCAAGGGGGTGCCCTGCCATGAGTGCGTTATTGCAAGGGCTTGGGCAGCTGCTGTGGGGGCCGGGTTCCATTCTGTTTGTGCTGGGCACCGGTGTTTGGTTTACCGTGGGCACCGGCTTTTTACAGCTTGTCAGGGCACCGGCCATTGCCCGGCAGACGGTGGGCAGCTTGTTTTGCCCACGCAAAAAGCCAAGCCGTGGCAGTGTTACTCCCGTTCAGGCTGTGGCCGCTGCGCTGGCTGGAACCATGGGCACCGGCAACATTGCCGGCATTGCCACAGCGCTGGTGGCAGGCGGGCCGGGGGCTATTTTTTGGATGTGGGTCAGCGCGTTTTTTGGCGCAATGACCAAGTATGCCGAGGTTGCCTTGGCGGTTAAGTACCGCCGGCAGTCGCCGGATGGCGGCTGGTACGGCGGGCCTGCCGCCTACATAGAAGATGGGTTGGGCAAAAAGTGGCTTTCTCTTTGGTTTTCAGCCAGCTGCGTGGCCGCCTCCTTTGGCATTGGCAACGCCACACAGGTGCATTCGGCGGCGGCGGCGCTTTGGGGTACCTTTGGCATACCGCCGGTAGTCACCGGGCTGTGCGCGGCCTTGCTGTGCGGGGTAGTGCTGCTGGGCGGCGTTCGGCGGGTCGGCCGGGTAGCCGAAGCGCTCATTCCGCTGGTGTCGCTGCTGTACCTAGCGGGGGGCAGCGTGGTACTGTGGGCAAACCGTGGGGCGGTTCCCCATGCCCTTGGGTTAATTGTGACCTGTGCCTTTACCCCAAGAGCTGCACTGGGCGGCGTGGGCGGCTACAGTCTGGCAACCGCCCTGCGAGTGGGGGTAGCGCGGGGCATTTTTTCCAACGAAGCGGGGCTTGGCTCCGCGCCCATGGCACATGCCGCGGCAACAACAAAAAGCCCCAACAGCCAAGGCTATTGGGGTATCTTCGAGGTATTTGCGGATACGCTAATTCTTTGCACCTTTACCGGTGTGGTACTGCTCAGCTCCGGCAGCTTGTGGCAGTCCGGGCTAGATGGCGCCGCGCTAACCTCCGCGGCCTTTACCGCAGTGCTGGGGCGTGCGGGCGGGTACATTGTCGCCCTGTCGCTGGCGCTGTACGCGCTGGCAACCCTGTTTTGCTGGGGGTGCTACGGAATGCAGTGCGCCGGCAAGCGGGGGCGGGGTGTTTACTGCGGGGTGTTTTTGGCGGTTGCTGCCCTGTCGCCGCTGCTACAGCTTGGGCTGGTGTGGGATGTGGCGGACATCCTGAATGCCATGATGGCCATTCCCAACCTGTTTGCCATTTTAAGCCTGTCAAAGGAGGTTTTCGCCCTTGCCAAGCGGCCTTAACCCGCCATGCCTATGCGGGTACAAACTTCATCCAACCGCGCTTTTAGCCGCTCAATTTCGCGTTCCAGCTCCCACTGCTTTTCGTGGGTCAGCTTGTAGCCGTCAAACAGCGCATCTATGCGGTGGCACACTTCGTTTTCCAGTTTCAGGTCAAGGCGGGTTTCCAGCGTTGCAATGCGGGTGTCCATCAGTTCACCAATCGTCTTGGTCTGCTCCTGCAATAGCACCACGACCTGCTGCAATAGCTCGTTGTTGTCCATGGGGTTCCCTCCGTCATAACCGAATATAGCTAGTATACCATCCAAAAATGGGAATTGCAAGCGCGCCACACACAAAAAGACCCCCCTGCCGTCCCGGAGAATAGACGGTAGGGGGGCTGCTTTTTTTATCTAGCTTTTGCAGCTAAATGCTTTGGCTTATTTCTTCAGGGAAACTGCGCCAGCAGCAACCAGGGAAACAACAGCCAGAGCAGCGGCGATACCAACGACATCGTTAGCACCGGTCTCAGGGTTGCCGGGGACTACTGCAGGAGCAGCCTTCAGCTCGATATCAGAGATAACGAAATCTCTGCTGGTGCGGATCTTGCCAATGAATGCGTAGTCATCTTCGCTCCACTTAACATCAGGAGCAGCAACAAGAACCTTGTCTTTAATCTCGTAGACAAAAGA
>JAVVRO010000005.1:15998-36336 GCA_036654695.1 Angelakisella sp. | reverse complement strand
TTGCCAAACGCAAGGACAGCGCTGCCAAGGCCAAGGTAAACCCCGCCGACTACCAGACTTGGGGCGAGATAAGCGCCGCCATTGCCAAGGCTAACCAAAATGGCGCTATTGAAAAGCTGTTTGCCGACAACAAAAAGTGGCTGGACGAAAACGACCGGGGACAGTCGCTGAATGACCTGAACGCCCTGATTGCCAAACGCAAGGACAGCGCTGCCAAGGCCAAGGTAAACCCCGCCGACTACCAAACTTGGGGTGAAATAAGCGCCGCCATTGAGGCGACGAAAAAGCCGGTGGAACCGCCACCGGTAGACCCGCCTAAGGAACCGGTAGACCCGCCCAAGGATCCGGTAGACCCACCCAAGGAGCCGGTAGACCCGCCCAAAGAGCCGGTAGACCCACCCAAGGATCCGGCAGACCCGCCCAAGGAGCCGGTAGACCCGCCCAAAGAGCCCATACCCCCCGCAGCACCCTAATAAAGCAGTAGCAGGGTCAACCGAAGTAGTTTCGGTTGACCCTGCTTTTTTTGTTTCTGTTTGCTGCTAGCCCTTGGCTACAATGGCATTCCAGCCCTCCAGCAATTCCACCGAAGCCACGGTAAGTCCGTTTTGCGCAAGCGCCGCAACAACCTCGGCGCAGCGCGGCTCAATGACACCGGAGGCAACCAGTGTGCCGCCACTGCGCAGCTGCTGACGAATGGAGGGAGCCAGCCGGATAATAACATCGGCGACAATATTTGCCGCAATGACATCAAACCCGCCGGTCAGCTGCCCGCCAAGGGTGGGGTCGGCTACCAAGTCACCTGCAAGGGCGGTAAACACCGGCGCGGTATAGCCGTTTTGCGCGGCGTTTTCGGCGGCGGTACGCACCGCAATCAGGTCAATATCCACACCCACGGCAGACCCTGCCCCCAGCTTGAGCGCGGCAATGGACAAAATGCCACTGCCGGTGCCCATGTCCAGCAGGCGGTCGCCCGGTTGCACCTGCTGTTCCAGCAGCTGGGCGCACAGGTGGGTGGTGTGGTGGGTACCGGTACCAAAGGCCATGCCGGGGTCAAGGGTCAGCACCAGCTCATTGCCAGTGGGCAGGTAGCTTTCCCAGCTGGGGCAGACCACCAGCCGCTCCCCAATGTGGGTCGGGTGGTAATACTGCTTCCAAGTGGTCGCCCATTCCTCCTCCCGCACTCCGGCGGTTTTGACCTGATAGGGAATGTCTGCCAGCGTCAGTCGATGCTCCAAAAAGGACACTGCCTCCGCTGGGTTTTGGTCGGGACTGATATAGAGGTGAACAATCCCAATGCTGGTATCCTTTTGCAGCAGCTCCTCATCAATCAAGTCGATGTGGGCAATCTGCGGCACCAGCTCCAGCATGTCGGAATAGTCCTCAATGTAGATGCCGTAGGGTACTGCCATCTGCGCAATTGCTTCGGCAGTTTCCAGCTGCGCGGTGGGTATAATAATTTGAATATCGGTCCAATCCATTCTCATAGCCCTTTCTGCGGGGACACCGTTATTAATTTATGCGTGATAAAATGCGGCAATGGCCTTGTAGGTCATGTAAACATCGCACTTGGAAACAACCTCGTAGGGTGCGTGCATCGACAGCACCGGCACACCCAAGTCGATGGTGTCTACATTGTGATAGGAAACATACTGCGCAACGGTACCGCCGCCGCCTTGATCCACCTTGCCCAGCTCGCCGGTCTGCCAGATAACGCCCGCATCATCCATCAGCTTGCGGAAGTATCCTACTGTTTCGGCGGGAGCGTCGTTGGTGCCGCTCTTGCCCCGGGAACCGGTGTATTTGGTCAGCACTACGCCGTAGTTCATGTAGGAGGTGTTGCGGCGCTCGGAAACATCGGGGAAGTTGGGGTCAAAGGCAATGTTGACATCACTGGACAGGCACTTGGAGTTTGCCAGCACATGGCGTACCTCCGCGCCCTCGCCCTGCGCCAAATCCTCAATGTAGTCACGCAGCATCATCGAGGCAAGCCCCGTGGTGCCCTCGGAGCCTATCTCCTCCTTGTCGGCAAAGATGGTGACAGTGGTATAGGCAGGCTTTTTTGCCTCCAGCTCGGCAATCAGGCTGGGGTAGGCGCACACGCGGTCATCATGGCCATAGGAGCCAATCATGCCACGGTCAAAGCCCACGTCCTGCGCGGCAAAGGCCGGCACAGCGGTAAGCTCGGCGGACAAAAAGTCGCTTTCAATTACGCCGTATTTTTCAAACAGCAGGTTTGCAATGTTCAGCTTGACCTTTTCGGCAGCCTTGTCGTCCTTAAAGGGCATACAGCCAATGAGGATGTTCAGCTGCTCGCCTTTAATGCCCTCGGCCAGCGTCAGCTTCATCTGGTCCGCCGCCAAGTGGGGCAGCAGGTCGCTGACACAAAACACCGGGTCGCTGGGGTCGTCGCCAATGCGGATTTCCACCGTGCTGCCGTCTTTTTTAATGAGCACACCGTGCAGCGACAGCGGGATGGCCGTCCACTGGTACTTTTTGATGCCGCCATAGTAGTGGGTCTTAAAGTAAGCCAGCTGCGCGTCCTCGAACAAGGGGCGGGGCTTAAAGTCCAGCCGCGGGCTGTCAATGTGACTTGCGCAGATGTGTACGCCCTCGGTGATGGGCTTTACACCAAAGGTGGTCATAATCAGTGCCTTGCCGCGGTTATTCTTATAAACCTTGTCGCCGGTCTTGTACTTTTTGGCGGGGTTGTAGGGGGTGTAGCCCGCTTTTTCCAGCATGGCAATGGTGTAGGTGACTACCTCGCGCTCGGTCTTGCCCTCGTTCAAAAATGTTTTGTAGCCGTCGCAAAACTGGTAGGCCGTCGCAATCTCTTGGTCAGACAGGGTGATGCCCATGTTCTCCGGCTTCATCAGCAGCTTTTCTTGCAGCAGTTCCCCTGCGCTCTTGTCGGTTTTAGTTTCTTTCATGGTTTAGTTTCCTCCTTGATATTTGATAGGTCGTGGTACACTCTTTTATACATTTCCGCTGTGGACAATACCTTGCACACATAACGGTCAGTGTCGTAAAACGGAATCATTTCCAGCTGTTTGCCGTCGCTGGAGCAGTCCGGGTCGCCCAGCCATTTTTTCACATTACCCCAACCCGCGTGGTAGGCGGCCAGCGCGGTTTCCACGCTGCCAAATTCGCGAATGAGCAGCTCCAGCGTGTGGGTGCCGTACCAGATATTCTGTTCGGGGTCAAACAGCAGCTGGCTGTCGGTTGCGCCTTGCTCCCCCATGCGGTACCGCACCCAGCTCAGGGTATCGGGAGTCATCTGCATCAGCCCCAGTGCGCCCATGGTGGAACGTGCCTGGGGTTGAAAGCCGCTCTCGGTACGGATGACTGCATAGATTAGTTCTGTGGAAACACCGGTAGCCTCGCTGGCTCGTGTCACTGTTTGGCTGTATTCTATTGGGTAGGCCGCGCGGTAGTACCGCAGATAGGCTACATCCAGTGCTGCAATGCTTACCAGCAGCAGCAGAGTTGCCCCAAGGGTTTTCATGCTATTCTTCAACTTGGCGGGTTCCTTTCGGGTTATTCGGGATGCCTTTATAGTCCAAATGCGTTTAGCAGCTCCAGCACCGCAAGGCGAAGCTCTACCTTGTCGCCGCTGTTACTGATGAGGTAATCGGCACGGCTTGCAAAAAATTCGTCGCTGTGTTGGCTGGACATGCGCAGTACCGCATCCTCCACCGACAGGCTGTCCCGCCGCATAATGCGGTTCAGGCGCACACTGGAGTCAGCGGTTACCACCACAATGCGCTGGCAGAGGCGATCCGCGCCGCTCTCAAACAGGGTAGGCGCATCCAAAATAATGACCCTTGCCCCATGTTCCTTGGCTTTTAAGATGTCTATTTCGGCTTCCTCCACAATGTAGGGAAAGATAATGCGGTTAAGCGCCGCCAATTTTTGCCTGTCGGAAAAGACAATGGAGGCCAGTCGTTTGCGGTTCAGGTTGCCGCTGCTGTCAATGATGAGGGGAGAAAACTCCACTGCAAGATCCACCAGACACCGGTTCCCCTTGGAGGCCACGCGCCGAGACAGCTGGTCACAGTCAATGACCTCGACGCCCTGCCATTCGCGCAGCATGTCACAGACTAAAGTTTTTCCTGCACCGGACGGGCCGGTCAGTCCAACTACCATAGAGTAAAGCATTCCTTTCGTGGTCAAAGTTCCAGCAGCTGAAACGCCGCCGCGCGCAGCAGTCGATTATAAACTGCCAGTCCTACCCCCTCGGTGGAGGGTGCGTGGACAAACCCGCGCAACGCGCCCCGGTCGTCCAGCTCCCGCAGCAGCCCGAATAACCGCTCGGCCTGCGCCGCATGGTCCTGCCTGCCGCCGTAGCAGAGTGCGGGCAGGGTCAGCTGGGGTAAGTCCTCGGTAAAGCAAAGAGCAAAGTCGCCCACGCGGGCATTTTGGGTCAGATAGTCACAATAGGCCTGAGTGCTGCCCACCAGCAGCAGCAGCTCGGCCTTGGGCGCGTAGTGCCGGTACTTCATACCCGGGGAGCTGACCGGTCGGTTGTCCGCCAAATGGTGCGTTACCCCCTCGTCCACCTCCACGGTACCCAGTACTGCCCGCAGCTGCTCCAGTGTGACCGCACCCGGTCGCAGTAGCCGTGGCACCGCTCCTGCCAGCGACAGCACCGTCGATTCCAGCCCCACGGCACAGGGGGCGCTTTGTACAATGGCATCCACGCGGCCGTCCATGTCGGCAAGGCAGTGGGCAAAGGTCGTGGGGCTGGGAATGCCGGAGCGGTTGGCCGAGGGTGCCGCCAGCGGAACTCCCGCCGCTGTAATAATCGCCCGTGCCACAGGGTTTTGCGGCAGGCGCACCGCCACGGTATCCATGCCGGCAGCGGTAATGTCGGGAACAAGGGGAGCGCGGGGCAGCACCAGCGTCAAAGGGCCAGGCCAAAAGTGCTCCGCCAGCAGCGGAAGTACCGGCGGCACGGCGCGCACCAAGGGCGCAAGCTGGTCTGTCGCGGCAATGTGTACAATCAAGGGATTATCCGCCGGGCGACCCTTGGCGGCAAATATTTTGGCGACCGCCACCGGGTCAAGGGCGTTGGCCGCCAGCCCATAGACGGTTTCGGTAGGAATAATTACCGTACCGCCCTGCCGCAGTATCGCCGCGGCAGCGGCCACAGCCGCGCTGTCGCGGCAGGGGTCATGGATTGTTAAAATGCGGGTAGTAATACTCAGTCATCTCCTTGGGTGCTCAGCTTTTCGGCCTGATGATAGGCAATCAGCGGGTCAATAATCTCATCCAGAGCGCCGTTAAGCACAGCCTCTAGGCGATAGACAGTCAGGTTAATGCGGTGGTCGCTGACCCGTCCTTGGGGGTAGTTGTAGGTGCGAATGCGCTCGCTGCGGTCGCCGGTACCCACTTGGGAACGGCGCTCGCTGGCAATCTGGTCGTCCTGCGCCTGCTGCTTTTGCTCCAGCAGGCGGGAACGCAGCACCCGCAGCGCCTTGTCCTTATTCTTGTACTGGCTGCGCTCATCCTGACATTCCACCACCATACCGGTGGGCAGGTGGGTCACGCGGATGGCCGAGCTGGTTTTGTTAATGTGCTGACCGCCTGCGCCGCTGGAACGGAAGGTGTCAATTTTAAGCTCCTTGGGGTCAATCTGTAGCTCCACCTCGTCGGCCTCGGGCAATACCGCCACCGTAACGGTGCTGGTGTGTACCCGCCCCTGGGTTTCGGTTTCGGGGACACGCTGTACCCGGTGTACCCCGCTTTCAAACTTTAACCGGGAGTAGGCACCATCTCCAGTAATAGAAAAGCTGATTTCCTTGTAGCCGCCCAGCTCGGTTTCGTTTTCGTTTAAAATTTCCGACTGCCAGCCCCGGCCTTCGCTGTACATGGAGTACATGCGGTACAGCTCGGCGGCAAACAGCGCGGCTTCCTCGCCGCCCGCACCGCCCCGAATTTCCACAATGACGTTGCGGTCATCGTTGGGGTCCTTGGGCAGCAGCAGAATTTTCAGCTCCTGTCCAGTTTTTTCCAGTGTCTCCCGGGACTCATGCAGCTGCTCCTCTACCATTTCTCGGAAATCCTTTTCCAGCCCGCCACCGTCCAGCAGCTCCCGAGCTTCGACCTCGCCCTGCTGGGCAGCAGCGTATTCCCGGTACTTTTCCACAATGGGGGTCAGTGCTTTATATTCCTTCATCAGCGCCTTGTAGCGCTCGTTATCGCTGGTCACATCCGGCTCGGTCAGCATGTTTCCAATCTGGTCGTAGCGGGATGCGGTAGCGTTTAGCTTGTCAAACATTGGGGGTCATCCTTTCAAAAATCATCCTTGCAGAGACAAAAAAACAGACTTGCTAGGTGGGTGCCTGGGCGTGAATGATTTTTTTGATGCTGCGTTCAACCTTGGCGCGAGGGGACATGAGCAGATGACCACACTGTACGCACTGGATTTTAAAATCCATGCCCACCCGTGTGACCAAAAACTGATGGCACCCGCAGGGGTGCGGTTTTTTCAGCTCTAGGATATCGCCAACCTGTACCTCCATGGGTCTACACCTCCCGCTCAATTTTACTGATACCAACTTAGTATACCACAAACAAAATTCTTTTCCAACATTTCTTTGGTTTTTCCGGTCAAAATCTGTGCAAACTAACAGCAACACATCGCAAGGAGGATTTTCCCATGACTGTTGCCATTACCGCCGTTTTCCCCACCCTGAAAGCCGCCCAAGCCGCCGCCGACTGCCTTGCCATCTGCCCCGAAAAATCCCAGAGCTTGCAGGTGTCGCTGGAGCACTGCAACCGCGGCGCTGTGACGGCGGCCAGCCTAATGCTGTCCAACTCCCCCCAAACCATGGGGCTGGGGAGCGCCCATGGGCAGGGAGCACTGGTGCACATTCGCTGTACCGACCAGCTGTCCAGCTTTGCCGCCAAGGAGCTGGCCGCGCTGGGTGCCGAAAAAATTACTGTTACCCCGCTGAACTAAGGCATAGTTTGGCCACCTTCCTGAATATGTATCTGGTAGCGGATACCAAAAATTCAGGAAGAAATGAGGAACACAGATGAATCAGTTTTACCCCGAGGGCAGTCTGTTGGGCAGCAGTGAAAACAGCGCTTACCTGCGCAGTGCCGCCACGCTGGAGGAGGCACGGCAGCAAGGAAGGATTCTGGAAGCGCGGGCGGTAGTCTGCGATTCCCAGCACAACCTGATGGTGGATTTGGGCTTTACACGGGGGGTCATTCCCCGCTGTGAGGGCGCGCTGGGCATCGAGGACGGCAGCACGCGGGATATTGCCATTATCTCCAAGGTCAACAAGGCGGTTTGCTTTACGGTAAGCCAGCTTATTTCGCTGCCGGACGGCAGCATTCAGCCGGTACTGTCCCGCAGGGAAGCACAACAGCTCTGCCGCAGTCGCTACCTTTCTCAGCTGGTGCCCGGTGACATCATCCCCGGCAGGGTGACTCATCTGGAGGTGTTCGGCGCCTTTGTCGATATCGGTTGCGGGCTTCCCTCGCTGATTCCCATTGACCAGATTTCCGTTTCCCGCATTGCCCACCCCCGGGATCGGTTTGCGGTGGGTGACTGCGTGTACGGCGTGGTTAAGTCAGTGGATGCGGACTGCCGTGTCTGCCTGACCCACAAGGAGCTGTTAGGCAACTGGGCGGAAAATGCCGCCCTGTTTACCCCCGGGGAAACAGTAGCGGGGATTATCCGGTCGGTGGAGGACTACGGCGTATTTGTGGAGCTGACCCCCAACCTTGCAGGGTTAGCCGAGCCCTTCGGGCAGGTGGAGGTCGGGCAGCACGCCAGCGTCTACATAAAAAATATTATCCCGGAGAAGATGAAGATTAAGCTGGTGCTGGTGGATGCCTTTGACGCAAACTACAGTCCCCCGCCCCTCCGGTACTTTTGCACCGAGGGCAGGCTGCAACGCTGGGTCTATTCGCCCCCCAGCTCCCAAAAAATAATTGAAACTATTTTTGCGCCAACCTGACTGCAAGACTTGCAAATTTTGTCGTTTCCTGTATAATAGGAACCACTATTATATTTCATAAAGGAGACGCATTATGCCTCGTTTTAACAAAAAAATTCTAGCCGGAGTTGCCGCCGTTCTGGTGCTATCTGCCGCCGGCGCCGCTCTATTGCTGCGCACCCCGGCCATTCCGGTCAGCGGCCAGTCCGAGCCTGCTGCCTCGTCGGCACCTCAGTCGGAGCTGTCACAACCGGCAACGCCCCCACCGGCACCGGAGCCACCAGCCCCGCCGCCACCCAAAAAAGCGACCTTGGTTGCCGTGGGCGACAACCTGATTCACAACACCATTTACCAGCAGGCAGCGGCCCGCGCGACCAACGGCGGCTATGATTTTGCTCCCGCCTATCGCCGGATTGCCCCGCTGATTGCCGGCGCGGACTTTGCCTTTATCAATCAAGAAACGGTACTGGCCGGGTCGATTGCGCCTCCTGCCAGCTACCCCATGTTTAACTCCCCCACCGAGGTGGGCGACACTGTGCTTGACTTGGGCTTTAACCTCATTTCCACCGCCAACAACCACTGCTTTGACAAGTGGGAAAAGGGGCTGGTTGCAAACCTTGCCTACTGGGACGACAAACCCCGAGTCGCCGTAGCCGGAACCTACCGCAACGCTACCGAGCGAAACCGCATTGCGGCACTGACCAAAAATGGCATTACCGTGTCGATGGTTGCCGCCACCCAGTACACCAACGGACTGGCATTGCAGGACGGCAGCGAAGCCGGTGTCAACCTGCTCTCCGAGCTTGACTGGCTCTGCGAACAGATTAAGGCCGCGCGGGAAGTCTCCGACTTTGTAATTTGCAGCCTGCACTGGGGCGACGAAGGCAGCGGTACGCCCAACCTGTTCCAAAAGGAAACCGCCAAGCGGGTAGCCGCTGCCGGTGCCGACCTGATTCTGGGGCACCACCCCCATGTGCTACAGGGCGGCGAATGGCTGGATACCGAAGCCGGACGCAGCTATGTCATCTACTCGCTGGGCAATTTTATCTCGGCACAGTCCCATGCCTTTAACATGGCCGGTGGTGTTTTGAATTTGGAGCTGACCATGGAACAGGGCGAGCGCGCTAAAATCGTCCCCGAATCAGTCAAGTTTCTTCCCACCGTTACCCATTACGGCAGCGGCTACTCCGACCTATGCCTGTACCCCCTGTCCGAATACACCCCGGAATTGGCGGCGGCACATGGAGTACGCTCCATTGACCCGGAGTTCGGGTACGACTATCTGGAAGCGCAACTAGCCAACCTGCAATTTAACAGTGAACCGGCCTTTCACTAACCAAGGTCAGATGAGAAAAGCGCCCCGAACCGAATGGTTCGAGGCGCTTTGTGTGTAGTGTGTCAGTGCCGGATTATTTCACGTTTGCAGCGGCCTTGGTCAGGCTGGCAAGGAAGTCCCCAGCAGCCATGGTGCAGCCGGACTTCAGCTCCTCAACATCAGGAACGCCGGTGTGGTCGCCAACAGTCTTGGTCTTCATGCCGGTAACATCGGCAACGGTCTTGCCAACAGCATAGGCTTCCAGAGCGGCAATCTGCTCAAACCACTCTTTGCCAATAGCAGAGGCCTTCTTCATGCCATACTCGCCCTGCAGCTCTTTCTTGGACTTGATGTTCTGAGCAGCTTCGGAAACAGCCTCGCCCTTGGCGTTGAACTTTGCGGCGCCTTGGGTAACATCCCAAGAAATAGCAACAATCTTGTTGTTGGCATCCACGGTAACAGCGCAAGCAGTGCTGTCTACCTGAGTTTTGCCGTCTTTTTCGCCAGCAGCGGTAATTGAGACGTTGCTTACCATGCCAAGACCCATCTTAACGGTGGGAGCAGAGCAGCCTGCAACCAGTACCAGTACCAGAGTAAGTGCAATTAATTTTTTCATTTTTATTTTCCTCCAAAATCTTGATTGTGCTGAATGTTATGTGTTTAACATTCCATGCTAGGTTATTATACACTTACAATACTATTTTGGCAAGTAAAAAAGCAAAAAAAGATTCTGTCTTCGGTCGATTTGCTTTTCTTGACATTCCCGCTTTTATTCTATACAATGATTTAGTTGTCAATGAAAAAAGAGATACAATAAGGAATGAATTATGAGAGTACGGAGAATTTTTGCGCTGATTACCGCACTGCTGCTAGGACTGACCGCAGGATGTGACAGGCTTGGCGCACCAAAATACCAAAAATATTCCACGCAGTTTATGGGCGCCTTCGACACGGTTTTTCAGTTGGTTGGCTACGCTGTGTCCCAGACGGAATTTCAGCGGCAGGCCGACTATACCCAGCAGCGTTTTACCCAGTTGAGCCATCAGTTTGACCGGTTCTACGAATATGAGGGCGTGAACAGTATTAAAACTGTCAACGACAACGCTGGCATTGCGCCGGTCGCGGTCGCGCCGGTGGTGCTGGATTTAGTCGATTTGTGCCGTGATTGGTATGACAAAACCGACTGCCAGACCGATATTTCCATGGGGGCGGTGCTTTCGGTGTGGCACACCTACATGGCAACCTACCGTGGGGAGGAAAACGGCACACTGCCCACGGACAGCGAGCTGGAAGCAGCTGCCGCGCTGCATGGCATGGAGCACATTGTCACCGACCGTGGGGCAGGTACGCTCTACCTGGACAAGGCCGGCCTTGAGCTGGACTTGGGTGCGGCTGCCAAGGGCTACGCCGCCGAGCTGGTGGCCAACGAGCTGGTAGAACGCGGGTTTTCCTCCTTTCTAATTAGTGCAGGCGGTAACGTAGTGTCCCGCCAACCACCCCTGGATGGAGTGCGCGGCAGCTGGGGAGTGGGCATTCAAGACCCCTTTGCCGACCCGAATGATCCCAGCGCTGCCTCGTTGGACGTGGTTTTTGTCACAGGCGAAGCGGTAGTGACCAGCGGCGACTACCAGCGCTTTTACATGGCCGATGGTCAGCGCATTCACCATATCATTGACCCTGACACCCACCTGCCTGCCAACTATTACCGGGGGCTGACGGTGGTACACCAAAACAGCGGTATTGCCGACATTCTGTCTACCGCGCTGTTTTGCATGGACTACCCCACCGGTCGCGCCTTTGCCGACCAACACCAGCTAAAGGTATACTGGGTGTTCCCCGACGGAAGTGTCAACTACACTGACGCGCTGAAGCCGCAGCTTAAAAACGCAGGCGGCGCAAGCGGCGCTCTCCAAAAATAACGAAAGGTTGCGTTTGTTATGAAAAAAAGCTGGAAAGAACGCTTTGACAAGCTGGAGCATGCCGAAATTCACAAGTCGTGGCTCTATCTGCTGTACATCTATCTGGTGCTGCCGGCGCTGCTGCTGCTGTTGGCGTATTTGTCCCAGAAAAAAACCTTTGCCCTGCTGTTCCACAACTATGGCCTGTTTGTGGCAAACCCCATTCCCGGCGGTTCGCTGAGCGGCTGGGTGGGTCTTATTCTGGGCATTTTCTTTACCGCGAACGCCCTGCGCAAAAAGGACTGGAAGGACAGCGCCCTTTGCCTTGTCCTGCTGGCCGCGGACGCCGCCTACTTCCTGCTTGGGGTCAATTACATGCTGCTACAGCTGTTGCCGTCTATTGGCTGACCCCCATGGGCTTACCCATTCTACTGTTCATTGCTGTGGGCATGATTGTGGTGCCCTTGGGTGGGTAGGACAATAAAAAACGGACATTGCAAAAAACTCCCCAATCGTAGGATAGTAACACTACGATTGGGGATTTTTGATAGGAAAATTATCTCCGAATTTCCAGCAGCTTTTGCTTGAGCTCGGTTTCAATCCGGCTAAGCTCGACCTCGGCATCCCGGCGGCGCTGCCGTCCGTCATCCTGAATCTTCATCACTTCATCCAATGTGGAAATTAGCGATTCATTGGCAACCTTCAGCGTTTCAATGTCCACTACCCCCCGCTCGGATTCCTTGGCAGTCTCCACGGTGGCCATTTTGAGGGTCTGGGCGTTTTTCCGCAGCATTTCGTTGGTAATCTCGCTGACCTCGCGCTGGGCAACAGCGGCCTGCTGGGAGTGGCTTACCCCCAGCGCCAGCACCATCTGGCTTTTCCACAGGGGAATGGTGTTCACCAGCGTTGACTGAATCTTTTCGCTCATCATCGCGTCGTTATTTTGTACCAGCCGAATCTGCGGTGCCATCTGGATGGAAATCATTCGGGTCAGTTCCAGATCATGGAGCTTTTTTTCAAAGCGGTCGCACAGATTTTGCAGGTCATTGGCCGACTGGGCATCCTCGGCAAGGCCGCTCTGCCGGGCGCGGTCGGTCAGGGCAACCAAATCGGCAGCACGTGTCTCCGCCAGCTTGCGCTTACCCGCCAGCACATACATGGACAGCTCCTTAAAATAAACCTTATTCAGCTCGTACATTTTATCCAGCATCGCCGCGTCTTTTAACAGCAGCATCTGGTGTTTTTCCAGTTCCCCGACAATTTTGGCCACATTCTTGTCAATGTCGTCATACTTGGTCAGCATGGAACGAATTTTGCCCTTTTTAAAGATGCCGAACAAGCCCTTGTCGTCTGGCTGATCCATGCCGCGCAGCTCATTTACCACGCCGGTTAGCATCTCGCCCACCTCGCCCAAGTCCTTGGTGCGCACGCTGGTCAAGGCCGTTTCGGAAAAGTCGGCAATCTTTTTTTGCGCTCCGCTGCCGTACATCAGCACCTGATTCGAGTTTGTCAGGTCAATCTGCTTGGCAAAGTCGCAAATTTGCTGGCGTTCCGCCTCGGTCATCTGGCTTTCGTCCAGCGTCGGCTTTTCCTCCGGCTCGGCTGCAATGGGCTGAATGGGTGCGCCGGGCGCTGCCGGTGCAAACTGGTCAAGGGTCAATACCGGCTCCAGCTTTTCCTGTAGGTTGTCCATGGTGAACATCATCCCTTCTTTTTAAAATCCGACCCGGTTAGCCCCTCCTGTGCCAGCATAGCTTCCAGCGCCGAAATATCGGTGGAGAGGTCAAAGACCTCCATCTGGAACAGGCTGTCCAGCAGGTTTTCAAAGGCCAGAATTATAGTATCCAACGTCTCGTCAATCTCCGCCTTGGCGGCGGTCAGGTTTTCGCCCTGCACCTCCTGCTCGTCAAAACGGCAGTAGGATTCCAGCAGCTTTAGGGTAATTGGCAGATAGTAGCTCATAAAGCGCCGGATGTCGGGCAGCTTTTCAGGATGCTGCTCCACATGCTCAAATATTTTGCGGCTGACCTGCTCCAGCCGGTCAATCTTGCGGGACATCTGCTCTCCGGGAATTCTGCGGTTGGCCTCCCGCATCCGCTCAATGTAAGCTTTGCCCTCCTGTAGGGAACGATTCAGCTCGGTTTCTTCGCTTTTTTGCGCTTCCGGCGCGGCCTTTTCCTCTGCTTTTGGTTGCTGCTGCGGCTCCGGTTGTTTTCGGGCGTCTTTCCGGCTCTGCTTCATGCGCTGCTCGGCCAGCAGGTACTGTTGGTAGGTTTCATCGTCCAAAATCAGGCAGCTTTTTGTGGCATCCAGCTTGGCCTGTGGCAGCATCCCCTGCCGTATCATCCGCTGCAAATCCTTGACCACAAAGCCTGTCCGTCGTCCCATCGACTCCGCCAGCACACGAATAGCACAAAATCGGTCACTGCCGATAATCTCCTGATACTTTGGAAAGCGTTCCGCCATGCCGTACAGGGTAAGCCCACGCCGCGCCAGCAGCGAAAACGCCACACCCACAGCAGCGGCCATCCCCGTGGCGTAAAGCCCCACTGCCAGTAGGTTTGCAAACATGCCAGCCAGCAGCATTCCCACGCAACCAACCAGCGCTGTGCCGCCAAGGGTGGCACCCAGCACCCCAAAAAAGGTCATCACGTTGCCCTTGGTGCGCAACCGGCGCAGCTGCCGTTGGGCTGTTGCCACGCTGCCTGTGGCAGCCTGTGCCGCCTGCGGCCGGCCAAAGTCCGCGCTGTCACGGTTTGGGGGGTCAGGGTGGTACCCCTTCGGTGGAGGCGGCGGAATGTGGTAATTCATGTCGCTGCGCAGCTGACCGGTCAGCTCGTCCACCATCTCGCGGACGGTCTGCTTAATCTCATGCACCTCGGGCGAATTTGCCGCGTTGTGCAACGCGCTGCCCACGGTGTCACGAATCATTCGGCATAGCTCCGAAACGTTCGGTTCCTGGTTCATCCTCTGCTTCATTCCTTTCCAAGGAGCGGTATTGCCCTAAGCTATGGTCATTGCAACCTACCGAGTCACTTCCATGGCGCGGTGTTGTAACTGGAACATTAAAATTGCCCTGCGAGGGGAAGGGCAGCAATCGTTTTCAGCGCAAAAAGCATTGTCGCCAGTCCGGTTGCCGTCTTCTATTATACGTTACTCCCGCAAAAAAAACAAGAAGAAAAGGGACAGACGCATAACATCTGTCCCCAAGTAGTACTGTGGTAAATTACAGTAGCGTCCTGCGCAGCTGCTCCGCACTTTGCGGGCACAGCAGCGCCGGAGCAATGTCCAGCACCGTAAGGCAGCCGGTACGCCCCGCCTGTGCCAGCCGTGCGACTGCCCGGGCATAGGCGACCATCACGCTGCCGGTGAATTCCGGGTTACTGTCCAGCGACAGGGAAAACTCCATCCGCTGACACATCCCCGTGCTCCCGGTCTGGCCGGTGCGGAACACAAACCCACCGTGGGGCATGGCGCTGTGCTGGTCACGCAGCTCCTGCTCGGTAATAAACGTGACCGTGGTGTCGTAGTCGGCAAAGTAGTTGGGCATGGTCTGAATTGCCGCTGTAATGGCGGCGGTATCCGCACCCTGCTCGGCAACCACAAAGCACTGGCGCTGGTGCTTTTGCCGTGGAGTCAGCACCGGACCGCTACCGGAGCGCACTGCCTCGACAGCACTTTGAATGGGCACGGTGTACTGAATGCCGTTTTTGACCCCGGGAATCCGCCGAATGGCATCGGAGTGTCCCTGACTGACCCCGCGTCCCCAAAAGGTATCGCTTTGGCCTTGGGGCAGCGCGGCCACACCGTAGGCTCGCAGAATGGAAAACAGGCCGGGATCCCACCCGCAGGAAATAAGCGACAGATGCCCCCCCTGACGGGCAGCCGCATCCACTCGGTCAAAGTGCTCGGGGATGTTGGCGTGGGTGTCAAAGCTATCCAGCGTGTGGAACAGTGCGGCATACCGGGGAGTTTGCTCCGGTAAGTCGGTGGCCGACCCGCCGCACAGCAGCATGACATCGACGAAGCCCGCCAGCGA
This sequence comes from Angelakisella sp., assembly GCA_036654695.1. Taxonomy (GTDB): domain Bacteria; phylum Bacillota; class Clostridia; order Oscillospirales; family Ruminococcaceae; genus Angelakisella. The sequence continues at coordinate 21,135 of JAVVRO010000005.1, read as the reverse complement.
GGACAGCTTGCTTTCCTCCACAACCCGCACACCCGGGGTTGCCGGACTGATGGCACTGGGGTCGCGCCGCGTTACTAGGGCGACCAGCTCCATATCCTCATTGCGGGCAACGGCCTGTTCGACCCCTTTGCCAATATTACCGTAGCCGGAAATTCCAATCCGGATTTTTGTCATATCTCTCCCTCTGCCTTTCCAAATGAGTCAGCCCACCCGGCGCAAAAACCTTGGCCGGAACCAGTTGATGTATACATAGCGCAGGTTATCGACGGTAAAGTCGTAGATGCCAAAGAACACGTTGCCCATGGCCAGCAGCACCAGCGCCGAATATTTACCAAACGAACCAAAGGATTCCAAAATTTCGCTAATCCCCAGCAGATAGATTACGATGAGGTAAGCCGCCACCACCGCCGCGTTAAAAATGGCGAACTTGGCCAGATACTGCACTGGCTTAAACCGTATTTTGTTGAGCTGCACCTGCAAAATGGGGTAATACCCAAAAAAGAAGATGAACAGCAGCAACGCTTCGGGGCGCGGTACCAAAAAGATACCCAGCACCGAAACCACCACGTACACCAGTGCCGCAGCCTTGCCGCCGTTTTCCACCGCTACCGCAATTAGCACCAGACCCGCAAAGGCGGGCAGCGCATAGTCCCCAAAAGGAATCATTCCGGTTAGGAACATCAGCACCAGGCAGAGCGCCGCGGCCAAGCCGCCCAACGCCACCTGCGTGCTTTTTTTTGCTTGCTTTGCCAAAATGTCACACTCCTAATATACTTTAAAGAGAGCCTTAACAGCCGGGCGTCATGCAGTCGCACAGGCAGTTTGCGCAGTAAATGGTCGCGCAAAGGTCACAGCAGGACGACCCGCCGCCCATGGGTGCCCCACCGGCGTATCGGCCGGTCTGGCTGTAGCCGCTCTGCCGCTGGTAGCTCAGGCGGTTCAGCGCCGCGCGGTATTCCTGATTGGCCGGGTTTTTTTGACAGGCGGTGGTAAAGTTTTGCAGTGCCGAATCAATCCACCCCCGGGAATAAGCAATGGTGCCCTTTAAAAAGTACCATTCCGCGTCCCGCCGGTCGCCGGGTACTCCGTCAAGCAGCTCCTCGGCCTCGGCCGGACGACCGTTATTAATCATGCCGCGGATGTCAGAAAACTGCGACGACCCGCTGTAGCCGGAGGTTGACCCGACGCTGCCGGTGCGACCGCCGGTACGCCGCTGTCGCTGCACCTCCTCGTAGGCCTCGTTGATTTCTTTCATCTTCTCGGTGGCCAAATCGGACAAGGGATTATTAATATAGTTGTCTGGGTGGTACTTGCGAGCCAGCTGACGGTATGCGTCCTTGACCTGCTCGTCGGTAGCATCCTGCGCGATTCCCAGTACCCTGTAAGGATCTGTCATGGATTTTTCTCCTATCCGTGTTTTCATTCCGTAATTTAGAGGGGGGTTCCTTTGTTATTTTAAAATTTCTGCTGCTTGGGTCGTTCCTTGTGCGGCAGCGAAATGGATTCGACAGTTTTGCGCAGTCCCAAAAAAATGATGTTTTGGAGGATGGGCTCCAGCCGGTTGACCTCCAACAGCTCGAAGGCCGTGCCCGCTTCGGCAATGGTCATGTACAAGGAACCCACCGCCTGTTGCCGCAAGGATTCCCCCGACTGCTGTTCTTCCTTGGGGCGAGCTGCCCACGCCAGCGCCAGTGGGTTGTAGCCGCCCTCCTGCTCATCCTGTTCCAAGTCGTCCAGCGCGTCGCACAGGTAAACGTAGCGCCCCAGCAGGTACCCCAGACGGTACAGCACCCTGCGTTGACCGGCGTTTTGCGACAGTGTTTCCAGCACGCTGCCCAGCATCTGTGCCGATGGGTGGCATACCCTGTCCGGCTCGGTGCAGCCCTGCTGCTCCAGCGCGGCCTGTTCCGCCATGGCACTGCGCAGCGTTCCTGCCAGCTCCGGGTTTGCAATAGCTGCCCTGCGGTAGGCGCTGCCGGCAAAGGCCATTGCCCCGCCTGCCGCCAGTCGCTTCCAAAATCCGCCATCCGCATGGTCATCCTCCAGCTTGTGCCACAGCATCAGCATGGCAATGTCCCCGGCAAAGGTCAGCGAGTCGCCCGGTTGGCAGCAATTAATTTTTTTCAAGGGATTAAACTCGCACCGTCCCGGTTTTAGCTCCGGGTCGTGCTCGGCCAGCGCCATATGCAGCAGCGCCAAAAAGGTAAAATCGTAGCTGAGGGTAAAGCGCGCCCAAAAGCCAAAGCGCCGCCCCATATCTTTACAAAGCCCACAGTAAACCGCCTTGTACAGCTCAAACTCACAGACGCGCAGCTCCGGCTTAAACGCCTTAACATACCCGAACAAACCGTCCACCGCCCATCGTTGCCAGAATCTATATTCATTATTTTACACTACCCCACCCCAAAAAGCGTTAATAAACTGTGAATAACCGTTGTCCGGTCGTAAACATTTATCGTTGTTCCCCGATTAATTTTACTTTACTAGTTTATGCAGCGGCAAAAATCTGATACAATAGAACTATTAACTTTAACAGGAGGGAAAACTGCTGAAACGTTTTTATCTTGAAATTATGAATCGGTGCAACCTGCGGTGCAGCTTTTGCCCACCCGACAGCCGCCCGGCCGCCGCCATGACTCCGGCGCAGTTCGGGTCGCTTCTGCGGCAGATTAAACCTCACACCCGCTACCTGTACCTGCACATTAAGGGCGAACCGCTGATGCACCCCCAGCTGGACGAGCTGCTGGCACTGGCGGCACAGGAGGAAATGCTGGTACACCTGACCACCAACGGGCTGCTGCTGCCCCAACGAACCGAGCTACTGGTAAGCGCACCGGCGCTGCGCCAAACCAATATTTCGCTGCACAGCTACACCCCCGAAACGCATGGTCCGCTGGAGCCTTGGGTGGACAGCTTGTGTGACTACGCCCGCCGTCAGGCGCAAAACGCGCATTTTACCGTCTTTCGCTTTTGGACACTGGGCGACGACCGACAGCCAACCGGCTGGGATGCGCAGACCCTTGCCCTGCTGGACAAGCAGTTCCCGGATGCCGGCGGCATCTCCTACTTTAAACGCTCTAACGAGCGCTCCATCGCCTTGGAAAAAGGCATCTTTATCAGCCTTGACCGGCAGTTTGACTGGCCGGGGCTGCAAATGCCCAACCACGGAGCCGTTGGCAGCTGCCACGGCGGGCGCAGCATGGCGGGGATTTTGGCAGATGGCACGGTGGTACCCTGCTGCCTAGACGGCGACGGTGTTTGCGCCTTAGGCAACGCCTTTACCACCCCGCTGGACGACATTTTGGCCTCGCCGCGCTACACTGCCTTGTGCGAGGGCTTCCAAAAGCGGCGGATTGTCGAGCCGCTTTGCCAGCACTGCGGCTATCGCCTGCGCTTTTCCAAGGAGCACGAGCTGACCTTACCACAAGATATGACCAAATAAGGAGAGAGTAACCATGAAAGATAGAACCGAGCTACTGCAAAAATTTGCCGCGCTGGTCGTACGGGTGGGCGCAAATGTTCAGCCGGGGCAGGTGGCCATAATTAATTCGGATATTCAGTCCGCACCCATGACCCGGCTTATTGTCGAGGAGTGCTGGAAGGCCGGTGCTAGTGATGTACTGGTGCGTTACACCGACGAACCCTGCACCCGCCTGCGCTATGAGTATGGCACGGTGGACAGGCTGTCCCAGGTCAAGCCATGGCAGCTGGAGCAGCTGTTGGACTACTCCCAGCGCGAGGTTTGCCTGATTAGCGTAGACAGTAACGACCCTGACCTGCTGGCGGGCATTGCCGCCGACAAGGTAGGCTCGGTGATGAACGCCGTGCAAGCGGGGATGAAGCCCTTTTACGACCTGCTGGACAAGGGCGAAAACCAGTGGACCGTTGTGGCGGTACCCTCCCCGGCATGGGCGGCCAAGGTGTTCCCGGAGCTGCCCGTTGACCAAGCCGTAGACAAGCTGTGGGACGCCATTGCCCTTACGACACGGCTGGATACGCCCGACCCGGTAGCCGCATGGCAGCAGCACCGCACAGCGCTGGCCGCTTACAGCAAATTCATGAACGAAAGCGGGATTCGTACCCTGCACTTTCAAAACAGCTTGGGCACCGACCTAACACTGGACTTGGCCGAGGGCAACCGCTGGGCAGGCGGTGGCGACCAGCGGGATGACGGTGTCCCCTATCATCCCAACATGCCCACCGAGGAGGTCTTTTCGATGCCCCACCGGGCAGGGGTCAACGGCAAGGTGGTCGCCTCGCTGCCCCTGTGCTACCGCGGCAGCTTCATTGAAAACTTTTCCTTTACCTTTCAGGACGGCATGGTCGTTGACTACACCGCCGAAAAAGGACGGGACACCCTCACCCAAATGCTGGCCGCCGATGAAGGCGCAAAGCATCTTGGCGAGGTTGCCCTCGTCCCCTACAGTTCCCCGATTCGCCGCAGTGGAATTCTGTTTTACAGCACGCTGTTTGATGAAAATGCCGCCTGCCACCTTGCGCTGGGCAGCGCCTATCCCGACACCATGGACGGCTACTTTTCGCTGACCCCGCAGCAGCAGGCCGAGCGCGGCTACAATGACAGCGTCATTCATGTGGACTTTATGTTTGGCACCGCCGACCTGTCGGTGTTGGGCACTACCGCCGACGGCAGAACGCTTCCCGTCTTTCAAAACGGCGAGTGGGCCATCTAGGCTACCCCATGGCGGTTTTGCTGCGGGGCAGCAGCGGCTTTAAAAAGCCGCCTAGCCGCCCGCTGGACAGGTCCGCCGCAATAATTTTATCCCCTCGTTGCAGGATACTGGCAATGGCCGGTTCCTTGCCGTCGCCGTAGTTTGTAACCGTATAACTGTATTTTTGCGCGGTTTTCCCCTTTTGCTTTTCCAAATGGAAGCCGCTTTGCCGTTGCAGCACCGCATACTGAGCGTACAGCTCGTCAAACCGTTGGGGAATAACCACGGAAAGCTCGGAGCAGGGCGTGTCGTCGACCTCCCAGCCCAGCGACTCCAGCCACGCTACCCGTTCTCCGTTGGTTTCGCAGCGTGGTGCCTTGTTGCCGCCCAGCGTTTGAATGGCCTGTTGGCCAATTGGCAGCAGCAGCAAGGTTAGCACCGCCGCCGTCACCGCCAGCAGCGCGGTC
>JAVVRO010000005.1:0-15988 GCA_036654695.1 Angelakisella sp. | reverse complement strand
AGTATGGTTTCCTTTTTTATGTGCATGGTATAGATAAACACCTGTAACCCACCCCCCAAACAATTTACAACTCTCTATGCAAACTATATGTGCGACAGGAGGAATTCATGCTTGAAAACCGAATTGATACGGCTGGATAAGGCGCTGGCCGACCAAGGGACAGTAACCCGCAGTCAGGCGCGCGAGCTGATTACCAAGGGGCTGGTTACTGTCAACGGGCTGACCCTGCGGGACGCTGCCGCCAAGCTGTGCCGGGAAACTGACACGGTGGTGGTCAACGGCAAGCCGCTGGCACTGCAAAAGCATTGCTACCTGCTGCTGAACAAGCCCGCCGGGGTCGTTTCGGCCACCGAGGACGCTCGCGACCGCACCGTGCTGGAGCTGGTGCCGCCGGCGCTGTGGCGTAAGGGGCTGTTTCCTGCCGGACGACTGGACAAGGACACCACCGGAATGCTGATTTTAACCGATGACGGCGACTTTGCCCACCGCATTTTGGCACCGAAAAGCCATGTGGACAAAACCTATCTGGCTACACTGGACAAACCAGTCACCGCCGAAATGAAAGCTGCCTTTGACGGCGGGATTCAGCTAAAGGACGAAAAAAAGTGTATGCCCGCCGCGCTTTCCATTCTGGACACCTGCACCGCCAAGGTGGTCATTCACGAGGGCATGTACCACCAAATTAAGCGGATGTTCGGCTGCTTTGGAGCCAAGGTGCTTTCGCTGCACCGCATCGCCATTGGGAGTCTTGCGCTGGAAGCAACGCTCGCCCCCGGTGACTGCCGCCCGCTGACGGCCGACGAGTTGTCTAAAATTGAGGAAAAAAGTTCTTGAATTTTTAATTGTTCATAAAATTACAACAAATTTATGATACGCTTACGACAGTATTTTTCTTTCGGTACTCTTGCCCTTTGACAAATTCAGTGGCATTATGTGCATTTTGCAATAATTAATCGCTATTTTTTGGTTACTATAGCATGCTCCTCCCGGTCAGTTCAAGGATTTGAAGTCAAACCACAAATAATTATTAAAAATATGTTGCAATTGCACAAATAACACGGTAAAATAGAACTGTTGTAAAAAGCATCTTACTGTTAAGATTGCACAATCGCAAAAGAAGAGGGGTTAAAGTTATGTCCAACAGATTGTTCCAAGGTCTTGTCTACCAGATGCGTGATACCGTTGACCGGGTGATCGGTGTTGTTGATGAAAATGCCACCATTATTGCCTGCAGCGAGCTTACCCGTATGGGGGAGCCCAACGACTTTCTAGCAATTGACCTGAATGATAACAACGACCTTTTTATCCGTGACGGAGTAACCTACAAGCCGTTCGGCTCCAAAATGAAGGCCGAGTACGCCGTATTCGTATCCGGCACTGACGATCTGGCCGCCAAGCTCTGCGGCATTCTGTGTGTCGCGTTAAGCAACATCAAGCAATATTACGACGAAAAGTACGACCGGGGCAACTTTATCAAGAATGTCATTCTAGATAATATTCTGCCCGGCGACATCTTCATCAAGGCGCGGGAGCTACACTTCAGCTCCGAGGTTAGCCGTGTGGTACTGCTGATTCGTATCGTTTCTTCCAACGATATCTCGGCCTTTGATGTGATTCAAAACCTGTTCCCCGACAAGCAAAAGGACTTTGTGTTTAACATTAGCGAAAGCGACATTGTGCTGGTCAAGGAGATTAAAAGCGGCATAGACACCCGCGACCTTGAAAAGCTGGCGCGCTCCATTGTGGACACCTTGGGCAGCGAATTTTACACCAAGGTTGTTGTGGGCATTGGCACCGTGGTGGTGGGCGTTAAGGATTTGGCACGTTCCTTCCGGGAGGCGCAGGCGGCGCTGGAGGTTGGCAAGGTGTTCGACACCGAAAAGCTGATTGTCAGCTACGATAATCTGGGCATTGCCAGAATCATCTACCAGCTGCCCACAACCTTGTGCGAAATGTTCCTGCGTGAGGTGTTCAAAAAAGGCTCGATTGAAAGTCTTGACCAAGAAACGCTGTTTACCATCCAGAAGTTCTTTGAGAACAACCTGAACGTTTCTGAAACTTCCCGAAAGCTGTTTGTACACCGCAATACACTGGTTTACCGGTTGGAAAAGATTAAAAAGCTGACTGGGCTGGATTTGCGGGAATTTGACCATGCCATTATCTTTAAGGTAGCGCTGATGGTCAAAAAGTATTTGACCGCCAACCCTGTCAAATACTAAGCTATCCAAATCTGCACTGCATTTTATTGGAAGATGGGGACGCTGCGGCTTGACCGGTCGGCGCCCTGTCTTCCTTTTGGCTATCTTCCCATAAAACAAGCAGATTTTCCCAAACCATGTAAAGAGGTGGTGAACCTGTGATAGAATTTATTGACGTTTCCAAAACCTATGACACCGGCGCGGATGCGCTGAGCAACGTGAATTTGAAAATACATAAGGGCGAGTTTGTGTTTGTGGTCGGGCACTCCGGCGCTGGCAAAAGCACGCTCATTAAGCTGCTGTTGCGGGAAATTGCTCCTACCAAGGGCGTTGTCAAGGTCAACGGCTATAATTTAAGCAATATGAAGCGCCGGGAGGTTCCTCCCTTTCGCCGCACCGTGGGTGTGGTGTTTCAGGATTTCCGGCTCATTCCTACCAAAACTGTCTACGCCAACGTTGCCTTTGCCTTGCAGGTGACCGGCGTTTCCAGCAAATACATCCGGCGGCGTGTCCCCTACATCCTTGACCTGCTGGGGCTGGCCTCCAAGGCCAAATGCCTGCCGAACGAGATTAGCGGCGGCGAACAGCAGCGCGTTGCGTTGGCGCGGGCGCTGGTCAACAACCCCTCGCTGCTGATTGCTGACGAACCCACCGGCAACATTGACCCCGAGCTTTCCTATGAAATTGTGGAGCTGCTTAACGAGATTAACCGCTGCGGTACCACCGTACTAATGGTAACCCACGCGCAGGAGCTGGTGGAGCAGTTTGACCACCGAGTAATTGTGCTCAACGAAGGGCGCGTAGCCGCCGATTACCCTGCGGGAGGTGGCTATTATGACTAGCAGCAGCTTAGGATACCTGCTGGCCGAAGGCGGACGCAGTATTAAGGCCAACCGGCAGATGTCGATTGCCTCCATTGGCGTTTTGGTCGCCTGCATGCTGCTCATTGGCGCTTCGGTGCTGTTTAGCCTAAACGTGACCGCCATTATGGGCTATGTGGAGGGCATGAACGAAATGGTGCTGTTTGTGAAGGATGATGCCGACCAACAAACGGTGGACAATCTGGCCTCGATGCTCGGTGCCGATTCCAATGTGAAAAGCTATACCTTTATCTCCAAAAGCGACGCGCTGAAGCGGCAGATGGAATTAATGTCCGACGCGGCCGCCCTGCTGGAGGGCTTGGATGGCGCAGAAAACCCCATGCCCGCCTCTTTTCGCATCTCCCTTAAGGATTTGTCGCTGCTCAAGCAAACCGTAGCCCAGCTTAGCGAGCAGCAAGGGGTGGACTACCTAGCGGCGCCCACCGATGTGGCCTCAACGCTGGTGGACATTAAGCACGGCATTACCATTGCCGGTGTGTTCATTGTCGCCATTCTAGGCATGGTGTCGGTCATCATTATCTCTAACACCATTAAGGTCACCGTCTTTAACCGCCGCAAGGAAATCAGCATTATGAAGTATGTGGGCGCAACCGATGCGTTCATCCGCATTCCGTTTTTAGTGGAGGGCGTTATCATTGGGCTGACCTCGGCGGTGCTTGCTTTCGGGTTTTTGTGGGCAGGCTACGAATATGTGCTCAAGTGGATGGGCGAAACCTCCTCAAGCTGGCTGCTGATAGCCTACAATAATCTGGTGCCGTTTCAGCAGGTTGCGCTGCTGCTATTCAGCGGGTTTACCATTGCAGGAACCGCCTTTGGCGTACTGGGCAGCCTGTTTTTTGTCAGTAAGTATTTACGAGTATAACAAGTGATAGTACAAGAATGGAGCATAAGGATGAAGCTGCATCAAAAAAAGTGGAACGGACTGCGCCGCGCGCTTGCCCTACTGCTGTGCATTGGGCTGCTGTCGGCGACCGCGCCCGGTACCGCCTGCACCACCGCCTATGCCAACAACGAGCTGGACGGGCTGAACAGCAAGTATGACAAACTGGAAAAGGAACAAAAAGAGCTGCAAAACAAGATTGACAAGGCCAAAAACGACAAGGAAAAGCAGCTTGCCATTAAGCAAAAAACCGCCCGGGAAATTGAAATTTTGCAGGAACAAATTGTGGTGTTGGGCGACAAAATTATTGTGCTGGAGCAGGACATTGCCGACCGCGAGGCCGAAATTTCTGCCCTCACCAGTGATATTGACAGCAACTACGAGCTGTTTAAGCAGCGGATGCGCGCTATTTACATGTCAGACACCGGCTCGATGCTGGGTATGGTGCTGGGCGCGGATTCCTACGGTGACTACCTGTCCCGCAGTGAAACGGTCAAGCGAGTTGCCGAGCACGACAAGGCGCTAATTGCCAAGCTGACCGCCGACAAAGAAAAGGTCGAGGGCATTAAGGCCAAGCTGGACGTGGACCGCAGCGATTTGGACGCGGCCAAGCAGTCGGTGGAGGCCAAAAATGGCGAGTTGGACAAGCGTCTGGCCACTACCGAAACCAACATCCAAAACCTAGACGAGCTGGAAAAACAGTTTTTGGAGGACAAGGAGAAAACGCAGGCCGCAATGAAGGCGGTGCAAGAGGAGATTGACGCGGTGTACGCTGCCATGGAGCAGTGGGAGGCGGAGTTTGTCGGCGGCGGCTTTGCCGTGCCGGTACAGTACTCCTACATCAGCTCCTACTATGGCTACCGCTTTGGCGGCAGTGACTACCACACCGGCATTGACTTTGCCGGCGGCGGCATTCTGGGCAAACCCGTGCGGGCGTCCAACTCCGGCGTGGTGGCTGTAACGCAGGAAAACTACGTGAACGGCCGCAGGGGCGGCTACGGACGCTACATGATTGTCGACCACGGCGGCGGATACTCTACCCTGTACGCCCACCTGTCGGCCATTACCGTGCCGCAGGGCACCCGCGTTTCCAAGGGACAGGTCATTGGCAAGGTGGGCAGCACCGGCTGGTCCACCGGGCCGCACCTTCATTTTGAAATCCGCATTAACGGCAAGCACCAGAATCCTGTCGACTACCTGAATGTCCGCTAATCAAATAGCTTCCCCCGCCGGGTAGTTTTTGTGTCCGGCCGGGGGCTCTGGCAATCGAAGGGGTAGACACACTGCAATATAGGGGAGAAACGAATGAATAAAAAAATATCGCTGGGGGCGGCCATCGCCTATATGGCCATTGTGGCGGCAATTACCTTTTCGCTGACCACCATTGCGGCCATTGACAACTTTAACAGCAAAATGACCAGCTTTAACGAGCGTGAAACCACCTATGACAAGTTGGCCGAGATTGACCGCTTTGTGCGGGACAACTTTTACGGTATCATTGATAACGAGACGGTGCTAACCGGCAGCGCCGCAGGGTATATTGCCGGATTGGGCGACCCCAGCTCCCGCTACATGACCGCCAAGGAGTATGAGGAATACACCAAGGTGGAAAGCGGCAAGTACGTCGGCATCGGCGTGGTCACCGAATTAAGCGAGGACGGCTACATCCGGCTAAAGACGGTTTACCCCGAATCCCCTGCCGCCGTGGTGGGGCTGGTGCCCGGCGACATCATTATTAGCATTGACGAAACCCCCGCCAAGGCCGAAAACTACGCCCAGCTGGCGGGCAGCTTGCAGGGCGAGGCCGGCACACAGGTGTCGCTGGTCAAGCGGGATAAAAACGAGGACAAGCCGCTGACGCTAACCCGCCGGGATGTAGACATTCCCACGGTGGAAACCAAAACCTTTGAAACTGTGGGGTACCTGCGCTTTACAACCATCAGTCCCGCCACCCCCGCGCAGATGGACAAGGCAATTAAGGCGCTGCTGGCTGGCGGCTCCACCTCGCTAATTGTAGATTTGCGTGACATTAAATCCACTTCGATGGAATATATTAGTGACATGCTGGACATTCTGTTGCCTGAGGGCGACACTGTGTTCACTAAGTACAAGGATGGGACGACCAAAGCGATTGCCTCGTCGGACAAGACCGCCGTTGCACTGCCCATTACCGTGCTGGCAAACGAAAACACCAGCGGCGCACCGGAAATGTTTGTGCAGGCTGTGCGGGAACAGGACAACTGCAAGTTTGTAGGCACTGCCACCGCGGGCAGCGGTAGCCTGCAAAAGGCGTTCAAGCTCAGCGACGGCTCGGCACTGATGATTACCACCGCAGTGTATGCCAGTGCAAAAGGGCAGACCTACAACAAAACCGGTGTTGTGCCGGACTTTGATGTAAAGCTGACCGCAGCCACTCCGGAGGAGTATCTGGCCATGCTAGGCCACCCCGACAGCGACCCCCAGCTGCGCAAGGCGTTGGAGATTTCGGCGGCTACGGTGAACGCCGAAGCAACCTCCTCGGTACAGGCATCCTCCGAGTCTGCAACCACCGCGAAATAGTTCTTGACTTTCCCTTTCCCTTTCACTATAATGTTCTCATTGTGTCTTGGAATCCTATCCACCACACCTGCGGTTGTATCCGACATTTTATTTAAAGGAGTGCCTTGCAATGTCACAGGAAATCATTATGACCCAAGAGGGTTACGATAAGCTGATTAAAGAGCTGGAAGACCTAAAGACTGTAAAGCGCAGCCAGATTGCTGACAAGATTAAAACTGCGCGCGGTTTTGGCGACCTGTCGGAGAACAGCGAGTACGACGAAGCAAAAAACGAACAGGCCATTATGGAGGGTCGTATCCTGACTCTGGAGGAGCAGCTAAGCCGGGTAACGGTTGTCCACAAGGATTCTATTCCCAAGGATATTGTCTCCATCGGTTCGGTGGTGACCATTGACGACGATGGGTTCGAGATTGCTTATTGTCTGGTCAGCAGCGTAGAATCTTCCGGCGGAGAAAACCCCTGCATCACCGATAAATCGCCGGTGGGCGAAGCACTGCTTGGTCACCGGGTTGGTGACACCGTGGAGGTACACGCCCCCGCCGGTACCTTCTCGATAAAAATTAAGAAGATCGAAACCTGATTTTTTATCTCTCCCACCAAGGCTGCCGCTTTTTAGCGGCGGCCTTTTTTGCTGTATACTTGGAAAACAGTATTAAAACCGCAATATTTTTATGGAGTATTTAGGAAAAGCAAAAAACAAAATTTATCTTTCGGTGGAATCTTGCCGCTAAACTACTTGTCAAAGCTGGTCGAATTATGGTATCATGGTGGTGTATATCGAATGGATACCATTCCCCAGTAGAATAGAAAAAAGAGGTGGCAAGGCCGATGCTTAAAAAAAATGGAGTGTTCCGTCTGTCGGCGTTGTTGCTGGCTGTTATGTTAGTCTTTCTGTCGGGAAGCATCGCCTTGGCTGCGCCCAAGCCGTTGCCCGACTCCTCCTCCATGGTGCAACGCAGCGAACCGTTGCCAATTACCCAGCTGTTCGGGCTAAGCACAGGGCCGGTGCTGTTGGACACCAACGAGCTGCCTGCGCTGAATCAGGAATTTGGCATAATTCCGCCCAAGCCGCAGCCAAAACCACAGCCCAAGCCGGAACCGGAGCCGGTGCCGACCGGTCCGCTCAACTCCTTCCAGCAGAACGGGATGCTTGCCGTCAGTGATTTGGAGCGGCTGGCTAATCTGTACATAAAAAACGGCGTTAAAATTCCCGGTGATTTCCTAGCTGCCATCTCCGGCGCGGGTCAGATTTCAGTAAGCCGGTTTGAGGCGCTCTGCAAGCAGTACGGCGTATCACAGCTTTACATGCAGCGGTTTATTGATGACAACTTTGTCTACAAAATGGGCAATACCTATCACTACGTTCCCATTCAAGAATCGCTGAAGATGCACCGCTACAACTGGGACAACCTGACCGGCGTGTTCACCGACGAAATGGATTATGTCGTCAAGGGAAAGTCTCGGGCGGTCAAGGGCATCGATATTTCAGCCTATCAGGGCGACATTGACTGGCCACGCGTCAAGGCGGACGGCGTGGAGTACGCGTTTATCCGGTTGGGGAACCGCGGCTACTCCAAGGGTGCCATTGTTATGGACGAAAAATACCACCAGAACATGCAGGGCGCGCAGAGCGTCGGGATTAAGGTGGGGGTTTACTTCTATTCCCAAGCCGTGAACAACGCCGAAGCAATCGAGGAAGCGAACTATGTGCTGCAAAATATTCAGGGCTACACCCTGGAGCTTCCGGTGGTGTTTGACATTGAGGGCGGGCAAAATTCCAGCTACCGCACCTACAGCCTGTCCGTGCAAACCGCAACCAACCTGACCAAGGCGTTTTGTAAAACCATTAAAAACGCAGGACACGAGGTGCTCATTTACACCTATGCCAAGTACTTTTCGGAGCATTTGGACATTGGGCAGTTACAGGGCTACGACTTTTGGCTGGCACAGTACTACCCCATTCCCTTCTTCCCATACAACTTCCAGTATTGGCAGTACTCCTGCGAGGGCAAGGTGGACGGCATCAAGGGCAATGTGGACATGAACCTGCTGTTTTTAGACTACAAGCGGTAACGCAAAAAAAGGCGCTGTTGCAGATGTGTTATACATCGGCAGCAGCGTCTTTTCTATTACCGCAGCAGTGCGATTGCTTGGTCGGGGAGGTTGGTAATTACCGAGGCAATGTCCAGTCCGGCCAGCCGGAGGATATCGGCCGGAGTATCCACCGTCCACGCGTTGCAGTCCAGCTGGTTGTGTTTAATTTCGCCCACGCATTCGGCCGTCAAAAAGTTGTAGCGGGCATTGATGAAGTCAGCACCCACGCCGCGGCCGTAGGCACCCGCGTTGACCAGCCAGCTGCTGGTCAGTAACCCGGTGGGTATCTCCGGTGCAAGTTGCTTGCAGCGCTGCATAGAATAATGATTGAAGGACGAAAATTGCAGCCGGTCGGTCAGCCGATATTCCTTTGCCAGCATCAGTACCTTTTCCTCCATGCCGGGGTAGTCAAAGATGCTGTTTTTTAGCTCGATATTGGTAATCTGCCGTTTGTCCTGCATGTACTCGAAGTACTCCCGCAGGGTGGGGATGGTCTGAACCGCGAAGCTCTCTGCCCGGGTACCACAGGCGTTGTAGCGGCGCAGCTCGTCCAGCGTCATGTCCCGCACATTGCCGTGCCCATCGGTGGTACGGTCAATTTTTTCATCGTGGATGACCACCACCTGACCGTCAGCCGTCAGCTGAACATCCAGTTCAATGCCATCACAACCACATTCCACCGCCTTAGCAAAGGCAAGCATGGTGTTTTCAGGATAGTTTTTGGAAGCGCCACGGTGTGCAAAAATTTTAGTCATTGCTGTTTCTCCTTATTTTGTACTAAATATTTTGGGTGCGGCAGTAGAATTGCGCTTAACCAAATGCTGCCGGTACTCGACGCGTGTAATGCAGTTGATGTCCTCGCTGCCGCTGCGGCAAAGCTTGCGGTACAAAATATCAAATGCGTTGTGTCCCTTATCCTCAATGCAATGCTCCACCGAGGTCAGCGACACCGGTAACAGTGCCGATGGAAAGTTGTTGTCAAACCCAGCTACGCTATAGTCGTCGGGAATCCGCTTGTCTGCGTCCAGCAGCGCGTCCAAAATGCCGTAGGCTACCATGTCGTTGACTCCGACCATGGCGGTAAGCGCTGGATAGGCCAGTGCCTCACGGCAAAGGGCGTAGCCGACGCTGTGCTCCAGCAGCACACTTTCCAGCTCCTGCTGAGGACTAATATTCCGTGAAAATACCCGAACGCTGCCCTGAGGACAGAGCCGGCTAAAAGCATCGCGAATGCCATCCAGCCGCTTGGTGCGGGCAGTATTGCTGTTGTTCAGGGTCGTGGACAAAAAGCCGATGTTACGGTGCCCCAGCTGAATTAAGTGCTCGGCCAACAGCGCACCCGCGGTAAAGTTGCTGGTTTCCACCGTGTCCACATTCACCGCTTGGTCGCGGTCGGCAATCACCACTACCGGAATGGTGCGACTAATCTGCTCCACCAGTGCAATCCCCGTAGGACGCATGGTAAAGATGACTCCCGCCACGCCACAGCGGGCAATGGTTTCCAGCATGCGACGCTCGTAATCCGCATCGCGGTAGGTATTGTAAATAAGAGTATCGTACCCCCGGGCGTGGGCGGCCTGATCGATAGATTGCAGCAGCGTGGCATAGTAGGGGCTGGTGGCATTGGGAGCAAACACCAAAACAGTCTGCGCCCCCAGTGGCTTGCTGGACGGCCGGGTGGATTTGGACTCGTAGCCCAGCTGTTCCGCAGCAGCGGCTACCCGCTGTGCTGTCTCCTTGGCGAAGGTAACGTCGGGACGATTATTTAAAATCATCGAAGCCGCCGAAATAGAAACACCAGCCAGCTCCGCTACTTGGCTGAGAGTCGGTTTATTCCGTGTTCCCATGGAAATGACCACCCCTTTCTGACTCGACAGCAACAGCTACTGTCAGCAGCTAAAATTTAATCAAATTTATAACTAAATTTTACAATATATTTTAATACAATGCAAGTGTAAAATCCAGATTGGGTAGACAAAAATTTATGTAATAATTGTGTAAATATACAAAGATAACATACTATATTAGAATTCACTTGACTTATCAGGTGGTTTTGCTATAATTTGCTTGTGAGATAACCAGCTTTGTGTTTTAAATTTGAATTACTTGTTACTAAAATTTTAGCCGTAAAGGGCGGTGTTTCTCCTGAACATTTATTATTCCGAGCTATTCTGCATCGGGCAGGACCCGTTAGAGACGGTAGACCGCATGATTGCAGCCGGTGCCACCCATGTGGAGCTGATGCTGGATGGCAGGTTCTGGAACGAGTTTCACCTGCACATTGACAGCCTTGCCGAAGCGCTATCCCAAAAAAAGGTACAATACGCGGTACATACCCCAGTATGGGAAGCCAACCTGACCAGCGAAAACAGCTTGATTCGCGCCGCTGTGCTAGAAAGCTACAAGCAGAGCATTGTCTTTGCCTCGCGCTTGGGCGCTGACCATGTAGTTCTTCATCCCGGGTTTTGTGACACGCCGGTGTTTGATAAGGCGAAAGCGCGGATGCGCGCCGGTCGGATGATTGACGAGCTGTTCTATTTTGATACCGACTACCATGTCAAGCTGCTCATTGAAAATGTCGGCACCCGGCAAACCTCCCTGTATACTATGGAGGAGTACATTCGCTACTGCCGTACTCTACCCCCAGGCGGCGGCGCACTGGTAGACATCGGCCATGCACACATGAACGGCTGGGATCTTGGGCGGTTGCTAACCGACCTTGGTGACAAGCTGTGGGCGCTGCACCTGCACGACAACGACGGTACCGGTGACAGTCATCTGCCCATTGGCGAGGGCACCGTGGACTGGCTGGCTCTTGCAACGCAAGTGAAAGCCTGCGCGACCTGTCCGGAGCTGATTCTGGAGTACGACATTGGCACCCCGCTGGCAAAGCTTACCCAAGGCAAGAAGTTCTTGCAGCAGCATTTTTTATGATTCATTGCAGGGCAAAACAGCCCTTGTATGAATAATACACACGCAAACAGAGTAAAAGGAGAGTTAAGATGAAAAAGGTACTATCTATCCTGTTAGCAGCAGCTTTTGTCCTTGCCATGGCCGGCTGCGGCGGCAGCACCGGCACCAATCCTCCTGCTTCCAGCTCCAAGGCAGCTGATTCTTCCACCGCGACCCCCGCGCCGGAAGCTCCCAAGGCCGACCCCGCCAAGTACGCGGTCACCGAGCCCATTGAGATTGAGTTCTGGCATGCGCTGGAAACTGACAATCAGGACACCGTAGACAAGGTTGTCAAGATGTTCATGGAGAAAAACCCGAACATTAAGGTAAACGCCATCTATCAAGGCAGCTACAGCGAAGTCAACGAGAAGCTGATTGCCGCGCAGGCAGCCGGCACTACCCTGCCCGCTGTTACCGTTGCCAACACCCCTTATGTTGCCGAGTATGGCGCATCCGGCCTGTGCGAACCGCTGGATGACTACATTGTAAACACCGGGTTCGAAATTGACGACTTTGGTGCAGGCCTAGTCGCCTCCACCCAGTTCGACGGCAAGCAAACCTGCCTGCCCTTCCTGATTTCCACTCAGGTTATGTACTACAACAAGACCCTTGCCGATGCCGAGGGCATTACACTGCCGGAGAAGATTTCCGACATGGACGCGTTTATGAAAAAGGCCGCCATAGTTACTGACGGCTCCACCCAGCGTTATGCCACGATTGTTCCCGGCTGGGATCAGTGGTACTTTGAAACCTTCTTCCTGAACCAAGGCGTTAAGATTGTCAATGACGACATGGTCTCCACCGACCTTGGCAGCGACAAAGCTCTTGCTGTTGCCAAGCAGTTCCAGCAGTGGCACAATGATGGCGTCATGTACTGGGCCTATGGCACCGATGCTTCCACCATTATGCGCCAGAACTTTATTGACCAAAAGGCATTTTCCGTAATGCACACCTCGTCGCTGTATAACACCTATGCCGAGAAGTGCAAGTTCGAGGTCGGCATGCACTACTATCCCGGCGCCGAGCAGAGAAAATCCGAAGTCGGCGGCAGCGTTCTGCTGATTCCCGCAAAGCTGGACCAGAAGGTAAAGAACGCTGGCTGGCAGCTGCTGTCCTTTATGTGCAGCAAAGATGTCAACATGATTTGGGCGGAGGAGACCGGCTACATGCCTACCCGTAACTCGGTTACCAAGACCGATGCCGGCAAAGCATTCCTTGCCAAAAAGCCCGCATTCCAGACTGTGTTTGACAACATTGACAACATCAACCCCCGCATTCAGCACAAGGCATACTCCGCATTCTCCAAGATTTGGAAAGAGAGCATGGCCAAGGCTATTGTAGAAATGGGCGATGTGGTTGCCTCGATGAGGGAAGCCGTTGTAAAGATGGATGAAATCCTTTCCGATTCCTGATTTTTTCTCCGATTCTTGTTTCTCAAAAACCCAAAGCTGTTGCCGTGGCAGAGGTCATACTCTGCTACGGCAGCAACCGTACTGAACCACCAACGAAAGGACTGATTGCTTTATGAGCGAAGGGAAAAATGCCCTGACCACCGTACGCAAGCGCCCTAGCAAGCTAAGAACCATCGAACGCGGCAAGGACTTGTTCTGCGTGCTGCCAGCGGTTGCCTTTTTGCTTATCTTTACTTACTACCCGCTGGTGGATTTGTTCCGAATCAGCTTCACCAACTGGAACCTGATTAAGGATAAGTACGACTATGTCGGAATGAAAAACTGGAAATGGCTGTTCCGCGGCTCCGGTTGGAACGAATTTACACACTCGATGTCAGTCACCTTTTTGTACACATTGGGGGAGCTGGGCATCACACTCATTTTGGGTATTCTGCTGGCGCTGCTGTTTAACCGCGTTTCCAGAGGGTTTTCAGCCATGCGCGCCATTGTCTTTATGCCCAAGTATATTGCCGTTTCCACCTCGGCAGTTGTTTTTATGTGGATTTTAAGCACCGATTACGGTATTGCCAACTATGTGCTAGGCCTGTTTGGCGTAGCACCTGTTCCGTGGCTGACCTCCGAAAGCACCGCCCTTAGCTCGGTACTAATACTGACTGCATGGCGTGTCGTCGGCTACGCAATGATGATTTATATTTCGGCGATTCGTGGAATTTCTCCGGACTACTACGAAGCGGCTTCGTTGGACGGCGCAAACGGCTTCCAGAAGTTTATTCGCATTACTGTCCCGCTGCTCTCCCCCACCACGCTGTTCCTCTTTGTCACCACCTTTATCGCCTCGATGAAGGTATTCCAGTCGGTGGATGTTATGACCGACGGCGGCCCCTACGGAGCAACACAGGTGGCTGTCCACTGGATTTATGAACTTGCCTTTAAGGACTTCCGGGTCGACCGTGCAGCAGTGGTTTCCTGCGTATTCTTTGTAATACTGCTGGTTTGCACCGCGCTGACCATGAAGTGGTCAAATAAAAGCGTTAATTACGATTCTTAACGAAAGGAGGGTATCTTGTTATGGCGAACTCCAATTCCATCAACCGCGCCAAGCTGTTTAAAAAAACATGTACGGTTATCCAGTATACGCTGGCCATTATCGTTACGCTTATCATTTTGTTTCCACTGTTTTGGATGCTCATTTCCTCGGTCAAGTCGGCTGACGAGCTTCTCGCCCCGGTGCCCACCTTTTGGCCACAGGAATGGCATTTTGAAAACTATTCCGATGTGCTAAAAATTGCTCCCTTTGGGCTGTACTACTTTAATACCATCGTCATGACCGCCGGCATTATGGTGTTGCAGCTGGGTCTGGGCATCTTCGCCGCCTACGGCTTTGCCAAGGGTGACTTCAAGGGTCGCAACTTCCTGTTTGTGGTCGTGCTGGGCGCGCTGATGATTCCTATTCAGGTCACCTTCGTCCCAATCTATGTGCTGTGCGCACGCATGAACTGGATTAACACCTTCGCGGGTTTGATTATCCCCAACGCCGTTTCGGCCTATTTTATCTTTATGCTGCGTCAGACCTTTATGTCGGTGGACAACAGCTATCTGGAGGCGGCACGAGTGGACGGCATGGGTCGAATCGGCATTATTTTCCGGATTCTTTGTCCCATGTGCAAGCCCACCATTGTTACCGTAACCATCATCACCTTTATTGATGGCTGGAACTCCTACTTTTGGCCAAAGATTGTAACTACCAACGAAACCCACCGCACGGTATCCATTGGCGTTACCATGCTGCGCACTACCTTTGCCGGAATGCAGACCTCCAACAACAACCAAATTATGGCCGGTGCGGTCATTGCCATTGTTCCAATTGTCATTCTCTTTGCCGTACTGCAAAAGTACCTGTTGACAGGCTTTTCCAAGGCGGCAATGAAGTAAGGAAGGAACCTTTCATGAAATTAATTGCACTGTTCCTTGCGTTAATGCTGCTGCTTGCGGGTTGCGGTGCGCCGTCCGCGGTTGCTCCCTCCTCCAGCTCCGCCCCCCCTGCCGTGGTTTCCTCCTCCAGTCTGTCGGAGGCTCCGTCCTCCAGCAGTGAAGCGGTGCCTGTCGCCGACGCAGACCGGTACGCCGAAGTCTTTGACAGCGCTGCCGACGCGGGCAAGCTGACCATTCGCTTTTTAAAGCTGACCTCCACCGACCCCGAAACCAAGTCGGGCGACAGCTCAATTATTACCTTCCCTGACGGCAAGGTCATGTTAGTGGATGCGGGCAACCCTACCTGCGGCGAAACGGTTGTCGCCGCGCTAAAGGCCATGGGAGTGACAAAGCTGGATGCTATTTTGAACTCCCACCCCCATGTGGATCATTTGGGCGGGTTCCCGGCGGTCATTGAAGCCTTTCCGGTGGAGATGATTTACCGTAGCAAGCTGACCTATTCCTCCAACCCCTCCAATGACTTTGAGGCCGCGGTAGCCAAAACCGGTCTGCCGGTAACCTACCTCCAAGAGGGAGACAAGTTCGACTTTGGCGGTACCTCCATCGAAATATTTAACCCCATTCCAGACCTTGTTTATCCCGCCAACTACCCCAAGGGTGCCACACAGTTTATTAACAACAACTCGCTGCTTATGAAAATTACCTACGGCAAGTCGACCATGCTGTTGGGCGGCGACCTGTACACCCCCGGCGAGGATCGCGTGATGAAGGCCTATGGTGACCGCCTGCAAGCGGATGTAGTCAAGGCCAACCACCATGGGGACGCTACCTCCAATTCCCGGGCATACATCCGTACCATCAAGCCCAAGATTTGTGTGATGATGCACGATGCCATTGCCAGCTTGGATGTTTACAAGTCCTACCGCAAGTATGAGGCGGCAACCTACCTGACCTATCTGGACGGCTGTGTCAAGGTAGCGGCGGATGATGCCGCAAACTACACCACGCTGACGCAGTTTGACCGCAAGAGTGACTTTTTAAAGTAAACTAGATAAATTGCAGTAAAAAAGCGACCAGCCA
>JAVVRO010000004.1:23341-37166 GCA_036654695.1 Angelakisella sp. | reverse complement strand
GTGCGTTCCAAAATACCATCGCCATTGCTGTCCCACCGCTTGACATACTCGTGGACAGTCAGGTCGTAAAAACGGGTAAAATCGCTGCTGCTGACCAGCGACGAATCACCGCTGCGGCGGTATACCCGCCAGCACGCGTCCATCAGGTCAAAGTTTGCGGGCAGATTGTACCAAAAATCGCTGTCGCTGGTGTAGTCCACCCCGGTGGGGCGGTAGTCGCTGTCCATCTCCCAAAAAGAGCAAAAGTCGCGGCTTTCGGCAATGCTTTGCGCAAACCGCAGCAGCATGGTTTGATTGTGGGAGTGCAGTCCCAGCGCCTCGCCGCCCATGCACTGGTGGGATACATCCCGCATACAAAAGGAGTTGCGGTGCGGCAGCGCAGCCTCGTACCAATCCCCCACAGGGTCGCCCTCGTGGGTATAGGCCAGTGCCTGCTGCTTGGCCCATGCAAAGCCCTCGTTCAGCGCCTTGTCGCTGCACTGAAAGGTCAATCTTCCCTTTTCCATTCTACTTACTCCTTTGTGGCAATGGTCACCGTTTGCCCATGCGCGCAAGCGTAGTTTCGGGTTTTGCCGCCGCCGGTCACTGTAATCAGCATTCCGTCGCCCTCAGCGCTGATGGAGATATCCCATTCTGTGCCGCACAGATGCAGCCGCCGGAGCTCCATTTTGTCCCAGCTCCTTGGCAGGTGAGGGGTCAGGGTAAAGCAGGACAGCCCGGTGGGCGTAATGCCAAAGATTCCCTCGGTGTAAATGCGGCAGTACAGGGCGCTTTCCCCCGACAGATGCCGCTGGTTCCCCTCGGGGTAAGCCTCCACCGGGTAGGGTACATGAGCCCCCAAGGTACGGCGTTCGCTGTAGCTGTGCAGGTAGGCAAAGGCTTTTTCCTCCTCCCCCGCGGCAATGACGCCACGGAAGCCGTACAGGGTGGAACGATCCCAGTAGGTTGTCTCGCCGCTCTGGGTTTTCAGTCCGTCCTCGGTCCACAGCTTGTGGGAAAACAGCGCGTCAATGGTACCCTGTGCGCGGCGGAAAATGCCCATGGTCAGCGGCAGGCAGATCCAAGACCGCAGGCAGTCGTTGCCGTCATAGTACCGGTAGGTATCAAAGCCATCGATGGTCGCACCAAAGTAACGCTCAATGGCCAGCTCCAGCGCAGCGGCGCGGTCGCGGTACAGCTTGGCACGGTCGGGCAGTGCCAGTCCGTCGGCAAGGTTTGCCGCCGAAACCAGCGCGCCATAGGCCAGCGAGGAGGTTGACAGGTTGGCCTTTCCGGTGGGAAAGCGTCCCTCCAGCTCATCCGAATCGGAGGCCACCACGCCATCCGGGGTCAGCTTGCGGTGGCAGTACTCCAAGCACCATTCAATCGGCTCCCACAGCTTTTGGGCAACAGCAGTGTCCCCCAGTGCCAGGGCAAAGCGCGACGCCCCATAGGCGTACATCGCCGCGTCGCCGCGATCCCCCGCGCCCTCCCAAATATCCAGTCCCTCGGCAATAATCGAGCTGGGTATGGGGGAGTAGTCCGGCCCCATAAAGGGGATGAACAGCTGATAGGCATTTAGGGAGGCTTCCACCGCATTTTTGTCCCCAATAAAGGGGAAGAACGGGCCGGCATACTCCGCTTGGTCGTTGGCCCAAATAGCAGCATAGTAGGACAGGCCGCCGGGGGAATGCAGCAGGCCGCAGCGGTTTTCAAAGACGCTTTCGCAGGCGCGCAGCTTGGCAAACATAAAGGCTTGGTTCAGTACCGGGTCGGGTGTGTTCAGCTCCAGCGACCTGTGCAGCGAATCAATGAATCCGTGGCGGGCAGCCAGCTCGGCCACCGGGTCTGCCACGGTGACAGGCGCTTCCAGCTGCTTGCGCCCGGTAAAGCACAGGGCACCGGTCAACGTTTGCCCGGGAGCCAGCACCACCGCCGGATGCTCTGCCATTGTTGCTTCCGCCAGATAAATGCCAAAGCAGCCACGGCGCACAGTCTGTTCTGCCATGCCGGGCAGCGCAACGGTCAAGCTTTCCTGCGACACATTGGTCACCGCAATCAGCTCAATCGCCGCAGGCAGCGTACGGCTTGGGAACAGGGTTCGGGTAATCGTTACCCCTGCGTCCGTGTGACTTTTTATCTCCAGCACACCGTCAAAGCGAAACGCAAAGGGTCTTTCCCCAATCACAATGTTCCCGCCCACCAACGGACTAAGCAGCATTTCCTTGCGGTAGTGGATAAAGGTACTGGCGCCGGTGTTGTTAGGAATCCGCCGAAGGGTGGGGTGTACCACTACCTGCGACAGCGTTAAGGAACCGTCGGCATCTACGCCATACTTTACCTGATGGGAAATGCGGGTGCCGCTCATTTCCAGATGATCCTCCCAGCCGCAGTCGTCCTGCGTGTTAACAGCACGCAGAATAGAACCGTCTGTGCCCAGCGTCCATTTATTCATCATGTGAATCCCACTTTCTTGTATTGTGATAATCAGCCCTTAACGGCACCGATGGTCATGCCCGAAACAAAGTATTTTTGGAAGAACGGATAGATGCAGATAATGGGAGCGGTCACCACCACGGTAATGGTGGCGCGTACCGTCATGGGCTGGATGGCGCGCATCTTGTCGGACATAACCACCGAGTCGGTCATGTCGGCCAGTGCCGTGGTTTGGTTCAGCAGGCGGTACAGGATAATTTGCAGGTTATCCCAAGCACCGTTACGGCTGTACAGGCTGACATCGAACCACGAGTTCCAGTGCCCTACGCCAATGTAGATGGCAATGCAGGCCAGCATGGGCACGCTTAGGGGAATGACAAATTGCAGGAAGATGCGAAATTCACTGGCGCCGTCCATCCGTGCCGACTCAAACAGTGCGTCGGGGATGTTTTGGATGTACGAAGCGGTCAGTAGCATGTAGTAGGCGCTAAACAGCGACGGAATGATGTAAACCGCCAGCGAGTTGACAAACCCCAGCTTGAGCATTAGCAGGTAGGTGGGAATTAGTCCGCCACCAAAGTACATGGTAAACAGGAACAGCAGCCGCATAAACCTGCGCCCCATAAAGTCCTTGCAGGAAACAATATAGCCCAGCAGTGCGCTGCAAAACACGCCGGTAACCGTCCCCAGTACGGTGCGGATTACCGACACCACCGCGCCACGCAGCAGGTCGCTGTTTTGCAGGACATACTGGTAGTTTGCCGTGGTAAACATCCGCGGCCACAGGTAGATGCCGCCGCGGGCAGCATCCTGCCCATTGTTCAGCGACAGCACAAGAATGTTAAGGAAAGGGTACACCATGACAATCATTAACACAACCATAAAGATGACATTGAAGACATCGAAGATTTTGCCTCCTATGGTCTGTTTGATGTAAAACGGTCGGCTCATACTACAAAGTCTCCTTTCGTCAGAATATTGCTGTGTCCAGCTTTTTCTTGGAAATATAGTTAGTCAGTCCCACCAAAATGATTCCAATCAGCGACTTCATCAGGCTAATGGCAACACCGGGGGAGTAGTTGCCCAGCTGAATGCCGTAGCGGTAGGAATAGGTGTCAATGACATCCCAGTAGTTTTGGGTGGTGGCGTTGCCCAGCACCAGGTGCTGGTCGAATCCGGCGTTTAGAATACCGCCGATGCCCAAAATCCACAGCAGCACAATGGTGGGTAGAATGGTGGGAATAATAATGTGCTTAACCAGTCCCAGCCGTCCCATGCCGTCAATGGCTCCCGCTTCGTACAGCTCGGAATCCACCCCGGAAATAGCCGAAAGATATATGATAGCGGACCAGCCCACACCCTTCCAGATATTCGCGCAGGTAAAGATGGTCCAGTAATATTCACCGGTAGAAAGAAATGCAATGGGCTGCTGAATCAGGTGCAGCGCCATTAATACGTCGTTGAGCATGCCCTCGCTGGACAGAATCATAAAAATCATGTTGCCCGCGACCACCCATGAAACAAAGTAGGGTAGGTAGGAGGTGGTCTGCACCACCTTTTTAAACCGCTTGGAGCCAAGCTCGTTGACCAGCAGTGCCAAAACAATGGGTGCAACAAAGCCGACGGTAATGCTGAGCAGACTCATGGCCAGTGTGTTGCGCATGAGCTGAAAGAAAATGGGGTCGGTCAAAAAGTCTACAAAGTGCTTGAACCCAACAAAGGTGCAGTCCAGCAGTGCCATTCCGGGGATATAATCAAAAAACGCCATAAAAATGCCAAACATTGGCACATAGGCAAACAGGACGACCCACGCGATGATGGGCACGCACAGCAGCCACAGTTCGCGCTGCTTTTTTACATTGCGAAGCAGCTGACGGAGCTTCGATTTCTCCATGGGCGCGAGAGCCGCCTGCGCTGTTTTCGTTTTCATTCCTATCCTTCCTTTCGCGCTAAAGTGGGGCGCCTGTCTGGACAAAACGGGTGAAAGAAGCTCTCTCACCCGTTTTTGGTTCGTCACAGTTCCCGCTTATTATTTGCCCTTTGCAAGGTTCTTCTTGTAGTTTTCGCTCCGTGCGGTCTGATACTTTTCAATGCCCGCCGCTGTCATGGACTTTTGCAGATTGTCCCACGCCGCGTCAAATGCCGCGTCGTCCTTGGCCTGTACCACTGCCGGCCAATCCTTGCGCCGTGCATCCTTAATGGCCTGTTCAATCTTGGCAATCTCGTCGGTCTTTTGACGCAGATTAATGGCGGAAGCATCAAAGATTGTGCCTTCCATGTTTTTAATCATCAGCGACTTCCACTTGTTTTCGCTGTACCACATCTGGTTCGGCCACATGTTATGCTCGCCATCCGGCCAACGGTCCTGGGTGGTAAAGAGGAGCGGAATGCCGGATTCCCAGTTGTACGCGTTGTCATAGCTCCATGTCTCGGTCACCAGCTGCTGCTTGGCAACAGGGTCAACTTCCCATTTGCCGTCCTTGTCAATGTTCCAGAACTTGCCGGTTTTGTCGGTGCCCGCAATGGGGGTTCCGTTGGGCAGACCCCAGCAGGTAATGGCACGGCCGCGCTCGGTTGCTTTGAAGTTAATGAATTTCAGTAGTGCCTCCGTGTCCTTGGCCTTGTCGGTAATGACGGTATAGCGGCTGCCCAGTCTGTTTTTGCCGCTCAGGTTTGCGGTTGCCGCATTGGGTCCCTTAAAGGATACCTGAATGTAGCGCTTTTCCTCGGGGCTGTTTTTGTCAATGGACTGCCAAACCTCATGTCCGGCGTTGGAGGTAATCCACCAAGGGCCGATGCAGCCGGCAATGCGCTCGTTAGAAAACTTGGTTTTCCACTGCTCAAAGTTGTTGATAAATGCTTCGGGATCCAAGGTTCCGTCGCGGTAAAAGCGATTGAAGAACTTGGACATCTCCTTGCCCTCCTCGGTAAAGGCCCAGTGGGTAAATTCGCCCGCGTCCGAAATCTTGTAGCCGCTCTTTAAGCCCCAGTGTCCCACCATGTCGTCCGGGGAAATCAGGCCGTTCGGCTCGGTGTACAGCGACATTGCGTAACGAGTCTCGCCGTTGGGGGTTTTGGGGTTCAGCTTGAGGACTGCGTTAATCGCATTGTAGTAATCATCGGGGGTCTTAATGTCGGGGGAGCCGATGGCTTTCCACTCGTCATAGCGAATGTGCGCCGAGTTGTCCGGCAGCTCCGAGATGGCACCCATCATGTACGGCACATAGAATATCTTGTTTTCGTCGTTGAGGAACAGCGGATAGATATCGCCCATGGTGGTCTTGATGTCCTTGGCGATGGTATCCATGTATGGGGTCAGCTCAAATGCTTTCTTTTGCTTGACAAACCGCTCGGCAATGTCATACTGCACACCGGTGATAATGTCGGGATAGCTGCCGGCGGCAAGCGCCATGTTCGCGGCTTCCTTGCCGTCTCCCGTGGTGTATTCTGTATTGAACTCTACATTAAAATGTTCCAAAAAGTACTTTTTCGTGTTCTCCGCACCTTTTTTCTCAGCTTCCATGGGTGCATAGCCGCCGAACACATCCAGAATATTCAGCTTCAGGGTCTTTTCAGGAACTTCCCAGCCAAATTCGTTGACATTGGTTTTTGCAGGTTCCGCTGCGGGGGTGGAGGCAGAAGCCGAGGCCGAGGTCGACGCCGACGCTGACGCTGAGGGGCTGGCGGATGCAGGGCTGCTGGTGGTGCCGCTATTGCCACAGCCTGCCAGCATGGATACCAGCAATGTGGTCGCAAGGACTGCGCTTAAAATCTTTTTCACCTTAAAAACCTCCTGTTTTGTTTTCGGTTCCACACAAACGGCATGTTCGTGTTCTGCCGACCGGTACAACCAAAGTATAGTCTTTAACAACAAAATCAGAATGGATAAAAGCAATTAATACATGGAGTAATGTGTCTAATTCTTCAAAACGTTATTTTAGCATAAACATGTTGACTGCTTTTGTGTAGTATGCTACAATTGCAATAAATCACAGACAGTACCACCTGTCACCGAAAGGACATTGTCCATGGAACCGTATATTGACCGACAAAACGACCCCACCGACCGATACATTCACTTCTATAATCTGGAACGCGAGCGGGATATGTTCATTGTGCAGATGGGGCATCACTATACCCCCCGGGGCTTTTTTTGCGTACCAACGGTGCGTGACCACTACGTTATCCACTTTATCAAATCAGGCAAGGGGTGGTTTGAGTACCGCAATCGCCGGTACGACCTGACCGCCGGACACTGCTTTTTAATTGAGCCGTCGCAGATAGCCTCCTACCAAAGCGACCTGCATGACCCGTGGGAGTACTACTGGATTGGCTTTAACGGCTATATGGCCGCCGATTTTGTCAGTCAAATGGGCTTTTCCTACAACAACCCCGTACGGGACATCATTGCGGACAAGGAGATTTTTGCACAGTTTGGCATGGCGGACGAAGCCGATTATGACAAAAAAGACTTTTTGCTGTACCACAGTGTGCTGTACTACATTCTCTACCAGATGGTGGGGACTCGCCCCACCATTCCGGGACGGATTGAGGGCGGCAATTTTTCCTATGTGGATGCCGCAAAAACCAGCAACGAGGAGTATGTGCAAAAGGTCATTGACATCATCAAAAGCTCCTATTCCAACCAAATTAAGGTCATGGAAATTGCCGACCGCCTGTCGCTAAACCGCAGCTATCTCAGCCGCATTTTTAAGGAGCAGACCGGCATGGCCATCAAGGAATACCTCATTGACTACCGGCTGAATCAGGCGCGGGCACTGCTGCACAAGCACAACAAAACCGTCACCGATGTGGCACAGGAGACCGGCTTTAACGACCCGCTTTACTTTTCCCGGCTGTTTAAGGAAAAGTACGGCCTGCCGCCCACCGAATTTCGCGCGTCCATTGTATAACGGAAGGGGCTGTTACAGATTTTTTGTCTGTAGCAGTCCCCCTCTTGCCTTATGGCAGCAGCCGCAGGACAAACGCAAATTCCCGGTCAACGTCGGCCTTCAGGCAGTATTCCGGATGCACCGGCGCACCCCAGCTGTCGTCGCCGCCCACTCCCATTTTGGCCTGACTGACCCGAAGAACCGTTTCGTACACCTCCGGCAGCTTGTTGGGATGGTCAAAGGCCTCCAGCTGGTGCGGGTTGTAGGGCAGCGCCGAAATATCCAGCGGTTGGGCGCACTCTAGGCGCAGACCGGTGCCTCGCTCGTCGGTGACGCTCATCCAACGTACCCCGCACTTGTTTCCGCACTCTTGGGGGACAATGTATGGCTTTAGGCTGTCGGCTGCCGTGCTGTGGAAGATGCCCAGCCGCGCGCCCTGCACCGTGTCGGCGTAGCAGTCATTGGGGCCGTAGCCGTACCAGTGCAGCTGGTGGTAGCGTTTGTCGCAGCTCAGCATCACGCTAAATTCCGGCATGTCGGGCAGTCCCGGTGTTCCCGGGTAGCGCAGGGAAACCCCAATGCTGCCCTCGGGGGACACGGTGTACCGCAAAAAGCATTCTGTCTCCGGCAGCGTGGGTAGGCGGTAGGTGTATTCCACCCAGATGCAGTTGTCCTGCTCGCCAAAGGCAAAGGCCTTGCTCTTGGCATACAGTCCCGCCGTTTTCCAGGTTGCCAGCCGAAAGTCCATCTGGTTGCCCTTGTCGTTGTCGGTGGGCGCGCGCCAAAAGTTCGGCTTGGGGATGGTGGTCAGCAGCTCTTGGTCACCGGTTTTGCAGGAAATCATTCCCCCCATGGTGCGGGAGAAGATGCAGCTGAAGGTTTCTGCGTACACCCCAAGGTTTTGCTCGGAGTTTTCAGTTCTCAGCTTGCCGCGCACCGGCACCGGCGGCTCCTCCACCTGATAGGCATACTGCCCAAAGGCCAGCTCGTAGCCTCTTTTCTCCCAGCGCGTATCCGCCGCCAACAGCAGCGACACGGTAACGACATACTCGCCCGGCAGGGTGTATTCCTTGACAGGCAGCGAAAAGCTCCGCGTCTGCTGCGGCTCCACTGCAAAGGTCATGCTGCCCGCCGCCAGCTCCTCGCCATTCCGGGCGACGGTGTACCGTCCCTCCCAGCGGTCAAGGTTGGTAAATAAATTCTTGTTGGTGATGGTGACTGTGGTTTTGTCCGGCAGAATTTTCGCCCCTTGGTAACAGGTTTTTACCAGCTGGAGCTTCGGGGTCAGGGTGCGGTCGCCAAAGACCAGCCCGTTAGCGCAAAAGGCCAAGTCGTTGGGTCGGTCGCCAAAGTCGCCGCCGTAGCCCATCATCGGCTTCCCCCAGCAGTCCCGCGTCGCAATCGACTGGTCAATAAAGTCCCAGATAAAGCCGCCCTGATACTGCTCGTACTGCTCGGTCAGCGCAACGTACTTGTGCAGTCCCCCGCAGGAGTTCCCCATGGCGTGGGAATATTCGCAAAGAATCACCGGCTTGTCACTGCGCTGCTGCAACCGCTGTTCCACCTGTGCGGCTGGCGTGTACATGTTGCTGTCAAGGTCGGTCACATCGGCAAAGGTCGGGCAATGCACCACCCCTTCGTAATGGATGGGGGTGGCTTTGTCCACAGCGCGGATAGCCTGCTTCATGGCGCGGAAGTTCTCGCCGCCGTAGGCCTCGTTACCCAGCGACCAGCTAATGACACAGGGGAGGTTTTTATCCCGCTGGAACATGGCGTTTGCCCTGTCCACCGCCATTTCCCGCCATTCTTCCTTGCTGCCCGGCAGGGCGTTGTCGTCCAGTGCGTCTTCGGTGTAGTGCCACGTTCCGTGGGTTTCCAGGTTGGTTTCGTCCATGACATAAATGCCGTACTCGTTGCACAGCTGGTAAAAATAGGGGTTATTGGGGTAGTGGCTGGTACGCACCGCGTTAATGTTGTGACGTTTCATCTGGGTAACATCCCAGCGCATCTCCTCGCGGGTAACGCTCCTGCCGTTCACACAGCTAAATTCATGGCGGTTTACGCCGTTAAGAACCAGACGCTTGCCATTGAGGTACCAAACACCATTCCGAATGACGGAGCAGCGAAAGCCCACCCGATAAACAATGGTCTGGATGTCGTCATTTTTTTGCTTCAGTGCAAGGGTAAGGTCGTAAAGCGTGGGCGATTCCGCGCTCCAAAGGGCAAGGTTCCCCAGCTTGGTGTCAATCTCTGTTTTCCCCGAGTTCGCCGGAGAAACACTTTTCCAAACCTCGCTACCCGCTTGGTCGGTCAGGGTACAGTACAGGCTGTTGCCTTGGGTGGTGTTTTCGCACCACACCGACAGCTTGACCCGGGCGCTGCGGCTTTCCGGGTCAACCTCCGCTGCAAAGTAAAAGTCCCTGACACGGCTTTCCGGCGTGGTGTACAAAAACACCTCCCGCATAATGCCGGACATGCGCCAAAAGTCCTGATCCTCCAGCCAGCTGCCTGCGCTGAACTTAAAGACCGCCACCGCCAGCTTGTTACTGCC
The DNA here is from genome assembly GCA_036654695.1 of Angelakisella sp. Classification (GTDB taxonomy): domain Bacteria; phylum Bacillota; class Clostridia; order Oscillospirales; family Ruminococcaceae; genus Angelakisella. Next base: position 27,308 of record JAVVRO010000004.1, on the reverse strand, counting down.
CTGCCGGAGGTAATCGGTCAGCTCAAAGTCGGCCGGGGTGTAGCTGTCCTCGCTGTAGCCCACAAAGCTGCCGTTGACCCACAGCGCAAAGGCCGACTCCACTCCTTGAAAGCTAATAAAGGTGCGGGCGGCAAGGCTGTCCAGCTCCAGATGCTTTACATACTGCGCTACCGGGTTAAACTTTTGGGGAATGGCCGGATACTGTACCTCCTCCACACCATCCCATGGGTACATGCGGTTCACATACTGTGGCGCGTCGTAGCCCTCCAGCTGTATCTGGGACGGCACCTTGATTTTGCTCCAACCGGTGCAGTCGTACTCCTCCCGGACAAACGCCCAGTTTACGTCGGATGGGTTGCGGTCGTAGCGAAAGTACCAGTTGCCATTCAGCGACAGGCGGGTGTTGTCCCCATCCTGCCGGGGTTCAAAGTCCGCATGTGCCTGCATTCTGTTGACGGCAAAGGTGCGCGGGTCAGTAAGCCAGTCCAGTTGAAATTGCTTCATAGAATCCCTGTCCTTTCACAGTTTTGGGGGGATGCCCCCTTTGGTTTTATAATACGGTGGCGGGGCTGTCCAGCGCCCTGCCTTTTCGCTCTGCATAGGGCAAAATCTTTGGTACCGCTTCCCCTGCGGCAACCATCCGCTGGGTTAGCTTGTCCGCCAGCTGTGCCCGCACTGTGGCATACTGCGGGTCGCCCGCCAAGTTGTTGCGTTCGTGGGGGTCGCGTTCCAAGTCGTAAAGGAAGTCCTCGTAATAGGTATCCGTGCCTGCGTCCTGCCAGCTGTCCGCGTCGGCACGCACCGAATACTTCCAGCTACGACTACGAATGGCACGCCCCACCTGACTTTCGCTAATCTGCATAAAGATAGTATCCGGCCACTGTGCCGCCCCGCCGGTCACCAGCTTGTCCAGCGCTTTGCCTTGGAAGTCATCGGGCACCGGAATCCCGGCACAGCTGAGTACCGTTGCCGGAAGATCCAGCAAGCTGACCATCTGCTCCACCGTACCCACGCCGGAAAACGCGCCGCCCCACGCCACCAGCGGAATGTGGGTGCAACCGTCATGGCAGGAGCGCTTGTATTCCTTGTTGCGGGTACAAAAGTGCGAGCCGTGATCCGCCGTGTAAAAGACGATGGTATTATCCGCCAGTCCCATGGCTTGCAGGGTGTCCATTAGGCGGCCGACATTTTGATCCAGACTGTTGCAGCAGCCCAGATAGTCCGGGTAGTTTTCCCGCCAGTTGCCCTGCGTTCCGGCCAAATCGCCCGGCACCTCGTACTCTTGGAACCTCTCCTTGCTGCCGTCGGGACCCTCGCAGCAGGCATGGTCGTTTTGGTGGTGCGGCTCTATCTGTGACACAAAGAGAAAGAATGGATTTTGGCTTTTCCGGTTGTGCAGGTAGTCAATGGCAAAGTTGTTCACACAGTCGGCACGGTAGCCGGTAAATTCATGCTTGTTGCCCTCGCCGTCGAACAGATGGCCATTGTAACCGTGGGAGGTAAATTCCAGCACATCTGCCGCCATCCAGTAGTCCTTGTAGCCGCCCCGGCGCTGGGGCGGAATCGCGGAGGTCTGGTACTGATTTTCCACCTCATCGGAGGCAAGGTGCCACTTTCCCACATAGGCCGTGTCGTACCCGGCCTCATTAAAATACTGCGCTAGGGTATGCGCCTGCAACGGCAGCGAAATGCCGTTGGTATGGCACCCCACCTGTGTGGCATATTTTCCGGTTTGCAGGCAAGCGCGTGCCGGGCCGCAAACTGGCTGGCAGGTAAAGGCGTTTTGGAATTTTGCGCCCTCCCGCGCCAATCTGTCAAGGTTCGGTGTTACCGGCAGCTTTTGGCCGTAGCACCCCAGCGTATCCCACCGCTGCTGGTCGGAAAAGTAAAAAATGATATTTGGACGCTGCTTCATTACAATCACCCATTCCCTTTCAAAAAAACTGCTGTGCTATCAGTATACCACTGTCGATTGGGTCTTTGCAACCTGCCGTTTCCCTGCTATAATAATACTGTAAGTCCATGAAAAGAAAGGTCGATGTTCTATGATATTTCAGGAAAATGACGCCCCGGTGCTGATTGTATTGGGGCAATCCAACGCCCACGGCCACGGCACACAGCTGGCAAAAAGCCAGCAGCTGATTGCGCCGCTGAAAAATGTCAAGGGGCTGGCACGCAGCCATAACCAAAGCTTTGGCTTATCCGATGTTACTTGGAGCGGGTTTACCTCGTTCGGCATGAACTTGGGGGAAACACAGGACAACACCTGCTGCCTTGCCGAACAATTTGCACGCCGCTGGCAGGGGTACATTGATGCCGGCAATCCCTATTCCCTGCCCGATTTGTATGTCATACAAATTTCCATTGGTGCCATGGGCGTGGACAGGGACGAGCGCGACGGGCTGAACATGTGGTGGCCGGAGCGCCCCCGCGTGCTACAACCCGGTTCACTGGGCATTGCGGATATTTCCCTTTACCCGCTGGCCACCGAGATTTTCGGCTTGGCAATGCACAACTTAAAAGACAGTGGGAAAACGCCCCGCATCATCGGGCTGCACTGGAACCAGTGGGAGACCGAGGTGGACACCGGCGGTGCGGTGCTTGCCCGTGCCAAGGAAAACTATCGCCGCCTGTTTTCCGGCTTTCGCGACGCGCTAGGCAGTGCATATCCGCTGTACCTCTACCGCCCCATTTCTCAGGTCTACCAAAACCCGGAGGGCTTGCTGGCAATGGACGCCCTGCTGACCAGCTTTGCGCAGCAGGATGCGAGGGTTCGGTTGCTGGATTTGACCGAATCCGTTTTGTACCGGCCGGAGCGCGAGGACAAGGGCATTTTCCAGCCAGATTTGGTACACTACTCCCCCGCCGCCCACGGCTGGTTTGCTGACATGCAGCTGCATGATGTGCTGTGCCGGAAATAAAAGAACGTGGTTGCTTTTAAAAAAGCAACCACGTTCTTTTATGCCTTAGCAGCGTGTTTTAAAATAAACTCCACCAGCTCCGACGGATCCTCCAGCGAATGGGGATGGTGCCCCACCCCCGGCTTTACCACCAGCCGGAACGGTACGCCGCTGTTTTGGTAGCATTCTGCCAAGAAGGCGCCGTTTTCGGAGTATGGCACCACCCTGTCGCTGTCCCCCGCGCACAGCAGTAAGGGTAGCCTTGCCCCCAGCAGCTTCTGCGCATTCTGCTGTTTTTGTGCGGTACTGTCGTACGCCGTGCCGTAGGCCGCTTGGCATTGCGCCCATTCCGCTGGGCTGCCCTCACCGCTGAATTTGCCGCCCGGCCAGCTTGCGGTGTCCACCACTGGGGCATCCAGATACAGCAGCTGCACCTGTTGCGGGTAGGCCGCCGCATAGTTGACCGCATACAGCCCGCCTCTGGAAAAGCCGAACAGCACCGGCTTTTCCGCCAGCGAAAACTGCTGTTGCAGCTGCACCCGGAACCGCTCCATGCACTGCACCGCATAGGGACAGCCGTATAAATCCGGTATTCTAAGCTGCGCCACATGCCAGCCCCGACGGAGCAGCTCCAAATCCGCCGATGGAAACGCGCCGAAAAACTCGGTGCGCCACACCCACGGTCGCCCCTCTGCCGCCTGTTTGGGCTTGGCTACAATAACCTCGTAACCGTCTGTGCTAAAAAATTCCTGTGCGGCAAAGCCGTTCCACTGAAACTGGCGTGTCAGCGGCTGCGCCTGTAGCCTCGCGGCAATCTGCCGGTCAAGTGCCGCAACCTGCGCCTGCCAATCGGCGGGCAGCTCGTTTTTGTAGGGGTTGTCGTGGCCAATCCACTCCTTGTAGTAGGAGTGACTGAGCCGGTCGCGCTGGTACAGCAGCTCAAAAAGAGCGCCGTTGTTGCCATTCAGCAGCTCCTCCAGACATTCCGTCTGGACGCCAAACAGCTTGTATAGCAGGGTGTGCGCAATGACATAGTGCCCGTGGCGGCTGGGATGAATGCCGTCGCC
>JAVVRO010000004.1:2132-23241 GCA_036654695.1 Angelakisella sp. | reverse complement strand
GCCCTTGCGCCGCATTGCTGTACCTTTTGAATCAGCGCGGTCATGCCGTTTTTGTAGGCTGCAAAGCGCCCCTCCTCAAAGGGGTAGTAGATGCCGTCATTCACTCCGTAGCTTAAAATAACCCAGTCCGGCTTAACTTTTTGCAGCGCGGCGTCAATTCTGCCTAGGACGCATGGCCGCGGGAACGGATGCTCCGGCTCCGAAAGCCCCGAGCAGGTTTCGCTGGAAACACCCCCGTTGATGATGGTAATCTGGGTATTCTCAGTAATGGCTAGGTAGCCGTTTAAAAAGGAAACATAGTCCCCAATATCGCTAATGCTGTCGCCCAAAATTAAAATTTTGCCGCGAATCTCTCTCAGTCCGTCCTTGGTGTAGCACTGCATCATACCATCCCCTAGTTTTTTATTTGGTGGTCAGTCGGAAGCAATCGGCGTACTCGGCATCGTCCAAATTCACATGGGCAAGCTGTAGCGTTACGCGTTCCCCCTCTTGGGTAAAGGGCACCTGCTCCCCACTGCGCAGCACGGTTACCGCAGTCACTTGCCGTTCGGTGGACAGCACCACAAAGCGTGGCAGCTTGTTCACCGGCTGGTAGTAGGTGTAAAATAGGTAGATGCTGTCTTCGGTTTTGGTAAAGGCCATCTGCTTTCCGGCAGGCAGCTCGGGGCAGGCCACCGTGTTGTAAATGCCCTCGCCGTTCTTTTTCAGCCAGTTGCCCAGCCCGCGCAGCGACTGCACCCCTTCGCGGGGCAGCTCGCCGTCCGGCTGCGGGGCAATGTTCAGCGCCAGATTGCCGCCCTTGGAAACAATGTCGATGAGCAGTGCTACCAGCTCGCGGGATGTTTTAAACCGCTCGGCGTAGTGGTAGGAATAGTTGTTGCCCAAGGTAATGCAGCTTTCCCACGGCACGGTAATAATCTTGTCCGGCACCATGGATTCCGGGGTTAAGATGTTTTCATATTCCCCACCAACGGTGCGGTCGCACACAATTAAGTCCGGGGTGGTGGTAGCGCGAATTTCACTGACAATTTCGCCCAAGCGAATATCCTGCCCCAGATTGGTGGGACGTACCCAACCGCCATCCAGCCACAGGGCATCTACCGGGCCGTAGTTTCCGGTCAGCTCCCGCAGCTGCTCGTGAGTGTACTGCACAAACTGTTCCCACAGCTCGGGGTGCTCGGTGACATCGTAATTGACATTGCGGTCAGGTGCTTTGCCAAACTGCTTGGCCCAAAACACATCGCTGTGCCAGTCCGGCTTGGAAAAATAGACCGAAATCCCCAGCCCCTGCTTCTGGAACTCGGCAAACAGATGCTTTACAATGTCGGCGTACTTGTTTTTGGAAAAAGGGCAGTCCGGCGCAGTAATTTTGTAGTCGGTGGTTTTGGTGTCGAACATGCAAAATCCATCGTGGTGCTTGGTGGTAAACAAAAGGTATTTAAAGCCGCAGTCCTTGGCCAGCTCCGCCCAGCGGTCGGGGCGGAAGCGAATGGGGTGAAAGGTTTTGTTGGCATCCACATACTGCTGCTGGAACTGGGCAATGTCGTCCGTCCAGTCAATGTCCTCCTGAGACCAGTCGCTGTCGGCATCGCACAATGCCCAAGATTCATAGGTACCCATTTGGCAGCCCGGCGACCAAGTTACCATAAACCCCAGCTTGTAGCCCATAAATTTTTCCAGGTGCTTTCGCACCGCTTCATTGGTAACCGGCACATAGTCGGCGGGGCTGGTGTAGTTGTGTACCCCCTGTTCCACAAACGCTTCCTCCAGTTTTTTTTGCTGCTCCACCGTGTTTCCCATTTGTTACTTCCTCCATACTTTATTTTTTGCGGGCAGGTGCGCTCGCTACTGACACTGGGATAAAAATATCGGCTGGTATTCGCGCTCGGTCAGCCACCCCAAGGCCAAGCGCAGCTTTTTCTCAAAATCCGGCTGGTAGTAGGGGGACTCCTCATGATAGTACTGCTCATGAATCATCAGCTCCAAAAACTGTTTTTCTCTTTTTTGCTCCAAGGCGGGGCAAATTTGTGTAAGGGCAAGGTTATTGAGTACCAAATCGTTGGCAAAAAAGCGAAGCTGTGTTTCGCTGTCGTCAAGATAGCTGTGCGTCAGCAAATAGTGCCCGGTGTCGGGGGGCAGATGGTAGCAGGGCAGTTCGTAAAACAACCCGACCAGATCGCGCACCCCGCAGTCATGCAGCGCCCGGCAGCCCTCCTTGGTGGTGGTGCAGTAGTGCAGCGTTGTGGAGCTGCTCAAGACGCGCTCCCCCGCAAAGCGGCATATCTCATGCTGCACTAAGCGGCAATCCTCCAAAACCCGGTCATAGCCGGCATTTTGGTAGGGGTTGGGCGGGTCATTCTGCAAAGCATGGAACGACAGCTGCAACCAGTCGGCGTTTTGCTGCCATTCGTCCCGGTAGCAGTCCGGCATCTGCGACAGACAAAACCCGTCGGTTTGAAAATAGATGTTCAGGTGAAGCTTGGTCTGAAACTCCCCATGCAGCGCCCGAAGCATCGCCAGATAGGCGTTGTCGAACAGGGACGGGTAGCGGTGCTCAGCCAAATCTCGAAACACAAGGATGGTATCATCAATGGAAAGCCGGTATTGTTGTTTCATTTATTCCACCGTTTCCTTTGGGGGGTCACAGTATGGCAAAACAATCTGTGCCGTCAGACCCTTTTCTTGGTTGATGTAAAAGCATAGGCCGTAAGCGTTACCGTAATTGAGCTTAATGCGCTCGTCAATGTTTTTAATGCCAAAGCCATCGGAACGAGCCAGCGACGGAATTTCGCCCACCATGTACTGATTCAGCTTTACAACATCGGCACCCATGCCATTGTCGCGCACTCGCAGGAACAGCAGCTCCGCCTCCCGAACACAGGAAATGACAATTCTACCGTTTTGCAGCTTGTTGCGCAGGCCATGCACCACACAGTTTTCCACCAGCGGCTCAATGAGGAACTTTGGCATCTGCATGGTAAGGTACTCCTTGGGAATGTCAAACTCAATGTCAATGGCGTACTGGCTTTGCTTTGCCTGAATTTTAATGTAATTTTCAACATGGGTCAGCTCGTCCCGCAGGGAAACCAACGCGTAGGGGTTCTTGATGCTGTAACGCATAATCTCCGCCAGTGAAGTAACAATGTCTGCAATGTCGTCATTGCCGTTGCACAGTGCCAGCCAGTTAATGGAGTCCAGCGCGTTGTAGATAAAGTGCGGATTAATCTGTGCCTGCAACGCCAGCAGCTCCATCTCTTTTTCCCGAACCCCGCTTTCGTATCCCTCATGGATGAGCTGCTCAATGCGGTTCATCAGGTTGTTAAATGTCTCATCCAGCAGTGCTATTTCATCGTTGTGCCGAATGACCGGCCGCGGATATTGGGTGACATCTCCGCTGCGGTTAATGTCGCGCATCACATTGGTTAAGTCCACCAGCGGCTTGGTCACGGTGTAGGAGGTAATGGCGATTAAGACCGACCCAATAATGACGCCCAGCGCACTGACAGACACTGCCACCCACAGCAAGCCGTTTGTTTCTTGTTGGATATCTCTCAGGGGAATCAGCGAAACAATATCCCAGCCCCAATAGGTAGAGTACTTCATAAAAAAGTACTTTTGCCCGGCAATCTTCACGGTTTTTTCGGTAGCAAGGGATGCTACCGCACGCAGCTTTTCGTTGTCCATCAGGCTTGCTCCCGCGCTGTCTGCGTCGGAGGAATAGATAATTTGCGGTATTGCGTCCTCCTGATTGATAATGTACACCTCCGCGTGTTCCGTCAGTGCCAGTGCCTCCACCTGATTTTTAAACTGGTTCATTGAAAGCCCAACAATCATAATTCCCACTGCTTGATTGTAGTCGTCCGCAGGCAGGTACATGTTTTTAATTAACCGCGCCAAGTAAACCGCTTCCGGGTCGTCTGGCAGTACAAAGGTATGCAGCTGGCCATTCTTTTCAATGGTCCTCTCTGCCCAAGGCTCGCTCATAATCTGTTCGGCCTTGTAAACTCCGCTGAGCGTCTCGGGGTTGTAGTCCAACCCCGCATTTGCCAGCGTTTGGGTCACCTCGAAATGGTCAAAAAGATACAGGTTGGAGTAATAGGTGGTCAGATAGTGGGAGAGCGGTGCGTTCACATAGCGCTTAAATTGCTGCTTTAGGGTCAGTCCGTCGTTAAAGAGCATCAGCTCGTTCCTGTCGGTTTGCAGCAGAATATCCGCCATAAGGCGGTCGGTGGTCAGGTTTACACTAATTTGGTTAAATCCATTGACCAAGTTTTGCACATTGGTCTGGTTTTGGCGCAAAAAAATCTTTTGGTTGTCAATCATTCGCTGATTCATAATGGTTCGGGAGGTAACAATGAGCACTGCCGAAACTGTTAGCACCAGTGCACTGGTTATGAGGATAAAGGCCGCGCAGATACGCCTGTTAATGCCATGAAAGCTTTGTTTAATCATAAGTACGCCCCTAAAAGTGCAGACGCTGATAGTCGGACGGCGTGCTGCCCTTGACCTTTTTAAACACCTTAGCAAAGTACAGCGGGTCGTGGTAGCCCACCAGCGCGGCGACCTCGGCAACCTTGATGTACGGCTTTTGCAGCAGCTCGCAGGCTTTTTCCATCCTGACGGCGGTAATGTAGGTAGACAGGTTCCTTTGCTCCACCGCTTTAAAGATGCTGCCAAGATAGGAGACGGAAACAAACAGCTTTTCCGACAAAAAAGCTACCGAAAGATTTTCATTTCCATAGTTTTGCTCAACATATTCCTTAATGCGCCCAATGACTGCCTCCTCCTTGTTATTAAGCCGCTCCTCGACAAACTGTATCGCGTCAAGGTACAGCCCTTCCACATAGTGTTCCATCTGGGAGGTGCTCTGCATCATTACCAGCTGGTGTTGGGCGGTTTCCTGGGGAGTCTGGATGTATTTTGCCAACCCCTCGCTGGCAAAAAAGCTGTATAACGTATTAATTAGTGCAATATAAATGACCTTTTTGTCAGAGCCACCCAGATCCATATGGCGAATCTTGCTTTCAAAAAAGGTTTGGATAAACACAGGGTCATGTTCCTTGAGCGCCTTGATAATTTTGAATTGGATGTCGCCTCCAAACACGCCCAGCGATTCGGCACGGTCAGCTTTTTTAGCAATAATCTCCTGAATAATAGTTTTAAGCTCCTCTATTTTTGCTTTGCTGATGGGCTTGAGCAGATACCGCGTCACTCCATACCGCATAGCCGTGCGGGCGTACTCAAAATTTTCGTAGGCGCTTAGCAAAATTACCGTGGTGTCCGCCATGGTTTCCGAAATTTTTTTGCAGAACTCCAGCCCATCCATGACCGGCATGGTAATGTCGGAGAGAATAATGTCCGGGTTGTGCTGTACCGCCAAGGCAAACGCATCTTTCCCATTATGCGCCTCCAGAGGCTCGTCAAAGCCAAAATCATCCCACGGAATCAGCTGTCGGAGTCCGCGGCACACCAGTAAATCATCATCTACAAGCAGTGCTTTCATGGCGTTTTCCTCCGCTTTCAAAACGTTCGTACAAGGTTACTTTCTATCATAATACATAGTAGCAACCGTGGCAAGAGGTTCTTGCCACGGTTACGGCTATTTTATCAGTTTGTTACTTTTTCCATGCGTCAAACTGCTTTTGCAGCTCGGCCATATAGGCATCCAGTCCGTTTGCCTTTAGCTTTTCGTTAAACTTGGGAATATACTGCTTCGGGTCCACAATGCCCTGCGTAATGGGTTCAAAGAATTCCTTAATGACGTTATTTAGGCTGGCAATCTCCGTTTTTACATTGGATTGGTCAAAGGTAAAGCCCAGTGCGGTAGTCGGAGACAGATTTGCGTTAAAGTCGAGGTATAGCTGTTCGTTATTCGCCGCAAACGCGGTGGTCCACTTTTGGTTAAAGATGGTTCCTAACGGCCAGCCGGAGCCATAGTCATAGGTGGGGTTGTCGGAGGGGGCTTTCATTTTGCACTGGTCGCCCTCTAGGGTGTAGTGGGTTCCCTCAATGCCATGGCGAATCAGGGTGCCAAACTTTTCATCGGTTTCCAGAATGTTAATAAATTCCATTGCTCGTTCGGGGTTTTTGCTGCCCTGAGAAATGCAGTGGACTGCGCCGCCAACGGTGTCAGCAGTTTCCAGAATGGGGTTAAACAGCGGGATATAGCCAAGCTTGCAGCCATACTGTGCTTCCAAGCCGGGTTCGCAGCCGGGGGCATACCAAATCAGGAACGAGAACAGCTTTTTTTCCTTCATGTCAGTATTAGCAGTACCCGCATTGCCGTAGCCAACCGGATCGCTGGGCAGATAGCCGCTTTGGTACCAGCTGTGTGCCATGTTCGCAAATTCGGCAAATTCAGGAGTCTCAAACTGGTTAATCAGCTTCCCTGCGGGGGCGTTTTTGTACAGCTCCATGCCGGGTACATTCAGCACGCCGGGTAGCATCCAGTCTCCGCTGACATGCTCGTGGGGCATGGCAGAGTTGTAAAGACTGCCGGTGACACCAATCAGGTCAGGTCTTTTTTCCTTGATTGCTTTTAGTGCCGGTTCCATATCTGCCAGCTTTTTAATGTTGGACAAATCCAGCTTCAGCTCGTCGGCCATATCCTTGTTGTACATAATACCAAACTGATGTCCCGCTTCCTTGTAACCGGGTACGCCATAGATATTACCGTTGACCGAAATACCGTTCCAGTAGCTCTCCGGGATAAATGCCTTTGTCTCGGGGGCATAGGTGTCCAGCAGGTCATTCATGGAGCGGAACGCTTTTTTGGCAACGTATTCGTTGTAGTTAAGCATCCACGAGGTGGAAAAGCAAACGTCAAACTCTTGGCCAGAGGAAATAATGACCGGCATCTTCTGGTTATAGTCATCAAGTGACATAAAGTTTGCGGTGACGGTAGCATTAATTTTCTCTTTCAGGTAGTTGTTTGCTTCGGCAATCACCTTTTCGTGGTCGGGCATAATCTTGTCCACAAACTGGTACCATACCAGATTGACTGCCTTGCTGTGGTCAATGCCGGTGGGGGCGGCGGCCGGTGTGCTTTCGGCCTTGCTTTCGGTAGTACTGGCGGGGGTGCTTTCGGCCTTGCTGGACGGGGATGCAGACGAAACCTCTTTTGGTGCGCCGCAGCCTGTTGTCATGGCAGCAAGCATCATCACGCTAAGAGCAACGCTGAGTAATTTTTTGCTGTTTTTCATCTTTCTTCCTCCTAAAATAATAATTGTTTGGTGGTTACGAGCATGGTTATTTATTATTCCTTCACACCTCCTATGGTCAAACCTTTTACAAAATATTTTTGGAAAAACGGATAGGCTATTAATAATGGCGTGGCAACCAGCGCCGTTAACGCCATCTGCGCGCTGTCGGTGGGGGTGTTCATGGCCATCTGCATTCCCTCCACCGAGGTAAGGTACTTGGCCGATTGCTTGACAAATTCCAGATTGTTCTGCACCTTCATTAAGGTGTACTGAATGGGTGCCAGCTTTTGATTGGTAATGTACAGCAGCGCCAGCATCCAGTCGTTCCAGTAGCCAATGACGGTAAATAGTCCCACTGTGGCAAAGGCCGGCTTGGACAGCGGTGCGACAATGCCAAAAAACGTCCGAAATTCGCCCGCGCCGTCAATTTTGGCCGCTTCCAAAATGGAGGGGGAAATGGTAGTGGTGTAAAAAGTGCGCATGACCATAATGTAAAAGCCGTTCACCAGCATTGGCAGGATGAGTGCCCAAATTTTGTCGCTTAAATGCAGAATATTGACATTTACAATGTAGGAGGGCACCATGCCGCCGTTAAACAGCATTGTAAAAAACACGAAGAAGGAAAAGGCGCGGCGGTACTTAAAGTCGTTGCGAGAAATGACATAGGCAAACATGGAAACCACCAGCAAGCTGAGCACGGTACCGGTCAGCGTAACTACAATCGTCACCAGATAGGACTGGGCAATCTGTTCCCCGGTTCTAAACAGGTACTCGTAGGCGGCCAAGCTGAACTCATGGGGGATAAAGCTGTAGCCGTATTTGGAAACGGAAGCTTCGCTGGAAAAGGACACTGAATAAATCAGCAGCAAGGGGAACACGCAGGTAATGGTGGCCAGCGCCAGAATAATAACCATCACGGCGTTGACCGGTCGGCTGGTTGCCAAAATATCCCGCTCTTTCTTTTTGGTCATGGGGTGGTTCACCTCCTAAAACAATGAGTATTCAGGATCGATTTTGCGCACGGTTAGGTTGGCGGCCAGCACCAGCACAAAGCCGACAATGGACTGGTAAAAGTTTGCCGCGGCACTCATGCCTATGTTTCCGGACACCTTCAGTCCGTTGTAAACGTAGGTATCAATGACATTTGTAACCGGGTACAGCTGCCCTGACTGTCTGGGTAGATGGTAAAACAGGCCAAAGTCCGCGTAAAATATTTTACCAATGGACAGCAGCGTCAAAATAATAATCATTGGCTTTAAAAACGGCAGGGTAATGTGAATTACCTGTTTCCACTTGGAGGCACCGTCCATGGCCGCCGCCTCGTAGTAGTCGCGGGAAATGCCGGTGACGGTTGCCAAGTACATGACGCTAGAGTAGCCCACCGACTTCCAGACGGCCGCAAAAACAAGGATAAAGGGCCACGCTTCCACCTTGGAGTACCACATTACCGGCTTTATTCCAACTGCTTCCAGTATCGAGTTGACCATTCCTTTGTCCGGGTTTAAAAATGCGTAGCCGATAAAACCGACCGCAATCCACGACAGAAAGTACGGCATAATTAGAACCGTTTGAAAGGTGCGGGAAAGGAGCTTACTGCGCAGTCCATCCAGCATAATGGCCAGCACCACCGCGAACACGGTGCTTAACACAATAATAGCAAAGTTATACAGCAGGGTATTTCGGGTAATGACCCACGCGTCACTGGTCTTAAACAAAAACTCGAAATTGCTCAGCCCCGCCCATGGACTCCCCCAAATGCCGTCCTGCACGTTAAAGTCCTTAAAGGCCAGCACTACGCCGAACATTGGTAGGTAGTTAAACAGAATCAGCAGCACCGTTACCGGCAGCGCCATCACAAAGAGCGCGCTGTTCTTTTTCAGCTCGTGTACTAGCTTCATTGCTGCGTCCCCCCTCTTTTGTCTTTTTCACTATTGTTTATCAACTTGTTTTCTTGTTTTTATCATATCACACATATTTCTTCTGTGCATCAGTAAGATTTCTGGAAATCATGGAAAATTCCACACAGAAAAATCCTCCTGCTACATGCCCAAGACGCAGCTCCCAACATGCGCTTCCCCCAGCAGCAAACAAAAGCAAGGGTCGCTGCCAAAGTCATCCAGCAGATAAAAAGCAGTGACCTTGCAGCTCGGCTGGTATTGCCGCTCTGCAAGGTCAGTATGCTATTGGTTACAAAAAACAGGGCACTAAATCAAAAAAATGGTGCATTGTATCTGTCGCCGCTTCCTTGTATGATAATAAGCAGAGGACATGGAGGGGAAACACCGGCAAGAATCAGTGTCTTCTACAGCCGAGAATGGCTAGTCCAATATAATACTAGGAGGTTTTATGATGAAGAAACGTGTAATTTCAGTTGCCCTTTCCATTGCGATGGTAGCATCCCTGTGCATGGTAGGGTGCGGCGCCAAGGAAGCTCCCAAGGCAAGCGAGCCTGCGGCGGGCACATCATCTCAGAGTCAAAGTGAATCCAAGTCCGAAGCTCCGGCCAAAAAAGAAGACGTAACCATTCGGTTCGGCATAGAAAAGACACAGGAAGCCATGTTCAAGGAGTTTGAAGCCGAGAACCCCGGCATTAAGCTGGAGATGGTCGAAACCGGTTCCGAGACTGAAAAGCTGACCGCTATGTTAGCAGCTGGCACAGCACCGGACCTCATCCGTGTAACTGGCGTTATCTCAATTCCTACCTATGTTACCAGAGGAATTGCACTGAACCTTGACCCCTACTTTGCCAAGAGCGAAGTGTTTAAGGCAGACGACCTGCTGCCTATCTGCGACGTTTACCGGTTTGACGGCATGAAAGCCGGTTCCGGCCCGTTGTACGGCCTGCCCAAGGACTGGAGTCAGGATACCGGTATGGTAATCAACAAAAAAGTGTTCCGTGACCGTGGCGTAGAGATTCCCAGCGACGAAAAAGCGCTGACCTACACCCAGCTCATTGAACTGAGCAAGAAGCTGCGCATTGTGGATGACAAGGGCAATGTGACCCAGCGTGGCTTTGACACCGAAGCATTCGGCTCCTGTGGCCTGAACTACAAAACCCTGCTGTACCAGCTGGAATGCTTGGGCTCCAGCCTGTTCACCGATGATATGTCCGCCTCTCGCTGGACTGCTCCCGAAGTGAAGAAGCTTGTTGCCGAGTGGGTTGACGCTCGTAAAAACATGTACATTGGTTCCCCGCTGGTAGATGCCACCGGTATGGGCGGCATTACGGACGACCAGCTGGCGGGCGAAAACTGGGGCTATTGGGCCACAGGCATGTACCGCGGCGACGACAAGTCCAAGAGCAGACTTGCCGAAGACTTTATGCTAATTCCTTCCCCCTACCCAGAGGGCGGCAAGCAGGCCGCTGCCTGCCTGTACGCAACCGGCGGTATCATCAACAGCAAAACAAAGCATCCTGACGAAGCATGGAAGGTATTCGAGTGGTTCTTCGGCGGCAAACCCGCCCAGGATCGTGCAAAGGGCGGCTGGGGACTTCCTGTCCTGAAGAGCCTGATGCCGTTGGTTCCCCAGACCGAAGCCTTTGACAAGCAGGCACTTAAGGTTGTCAACCGCGACAACGACTGCCTGGTCACTCTAAAGTGTAACCCCTATGCCGCCGACCTCCAAACCCTGATTGACAAAGAGCTGATTCCCGTTATCATGGGCAAGGTAGAGCTGGACGCTGCACTTAAAACTCTGGAAGAAGCAACCAATACAAGAATTATTGAGGGTATGGAAGTTGCCGGCGTAAAGTAACATAACGAAGTTGGCTACCTTATCGCAGAGTCTGCCCTGTGCGGACTCTGCGATACCCGGAAAGGCAGGGGTACATCCTTGAAGAAGCTACTGGATCATGGACATCTTACCTTAAAAAACAAAACAAGAAATACCCTGACGTTTTATTTACTGGTATCTCCTTTTCTGATTACCTTTGTAACGCTTTCGGTATTTCCTCTGGCCTATGGCGCTTACCTCAGTTTTACAAACTTTACCGGTTTTAACATTGAAAAGCTAAAATTTGTCGGGTTAAGGAACTATATTAGAGTTTTTACCGACAACGACGCAATGTACTCGCTGCTTAGGACCTTGGAAATTGGCGCGATTACCGTTCCCATTAGCTTAATCGTCAGCTTTTTCCTTGCACTGCTGCTGGTGCAAAACATCCGCTGTCAGGGCATTTTTAGAACCATCTACTACCTTCCCTCCATTATTCCGGCAGTGGCCGGCGCATTGATGTGGAAGCTGCTGTTGGGCAAAGACCGCGGCATCATCAACTTAATTTTAGGACTATTTGGGATTGAACCAATCTGGTGGCTGGGCTATGACTTTTGTACCACCTCGCTGATTATGACCATGGCTTGGGGCGCCGCCGGCGGCATCCTTGTCAACATGGCCGGTCTTAAAAACATCCCGGTCGAGCTGTACGAAGCGGCAACCATCGACGGGGCAAGCGGTTGGCGCAAAATGAAAAACATTACCCTACCACTATTTTCTCCGATTCTTTTTTATAATTTACTGATGGGCATTATCAACACACTGCAATTGTTTGCGCAGCCGGTGCTGCTGTCAAACGGCACTGGCTTGCTCAGTGTTCCATTGCGTCCCAATTACACCTATTTGGTGCATATCTACCAGCAGGTATACGGCGCGCAGCGGTTTGGCTACGGCTTGGCGCTGTCGTGGGTGGTGGCAATCATTATCATCTTCATTACCATGATTGCACTAAAAACAAGCGGCTCGTGGGTATTCTACGAAGTAGGACAGGATGGCGGGTGAGAATATGACAGATGCAATTACGTTGGACGCAAGGCAGGAGGAATACCGCAGGTCAAAGCAAAAACGAAAGGTCAGGGAGCTTGGCAAAAAGGTTGTCCTTTACACCATTCTTTGTACCTTGGCGGTCATTTTCCTCTTTCCCTTTGTGTTGACCATTTTAAACTCCTTGCAGGACCTAAACCCCGGCGCAAAAAAAATTATTCCCGATGTGTTCCACTGGGAAAACTACTATTTGGCCGTAACGCTCATTCCCTTTACCCGGTACCTAATGAACTCCCTGACGCTTGTGTGCATCAGCGTTTCCCTGTCGGTGTTCATGAACCTGATTATGGGCTATGCCTTTGCCCGAGTGCGCGCCCCCGGTAAAAACATTGTGTTTACCATTGTGCTTTCCACCATGATGATTCCCGGTATTGTCACCATGATTCCGCAGTACATTCTGTTTAACACCATCGGTCTAATGGACACCTACTGGCTTTGGGTCATTACAGGCTTTGGCGGCAGTGCATTTAACATCTTTTTGTACCGTCAGTTCTTTGCCGCCATGCCCAAGGCGCTGGAGGAAGCCGCCACCGTGGATGGTTGTTCGGTACTGGGCACCATCTTCCGCATCTTTGTCCCCTCCTCCAAGCCGGTCATGATGATTGTGGCAGTCAACGCGTTCCAGTGGGTTTGGAACGACTACATGATGCCCTTCATGTATCTGTCCGAGAAAAAGTATCCCCTCTCCATGGCGCTGTTTGGAACCACCACCTATATTATCCCCGGTTCGCCCAATCTGGTCATGGATTCGCTGATTAACTGTGCGGCCATCCTCATGTCCATTCCCGCCATTATCATCTTCTTTTTTGGCCAAAAATATCTAGTGGAAGGAATTGTAACCACCGGAATTAAGGGATAATTTCCCCCTTGTACAGCAGATGGTATTAAGAATGCTTTAATACTGTCTGCTGTATTTCTGTTGCGCAATAGTCTCTCGCCTGTTTTCGACCCGTTTTACAAGCCCCATGCCGTATTCTTTTAGCAGAATCCCCCTGCCGTAAATGACATATTTTCCAATATATCTGGAAAAATACTAGATTTTATGCTATACTGAAAACAGTTTTACGCAGGGATAGGATTGCTTGGAAACAGCGCCCTACAAGATATCCGCATTGGGAGGGATTGTATGTATAAGTGCATCATCGTAGACGACGAGAAGTATATTTGCGAGGGGCTGTCTCGTCTGGAGTGGAGCAGGGTCGAAATAGAGATTGTCGCGTCATTTTGTCATGGGCTGGCAGCCTGCCAGTTTTTGTCCGAGAATCCCGACATCGACATTATCTTCGCCGATGTGCAGATGCCTATCATGAACGGATTGCAGCTAATCCAGTATGCCAAAAAGAAGTATCCCTATGTCAAGGTAATTATCCTGTCGGGGTACGATGAATTTAACTATGTCCAGCAGGCCATCCGGTTGGGCGTGTCGGATTATATTTTAAAGCCAATTAACGAAGACGCCTTGTTCCAGACCGCCCGGGAGGTCATTAAAAAGCTAACCGCGGAGAAAACCGCTTCCCAAAAGCTAAAGGCGTTGGAACGCAAGGCAAACGAGCAGACCAAGCGTCTGCGTAAGCAGTACATTCAGGATGTGTTGTTTAAAAAGCTACCGGAGGAAACCCGCGAGGAAATTTGTACCTACGGCGAGATTTTATTGGATTCCGCTTGCTATACCGTACTGGTTTACCGCTTGGATTCCGTGACCGCGCCGGACTTTCCTTACCGCAGCGAGGACTGGAAGCTAATTCTGTTTGGGCTGGAAAATATTTTGGACGAGATTGTGGACGACAAAGACATTGGCTATAACTGGATTGACCACAAAAGCGGCTATTGCTATCTTCTGCTGACCGCTGAAAATTTGCAGCGCAGCAAGGAGACGCTAACCGCCTTTGCCGAGGAGCTAAAGGAAAATATCTACCGCATTCAGGGGCTGCTGCGTTCGACCGTTTCGGTCTGCATTGGTTCCACCGAGCACCATGCCGGTGCCATTTACCTGTCCTGCTGCAACGCCGAGCAGGAGCTAAAAAACAGCAGTGACGACGAGACCGTCCTTCAGTGCCTAGAGCGCGAAGCTGGGGAGGGACAAAGCGAACCCGACGAGGTGCCGCCTGAGGCGGACTGTGAGCCCTTCGACTATGAGTCCGGCAAATGTATTGTGGAAAAGGTCAAGGAGTATATTGCCGCAAACTACCAAACCAACATCACCTTGACCGAGGCGGCGGCGCAGGTTTACCTCAATCCCTCCTACCTCAGCTGCATCTTTAAGGAGGTGCAGGGGGTCAACTTTATCCATTACTTAACCGACTACCGCGTACAAAAAGCGGCAGAGCTACTCAAAAATCCCAAATATAAAATCTACGAGGTTGGGGAACTGGTGGGGTATGATAACTCCCGCTACTTTACCAAAATTTTCAAAAAATACATTGGCAAAACACCCATTAACTACCGGAACAGCTAGTCCCCTATCCGTGTGGAAAGGCAGGGAGCTTCATGCGTACAAAAAGTTATCGAAACCGGCTGATTGCCATTGCGCTGCTGCTCTTTTTGGCCGGGCAGCTATTGCAGCTGGGCAATTACTATACCCTAAAGCAAGCGGCGTTCAGTCATTCCGCGACGGTCAACCACAACAACACCTTTGAAAACACCTATAACGGCATTGTGTCCTTCCTCAACGACGTGGAGCTGTTTGCGGAATATGTCTGCTTTCGCGACGGCACCGACTATGTAACCCGCTACAACAATGTGCAGGACCCTGCCATTGCCGACCAGCTGCGCGCGTCGGTGGACAGTCAGGCCAAGCGGATGAGCATTTCGGCCAACATGATTGAAGGGTATTTTTTAATTGGCTACACCTCCCTGCAACGCACCTATGCCAACAAAATATTGTCCACCTCCCCGGAGGATCAGTATCCCAATTTTGACCACCTGAGCTACGAGCTCATTGCAAAGTCCGGCATTCTGACTTCCTTTAAAAACAGCCCCTTTACCTTTGTGGCCAAGGACGACCGCGTGCGCCAGCAGATTCAGCGCGCCTTTCAAAGCGACCCCAAAACGCAGGAAATGATGCTGCGCTTTTATGAGCAAATTGAAGGGAAAATGATTTATTACTCCCTGGACAAAGGAACCTTCTTTGAGCTGATGGTCATTAACGACAGCTTTTTTGTAAAATACCGGGATAACCTGAACCTTGAAATTGCGCTGGTGGATCAGTATGACAATGTTTTTTGGTCCAGCTCCAACGCCAAGGTGTTAACTACCTCCCTCCTGCCCTACAGCAGTGCCGAAAAAGACATCATCAAGTATTCCAAGGAAGTGGACGGTCAGGACTACGAAATTATCAAGAAAAACTGCGGGAACTACGGGCTGGATATCTATTGTGCCTTTGCCAAAAACAGCTTTTTGACTGCCCTGCAGGAAGATTTTGTCATGGTAGTGCTGCTGTCGGTGCTGTGCCTGCTGGGCATGGGTGTCATTACCTTTGTGGCCTCGGGCTACCTTGTGCAGCCCATCAAGGATGTCACCCAGATGATAGCGGCGCAGATTGCCCGCAAGGACTACAGCAATGCGGAAAGTATTCCGAAAATAGAACTGAACAAATATCCATGGTCCTTTAAAAAGCGTCTTGTGCTGTACTTTGTGGGGACGGTGGTCATTCCCACGCTGGCCTATGGCGCGCTGGTGAATCACCGGCTGTATGTGTTCTCCTCCGGGCAAACCAATATCCAGTTTCACTATGCCGCTGCCCAGATGGAAAACAACCTGTCCTACCAAGTGGAGCGGCTGGAAAACATCATCAATGTCATGACCGCCCCGGAGGTGTTTAAGCTGTTGGCTACCAAGCCAACCAGTCTAAATTCCACCGAAAAGGAACAGATTGATAAAAGCCTTGCCAAAAACTCTCTTACCATTTCCAACGTCAAGTACTTTGTGCTGCTCGGGCCGGGCGGTACCGCCAAGTACCAGTCCCTTTATTCCAGCAACAACAGCGACATCAAGAACAGCAATGGCAACATCATTAAATTTTCCTTAAGCAACACGCTCATTTCCAAATATTTTGAAAATGGGCAGGATGTGTTCTGGCTGGAATCCTTAAAGGACATCTTTAATAACCCCTCCCTGTCCCTCATCCGGCGCATTACCTCGGTCAACGACGACAAAACCACCGTGGGTTACTTCCAGATGGTGCTCTCCAGCAGCGTGTTCCAGTCGGTGGGCAAGCCCTTCGGCTATGATTTTGTCATTACCGACGCTGCCGGCGTGCCATTTTATAACAGCAGGAACGACAGCAAATACCACAATTTTATCCTTGGCATGGGACAAAAGCAACGGGATAAGCCCAGCACTATCGAAGTCATTGACGGAATTAAGACCATGATGGTGCAGGAGCCTGTCTCCAAAACCGATTGGAAAATGTGTGTGTTCCAGCGGGTTGACGACCTGACTGCCGCCAATATGATTATGCTGCGGGACAGTGTTCTGCTAACCGCCGCCATCTGTCTGGTCATCTTCCTCATCTCGCTGAAGCTGGCCAGCCTGTTGGCCAAGCCCTTTAATATTTTGCAGGAGGACATGCAGCAGGTGGTGAACAACAAGGCCTTTAACCAGCCGCTGGTGTACAAGGGCTATAGCGAAATGCAGGACTTCATTCGGATGTACAATGTAATGATTCGTCAAATTAAGCAGCTCATTGACGATAATATTGCCATTAGTCTGCGGGAGCAGGAGCACATTACCCTAAAGACACAGGCCGAGCTGAACATGCTGCAACAGCAAATAAACCCGCACTTTTTGTACAACACCTTGGAAGTCATCAACATGCAGGTCAAAAAGTCCGGTGAGCTTAGCGCCTCCAAAATGCTGGAGGCCTTGGCGCAAATCTTCCGGTTTAGTACCCGCACTGACAACAAGCTGGTGCACTTGGAGCAGGAAATTGACCATGTAAAAAACTACATCACCATTCAAATGATACGGTTTGAAAACAAGTTCGAGGTGGAGTACGACATTGCAGAGGAAGCCCTTGGCATTGAGGTGCTCAAAATTATTTTGCAGCCCATTGTGGAAAATGCCATCAACCATGGGCTGTACGAATACATTACCGGTGGCTTGCTCAAAATCTCGGCCAGCATTACCGGGGATACCCTGATTTTGTCGGTCAGGGACAACGGCATTGGGATGCGGGAGCCCGAGCTGGCAGCGCTGCGTGCCGGCCTGCTTTCCGACAAGACCGAGGCGGTAAAGAGCAAAAAAGGCAGCGGCATCGCGCTCAAAAACGTCTACCGCAGGCTGGACATCTATTATGCCGGCAAGGCCAAAATGACGGTAGAAAGCAAGTTTTCCAAAGGCACCACCGTCACGATTGTTATCCCCATTGTCCACGATACCTTGGAGAATGGTACGGCTTAGGTTCGTTCGACCATTGGCAGTACTACCCGCAGTGTAAAGATACCATTCGCTGCTGCAAAGGTGCAAAAGCCGTTGTGCTTCGCTGCAATGGAGCGCATGCTTTTGCAGCCATACCCATGCCCGCTTTTTGTAGCAATGGGAGTATCGCCCGCCATGCGGATTTCACCGATGTACGCATTTGCAATTTCTATGAGCAACCGACTTCTGTTGATGCTGCAATCGACAAAAACTTTCCGCAGTGTGCTGTCCGTCACTTGGCTTGCGGCGCGGATAGCATTCTCCAACCCATTTGACAGCACCGAGCAAAGCTCTGTGTCGGGAAGATTCAGTTCCTTGGGTAACTCCGCCTTAATATTGAGCACAACCGCTTGTTTTTCTGCCTTACTCTGAAAGGAGGAAAGCAGAAGGCTTACTATTTCGTTGTCACAAAACCGCATGGGGGTAATGGCAGTCAGCTCACTTTGGGCAGTTGCAAGGTATTCCGTAATTTTGGCAAGCTCCCCCTGCTGGGCAAAGCTGTCAATGATGGACAAATGATGCCGCATATCGTGACGGTAAAGGACAGCCTGCTCCTGCGAGGCGCGCAGAACACTCAGCTGGAGCTTTGCAGTTTCCATCTGCATGGAAAGCATGTTTTTTTCCAGTTGAATTTGCGTTTTTTGCTGTACCTCCCCGTGATAGGTGACAATAAACCATACATAAAAAAGAACCATGGCGGTGGGCAAAAACTCGCTCATCATTTCAATGCCCGTGTAAAGGACGCGGGTGTAAACCGTAGTGGCGTAGTCGAACACATAGTAAACCGCAGGCAGACACCCAAAGAGGAACAGGGACTGGCGGGAATAGGTCATTGCCTGATAGGTCGGCTGAGCAAAAAAGCGCAAAATAACAAAAAAGAACGCCACAATTGACACGCTGTAGGAAAGCAGATACGCAATGCGTGTGTGGAAAAGCTGTTCAAACAGTACCCCTGCCCAGCGGGGGAGCTGACAGCAAAAATAAGCGGTCAGCACACTGACGGTGGAAATTGCCACAGGCTTTTTTAGTGCCAGCACCAAGAATAGGATAAGGGGCAGGTGGGCAATCAGCGGGTAAAGCTTTGTGGTAATGCTTAACCCCAGAAAATAGGAGCACGCCGTCTGCAAGCATAGGGTAAAAATTGAAAACAGAAGAATGCACAGCCGGTCTTTTCGACTTTTACTGCCGCCGGCAAACAGCACCGAAAGGAACACCCCAAACAGTAGCACCAGCCCATAATTGAGTGCGGAAAGCAGTGGTATCATCATTTGGTCTCCTTTTTTGCAAACAGCTGCTCGATGTAAGCCTCGCGCACCTTGGCATAGCTCTTTCTGGACACCGGTACTTTTTCCCCTGTCAGCATAATCAATTCATTGGCGCTCAGCTCCGCTGCCTGCAACAAATTGACAATGTAGGAGCGGTAGGGGCGCACAAATTCGGGACGTGCCAGCAGGATATCCTCAAATTCAGTAAGGGAGGCAATTGCTTCCCGCACGCTGCCATCCGACAGATGAAAATACAAGCATTTTTCCATTACTTCCAAAAAAACAAGGTTTTCAAACAAAATGCGAGCCATGCCGCTTTTTGTTTTCACCCCGAAGCCCTCCATGGGTTTTCGCGTTTTGGCAAGCAGCGCATCCAGCAGGGGATATAACCGCTGCGCCTTCGCCGGCTTTAGCAGGTAGTCCTGCGCCTTATACTGGTAGCTTTCCACCGCAAATTCCGGGGAGGACGTCAAAAATACAATACTGGCGTCTTGGTCAAAGCTGCGTATTTCCTTTGCCGTTTCCATGCCATTCACGCCCGGCATCATAATATCCAAAAGATAGAGGTCGTAGGTCCCACTTTTTGCTCTGCAAAGAAGCTCGGTTGCGCTGTAAAACGCATCCCAGCGAAGCGACACCCCTCGCTCCTGTTTATAGGTATCTAAAAATGACGAAAGGAAACGCAGTTCATCTTTATCGTCATCACAAATGGCAATTTTCACTTGCAATCCCCTCCGAAAAGTGATAGGAAACGAGTAGGCCTTATGCCAGTATCAATTATAGCATGAGTCCTACTATTTTTCAACGCTGCTTTTACCGTTCATGCGTGAAATGACTACCACTCGTGCTAGTGTCCTCCCGCCAGCAAGTTTTTATGATATTCTTATCCTATACCATAAATGCAACACAGGTATGGTATCGTAGCCACAACCGGCTATGCTACCACAAAATTAGAATTGTCATAGGGACGGTGATGGTTTTGACAATATACATAGCCTACTTCCTTGTAGGTCTTAGCACCTCCGCATTTGTTGTCCTATGGTTCTGGGTGGTGTGGCAGGCGCTAGACGCAAAGCGAAAGGCTGTGGAGGCCGCAAGGTGTCAGCTCATCGCCAGCAAGCAAGCCCATCTGCGCGCGCGGAATAGTCCCAAAGAAAAACAGGCGCTGGAAATCATGGAAAGAAGCGAATGTGTCTACAACCAATCGGTACAGCTGTATCACAACCTCCGGCACAAGCCATGGAATGCGCTTCCGGGTGCGTTAATGGGGTTTCAAAAGACGGTAGGCGAGCACCCGCACAGCGGGTGAATCTCCCGGTGCTGGCTAACTATGTCCCCTGTTCAAAGCTGCATCTGCACCCCTGTGTTCGGCGCAAGGTCGACCCAATGGGATGCCAATCGGCGAGAATAGCCATCCGTTTTTAGGCATCTTTGACGACGATGACAAGTTTATTCACGAGCGGTCATTCGCAAGGATAGGTCTGGCAAAAGGCAAGGGAGAGCGATGGTGTCATCGTTCTCCCTTGCCTTTGTTTTGTGGTGTAGCGCTTTGCAATAAAAAATTCGGTTTATTCGTCTAAAGCAGGTTACTTGCTGTTTAGGTGAGTACGGCTGTAGGCGTTTCTGAATTGTGTGGGGGTAATATTTTCGGTCTGTTTAAAAAGACGCATCATGTATTTTTCGTCACTGTAGCCAACAGTATAGGCAATTTCTTGTACGCTTTTATTCGTGGAATACAGCAGCTGCTTTATTTTTGAAATTTTAATTCGATTGATGTATTCCTGTACAGTTACCCCCGCATACTGCTTAAACATTCGGCAAAGGTAGTTTTTGTTGTAGCTGAACGCTGCCGCAACATCATCTAGGGAAATTCGATCCTGGCTGTGTACTCTGACCCATTCGCAGATTTTGTAAAAGTTTCGATTGTCGCTATTTTCCAAATGCCCCATAAATTCGCTGTATTGCTCACTTAATTCAATGAGAATCGAGGTCATTAAATAATCGGCTGCTGCCGCCGTAGTGTAGCGGGATTCATGTACATGCAGCAACTGGTGCCCCAGGATGGCAACCTTATCCGGCCGATTGGAAGAAAAGAACTGCGGGAGATAAATCGCAGTAGCGCGGTCAATGACATCAAGCAAAGGGTATGCTGTGTCGGGAAACGACTGTACCGCACTTTGTAGCATGTTTTTGTGAAAGTGGAACCAATAGTAAGAGACATTCTCGGTCGCACGGTAGCCGCCCTGTTCAACAAAGGGGGAAAGCAACAGCGCATCACCCGGACCGACGCAAAATTTTTGATCGCCCTCATAGATATATGCCTCTCCCATTGCACCAATAATCAGTACATAGGTATCAATTATCCGCACAGGGTGAAGCCACAACCCACTGCTAATGAATTGACCT
>JAVVRO010000004.1:1161-2122 GCA_036654695.1 Angelakisella sp. | reverse complement strand
TGTCAATATTCAACTCATAAATTTTCATAAAACGACAATTCCCCCTTACTTTTAGCACAGCAAAACACTTCCGCACTAGCACGCTGGTGAATATAATCCACTTATTGTGACTTTTATACGGTTTACAAGCCGCTTATTTCAGCTATAATAGGAACTACGATTAGCAGTATAACATAAAAAATCCCAGTTTTCCATAATATAATCATCTATTTTACAATTAATATTAAGTTTATCAAATTAGATAAGCTCTGGTTGTTTCATGCTTTTCACCTGTAGGTGTACTATTGTAACCCGGAAGGAAATTTCTGTAACAATTTAATTGGAGGGAAATCAATGTTGACTCGTGTTCCATTTAGCCAAGTTACCATCACGGATTCATTCTGGAGCCCTCGAATTGCTACCAACTGCGAGGTTACTACATGGGCGTGCATTAAAAAGTGTGTTGAAACCGGACGCGTCGAGAACTTCATGAATGCCGGAAAGAGCATAAAGGGCGAGCCACATGGGGAATTTCAAGGACTACTGTACAATGACTCAGATGTTTACAAGGTAATTGAGGGTATTGCTTATGTGCTGGGTAATCAGGCAAATGCCCAGCTGGAGGCGGCGGCAGATGAGATTATTACAGCAATCGCATCCGCGCAGCACCCCGACGGATACATCAACACCTATTTCACCTTGGTTCTGCCGGACAAGCGCTGGACAGATATGATGTACCATGAGATGTATTGCATTGGGCATATGATAGAAGCCGCCATTGCTTACCGAGAGACAACCGACAAGGAGCTCCTGTTCCATGTCGCAGTCAAAGCGGCAGATCACCTATACGAGCATTTTTTGGCAGCAGACGTTCATTGGATTCCCGGGCATCAAGAGATTGAGCTTGCACTGATTAAGCTTTACCACGCAACCGGTGATAAGCGGTATCTGGATTTGTCCCATTATCTAGTGGAGCAGCGAG
>JAVVRO010000004.1:0-1151 GCA_036654695.1 Angelakisella sp. | reverse complement strand
CGTTCCGTTTTTGGATGTACTCAAGCCGTGCCGTGAAGAAATGGGCGGCGCAAAATACAATCAAGATGATAAACCGGCAGACGAATTGTCTGAAATATCCGGACACGCGGTGCGCGCCATGTACTACTACTCTGCAATCACCGACCTTGCGGCGCTGGAGCATAACACCGGCTACGAAGCCGCAATGGACCGCGTATACGCAAGCATGCAGCGTAACATGTACCTGACGGGTGGAATCGGGCAGAGTAGAAGCAACGAGGGCTTTACGCAGGACTACGATTTGCCCAACGACAGCTACTGCGAAACCTGCGCATCGGTTGGCGTTGTGTATTGGGCAAGCAGGATGAATCGTCTTAAAATGCGGGCAAACTATATGGATGTAGCCGAGCGGGCAATGTACAACGGCGCAATTGCAGGAATATCATTAAGCGGTGACCGGTTTTTCTATGTCAATCCCCTTGTTTCAGACGGTACCCATCACCGCAAGCCGTGGCATAATACCTCTTGCTGTCCCACACAGATTACACGTTTTTTACCGTCTGTGGGTGACTATCTATATGCAATCAAGGGTAGTACCATCTTTGTGAACCTATATGTGCAGTCCAAGGCAAAGATTGTTCTGTCGGAGGAAACAGTCACACTAAGCCAGACGACAAATTATCCGTGGGACGGCAACATTACAATCAGGCTTGAGGAAAATCTAAAGACACCTGTTGTACTCAAACTGCGCATCCCGGACTGGTGCAGGGGCTTTGTGCTATCCCAAAACGGAAAATCTTTGGCCAGCAGCTGCGTAACAGATGGGTATGTCACCGTAAGCGGTTGCTGCAAAGCAGGGGATACCGTACGGCTGGAACTGGAAATGCCCATCCGGTTGGTAACAGCTGACGAACGAGTAGTACAAGATCGCAGCAAGGTTGCGGTTGCACGCGGTCCGCTGGTCTACTGCATGGAAGGAACGGACAATGCCGACATGGCTGACTATGCCATCACCGATGGCAGCCGCTTTGTGACACAGCACAGTGAGGAGCTCGGCGGAGCCGTCACCATTCTCGATGCGGTTGGCGGTGGCGTGTTTGTTCCCTATTATGCGTGGGACAACCGTGACGCAGGCACTATGCAGGTCTGGGTAACTTACAGACAGGACAATA
>JAVVRO010000003.1:26839-39861 GCA_036654695.1 Angelakisella sp. | reverse complement strand
GGTAGCCTGAGCGCCGAACAGTTTAAGCTCTACAAGCTCATTTGGGAACGGTTTATTGCCAGTCAGATGGCTGAGGCGCTGCTGGACACCGTTTCGGCGGATATTACAGCGGCAAACCATACCTTTAAGGCCTCTGGTTTTACTGTAAAGTTTGATGGCTTTACAGTGCTTTACACAGAATCTACCGACGCTGCCGATGAGGAAAACACCCGTTTACCGGAGCTTGTTGAGGGCGAGACGCTGCAACTGGACAATCTGCTGCCAAACCAGCACTTTACCCAGCCGCCACCACGCTTTACCGAAGCATCGCTGATTAAAGACTTGGAGGAAAACGGTATTGGCCGCCCCAGCACCTACGCGCCGACCATTACTACCATCCAGCAGCGCGGCTATGTGGAGCGGGAGCAAAAGGCGTTAAAGCCAACCGCCTTGGGCGAGGTGACCACCAAGCTAATGAAGGAGCAGTTCCCCAACATTGTTGACCAGCGCTTTACCGCCGATATGGAGGGCAAGCTGGACAAGGTGGAGGAGGGCTCCATTCAGTGGCCGGTTATGATGGCCGAATTTTATACCGACTTTGATGCGACATTAAAGCAGGCGGAAAAGAACATGGACGGCACTCGCATGAAGGTACCGGACGAGGAAACTGAGATTATCTGTGAGCTGTGCGGGCGCAACATGGTCATTAAGCACGGACGCTTTGGCAAGTTTTTGGCCTGCCCGGGCTTTCCGGAGTGCAAGAACACCAAAAAGCTGGTACAGGAAACCCCCGGAAACTGCCCTATTTGCGGCAAAAAGGTGCTGGCAAAAAAGTCCAAGGCAGGCAAGGGCTATTTTGGCTGTACCGACAACCCCAAGTGCGGCTTTATGACATGGGATACCCCCATTGCTGACCTCTGCCCCAAGTGTGGCTCCACGTTGTTCCATACCAGTGGAAAAATGAAGAAAACGCATTGCCTGAAAGAGGGCTGCGACTATGTAAAACAGGATGAATGACAGATGACAGAACAGATTACGGTAATCGGAGCGGGTCTTGCCGGTTGCGAAGCCGCATGGGCGGCGGCACGACTTGGAGTCAAGGTGCGCCTGTGCGAGATGAAGCCCCAGCGCTACAGCGAAGCACACAGCTACCCCGGCTTTGGGGAGCTGGTTTGCTCCAACTCCTTAAAGGCAACACGGCTGTCCTCGGCGGCGGGGCTGCTCAAGGCGGAAATGCGGCTGTACGGCTCGCTAATTTTACAATGCGCCGATGCAGTAAGTGTTTCGGCGGGCGGTGCGTTGGCGGTTGACCGGGAGCGTTTTTCTGACCTGATTACCCAAAGGATTCAGGAGCATCCGCTCATTGAGGTAGTAACCGGCGAAGTGACCGAGCTACCGCAGGGTCGGGTAATTCTTGCGACAGGGCCGCTGACCAGTCCCCCCTTGGCGGACACCATTGCGGCGCTGTGCGGTACGCACTCGCTTAGCTTCTACGACGCTTCGGCACCGATTGTCACCCAAGCATCCATTGACAGCGAAAAAACATTTTTCGCCTCCCGCTACGGCAGGGGCGACGCGGACTACATCAACTGCCCTTTCACCCATGAGGAATATGACGCATTTTATGATGCGCTGATTGCGGCGCAGTCGGTGGAGCTGCATGAGTTTGAACGGCAATATTTTAAAGTGTACGAGGGTTGTATGCCCATCGAGGTCATGGCAAAGCGCGGACGGGATACCATTCGGTTCGGCCCCATGCGCCCGGTTGGCATCATTGACCCCCATACTGACAAGCGCCCATGGGCGAATTTGCAGCTTCGGCGCGAAAATGCCGACGGCAGCTTGTACAATCTGGTGGGGTTTCAAACCAACCTGACCTTTGGCGAACAAAAACGGGTATTCTCCATGATTCCGGGGCTGGAAAACGCTGAATTTGCGCGGTACGGCGTGATGCACCGCAACACGTTTATCGATTCCCCCCGTCTGCTGACGGCTACCTTTGGGCTGCGGGCAGAGGAAAGAATCACCTTTGCGGGGCAGATTACCGGTGTGGAGGGCTACATTGAGTCGGCTGCCAGCGGTATCCTTGCCGGAGTAGCCGCCGCCAGCGGTCGCACGTTGCCACCACCGCCGCCGGAAACCATGCTGGGTGCTCTCTGCGGCTACATCAGCGACCCGAGTGTGGAAAATTTTCAGCCCATGGGCAGCAATATGGGAATACTTCCACCGCTGCCGGAAATAGTAAAAAGTAAGGAAGCGCGCTATCTGGCGCTTGCCGAGCGTGCGCTTGCCGCGGCACAGCGGTACGCTGCACAAATTTTTTAAGGGGAAAGGGTGCTTGTAAGGATGACACGAATTATTGTAGACGCGTTTGGCGGAGACCATGCTCCTACCGAGATTATAAAAGGCGCAAGACTGGCGACCGATGAGCTTGGGGTGCAGGTTATTCTGACCGGAGACAAAGCCAAGCTGGAAGCGGCTGCCAAGGACTGTGGCGTTTCACTGGACGGCATTGAACTTGTACACGCACCCGACGTAATTCCGGTGGACGAGGAGCCCACCAAGCTGTTGCGGCAGTACAAGAACTGCTCCATGGCGGTTGGATTTGCCCTGCTGGTGGAGGGTCGTGGTGATGCCTTTGTCAGCGCGGGCAGTACCGGCGCGCTGGCAGTGGGGGCAACCTTCATCGCCAAGCGGATTCATGGCATTAAGCGTGCGGCCATTGCCGCCTGCATCCCCAACGAAAAAGGCGTTTACCTGCTGGCCGATTCGGGGGCAAATACCGAGTGTCGCCCCGAAATGCTGCGGCAATTTGCCATTATGGGCTCAATTTATATGAACAAGGTGCATGGCATTGAAAACCCGCGGGTCGGGCTGGTCAACATCGGCACCGAGGAGACTAAGGGCAGCGACCTGCAAATTGAGACAAATAAGCTCCTGCGCAGTACCAAGCTGCACTACATTGGCAATCTGGAGGCACGCGACCTGCCGCTGGGCGGCTGCGATGTTGCCATCTGTGACGGTTTTACCGGTAATATTATCCTAAAGCTGACCGAGGGTATGGGCAAAATGATGAAGAACCAGCTGAAGGAAATGTTTTTGGCAAACCTTGTGTCCAAGCTGGGCGCGGTAATGGTTGCAGGACAGCTAAAAGCCTTTAAAGCAAAGTTTGACTACAAGGAGCACGGGGGTGCCATGCTGCTGGGCGTTAAAAAGCCGGTGATTAAAGCCCACGGCTCCTCTGATGCGCGCGCCATAAAGAACGCCATCCGGCAGGCAAAGATTTGTCATGAAAGTGGTATTATCCCTACCATCGAGCAAGCAATGGCCGCCTTTGTCGACGAAACAACAGGCACAGACAGCGCGGACTGACAGTAAGTCAGGAGGAGTAGCATGATACAGCTGGAACAAAAAATCGACTATAATTTTCAGAATAAAAAACTGCTGAAAAGGGCATTGACGCACTCATCCTTTTCCAACGAAATCCGGGAGCATCCGGAATGTAACGAGCGTATGGAGTTTTTGGGGGATGCGGTGCTGTCGCTGGTAGTGTCCACCTACATTTTTCATAAATATCATCTGGACGAGGGTGACTTGACCAAAATTCGAGCTGCGCTGGTCTGCGAAAAATCGCTTTTTAAGTTTGCACAGCAAATTAATTTGGGCGAAGAACTATTGTTAGGCAAGGGTGAAGAACAGATGGGCGGGCGCACACGGCCGTCCATTGTGTCGGACGCGTTTGAGGCACTCATTGCCGCCATCTATCTGGACGGTGGGGTGCAGCCTGCCGAAAAGTTTATCCTTACCTTTATTGAGGTGGAGCTGGAGCAGCACCACAAGCACGCCTTTGTAGACTACAAAACCATGTTGCAGGAGATTATTCAAAAAAACCCCGAAGAAAAAGTCTCCTATGTGTTGGTGAGCGAAGACGGCCCCGACCACGAAAAGACCTTTGAGGTAGAGGTGCGCCTAAACAGCAATGTCATTGGCCGTGGGATAGCTAACAGCAAAAAGAGCGCCGAGCAGCTGGCAGCCAAGGAAGCGTTGGAGCTGATGGGGGAGTGCAGTGCCGGGTAATCTTGCAATCTTTATTCCCCACAGCGGTTGCCCGCAGCAGTGCAGCTTTTGTAACCAGCGCACAATTTCGGGGAGCCGCCGACCGCCGGAGCCGGAGCAAGCCGCAGCGCTTTGCCGCTCGGCACTGGCAACCCTTCCGTCCCATTGCGGACAGGTCGAAATCGCCTTTTTTGGCGGCAGCTTTACCGCCATTGACCGTCCATACATGGTGGCGCTGCTGCAAGCGGTACATCCGTTTTTAAGCGACAGCAGGGTCAAGGGTATCCGGGTGTCCACCCGCCCCGACGCCATTGACGACCAGCGGCTGACACTGCTACAGGACTATGGCGTGACTGCCATTGAGCTGGGCGCACAGAGCATGGATGATGCAGTATTGCGGCAAAACCACAGGGGTCACACCGCCCAACAGGTAAGGGCTGCCTCAGCGCTGGTGCAGCGCTATGGCTTTTCGCTGGGGCTGCAAATGATGACTGGACTTTTTGGTGCAACAGTACTGTCCGACACCCAAACAGGGCACTCCATTGCGGCGCTTTGCCCTGACACCGTGCGCATCTACCCGACGGTGGTGCTGGGCGGTACCCAGCTGGCCAAGGAGCTGGCCGCCGGGCACTATCATCCGCCGGAGGTAGCGGACAGCATCCCGCTTTGCGCCGACCTTGTGGAGCTGTTTTTGCAGCACGACATTACAGTCATTCGGCTGGGGCTTCATGCCAGCGAGGGGCTGGAGGGCGAGGTGCTGGGCGGTTGCTACCATCCGGCATTTGGTGAGCTGGTGTATGGCGAGCTGTATTTCCGGCGCATTTTGGAACAGATAACGAGACTGGGCGGCAGTTCCTTCCTGCTACGCAGTGCTCCACGCTGCATTTCACAGGTGGTGGGGCAGAAAAAAACAAATATTGTACGACTGACCCAAATGGGTTATACTATTAGGTATCAATCCGACCCGGCGGTTGCCGATGGGCAATTTATAATTGATAAGAGGTGAAGTACCGTTGAAGCTACGGGGCATTGAGCTACAGGGATTTAAATCCTTTGCAGATCGCACAAAGCTGAATTTTGAAGATGGCATTACCGCCATTGTCGGGCCAAACGGCAGTGGAAAAAGCAATGTCAGCGACGCTGTAAAGTGGGTTTTTGGAGAACAATCGGTAAAGTCGCTCCGTGGTGCAAAGATGGAGGATGTCATTTTTGGCGGTACTCAAACACGGAAAGCACAGGGCTACACGGCCGTGTCGCTGACCATTGACAACAGCGACCACACGCTGGAGCTGGACAGCGACGAGGTGATTATTACCCGCAAGCTGTACCGCAGCGGCGAAAGTGAATACCGCATTAACAATAATCCGGTACGCCTGCGGGATGTCCACGAGCTGTTTATGGATACCGGCCTTGGCCGGGATGGGTATTCCATTATTGAGCAGGGTAAAATTGCCGAAATTGTCAGTGCAAAAAGCAGCCAGCGCCGTGAAATCTTTGAGGAAGCGGCGGGAATTTCCAAGTTCCGCTACCGCAAGGGCGAGGCCGAACGCAAGCTGGAGCAGTCGGAAGAAAACTTGGTGCGTTTGCGGGATATTATGAATGAGCTGGAGGGACGGGTAGCCCCTCTTAAGGCGCAAGCCGAAAAGGCAAAGCAGTTTCTTGTATTTATGGAGGAAAAAAAGTCGCTGGAGCTTTCCCTGTGGCTGGAAAAGCTGGAAAAGCTAAAGGTACAGCTTCGCGATTTGGACGATAAACTACTGATGGCGCGCAGTGACCGTAACGCAGTGCAAAAGCAGATGGATGACATTGAGCGGCAGCTGGAAGCCTTTACCCAAAAGGAGCAGGATTTTGCTATCTACATAGACCGCAAACGCGGCGAAATCCGCGTCCTTGAGGAACAGCTTTCGGGGGCGCAGGTTGCCGTTGCGGTCAAGCAGACCACCATACAGCATAACCAAAGTACCGCCGAAGGCCTCCGGGAGCAGTTGTCGGCGGGGGCGCGCACAACCCAAAGCATGGAGCAGCAGATAGCAGAGCGTTCCCAGGAGCTGACCGACTGTACCGAACAGTTGGCCGCCGCCCGGGCGCAGCTGACGGTGCTTGCGACAAGCGGCGCAGGCGTGCAGGAAAGCCTGCTGACCGAGGAACACCGGATGAAAGCGTTGTCTGCCCAGCGGGAGGAGCTGCGGGAAGGAATTTCTCATGCGCAGATTACAAAGCAGACTGCCGCCACACTGGTAGAGGAAACCATTGCGCGTCTGCAAACCGCTCACAGTCAGGTAGAGCAAAAGGACGAGGTGCTTACCCAGCTGAAAGAGGACTACCGCAGGGCGCGCGAATTTTCCGAGGACTTGACAGAAACCATTGAAGGACTAAAAAACAGCGTCGGCGGTTACGAGGTCAAGCTCAAGGGCAGGCAGGAAAAACAGCAGTCCATGGAAAGCCGCATTCGCACTACGGAACGCGCCGCAGGGGAAAAGCTACAGCGTGCCCAGCTGCTTTCCGACATGGAGCAGAACATGGAGGGCTTTTCGGGCAGCGTCAAGCTGGTCATTAAGCGTGCCGCTGCCGGTGCGCTGCGCGGAGTAGAGGGCACGGTCGCTACTATCATCAAGGTGGAGGAGCAGTACACTACCGCCATCGAAATTGCCCTAGGCGCGGCAATGCAGCACCTGATTGTCAGCGACGAGGAGGTTGCAAAGCGAGCAATTGCACTGCTCAAGGAAGCCAATGCTGGACGCGCGACCTTTTTGCCGGTTACCACTATCCGCGGCAACCGAATGAACGAGCCGTTGCTAAAAAACCAGCGTGGGTACATCAATGTTGCATCGGCACTGGTTGACACTGCCGAACGCTACCGGAACATGATGGAGTCGCTGCTGGGCAGAATTATTATCGCCGAGGACATCGATGCGGCCATTGCCATTAGTAAGGCCTGCGGCAGTCGCTACCGTGTGGTTACGCTGGACGGACAGGTTGTAAATGCGGGCGGTTCGCTGACCGGTGGTTCGGCAGGCAAAAGCGGTAGCATCTTGAGCCGCAAAAATGAGATTAACCAGCTGCAAACCGAGGCGAAGGCGCTTTCGGATGAGCTGAAGACGCTGGAGGAGCAGTATGCTGTCCTGCGGCAGGACACCGCCGGAATCCAGGCGCTGCTGGAGGGCGTTCATGCCGAGGCGCGTACTGCCGGTGAGGACTTGATTGCCGCTAACGCCGAATGCAAGCGGCTGTCAATGGCGCTGGAGGAAGCCGCGGAGCGCAACCGCCACGCGCTGGGAGAGATTGACGCCATGCAAAAGCGTGTGGAGGAGCTGCGCGGACAAGGGCTTTCCTCCGCCGAGGTCATGGACAGAATGAATGCCAACCTGACCGGCTTGGAGCAGGAGCTTGCTCGCAGCGAGGAACAGCGAAACGCCCTGATGCAACAGCTGGCTAACCACAACACCCAGCTTTCGCAGGGGCAGATTGCCGCCGCTGCGTTGGAAAAAGATTGTGCAGTTGCTACTGCCGCGCTGGAACAGCTGGAACAGCAAAAGCAGGGCAGCGCCGGACAGTTGGTGGAGTTGCGCCGCCGAATTGCCGAGCTGGAACAGCAAAATGGTGTCCTACAGGCAGAGATAAATGAGGTAGAACAGCAGACACAAACCAGCCGCAGGGCTATTACCGCTTGCCAAAGCGACATTGAAGTTAAGCAGCAACAACGTCAGCAGATGGAGCAGCAGACCGCACAGCTGCACCGGGAGGAAAAGGAAGCCTCCAACCGCAGGGAAGGCCTTTCCCTGGAGCTGGGCAGGCTAGAGGAGCGGCAGCGCTCTGTTTCTACTGAAAACGATGGTATTATTGCTAAAATGTGGGATGAGTACGAGCTAACCCGCACCGAAGCGGCGCTACTGGCAATTCCCATTACCGACTACGCCGCAGCGCAAAAGCGTGTCAGTGAGCTGCGCAACCGCATTAAGAGCATGGGCAGCGTCAATGTTGCCGCCATTGAGGAATACAAAGAGGTCTCGGAGCGCTACGAATTCATGCGCGCCCAGATTGACGATGTGGAAAAGGCCAAGGCTGAGCTAACCCGCATGATTACCCAGCTTTCGGCGCAGATGTCCAGTATCTTCACCGAAAAATTTGCCGCGATTAACAGCAGCTTTTCGCAGATATTTGTCGAACTGTTCGGCGGCGGCAGAGCAGAACTAACCCTCACCGACCCCAACGACCCGCTGGAAACCGGAATTGACATTTTTGTGCAGCCACCGGGCAAGATTATCAAGAACCTGTCCTCTCTTTCAGGCGGCGAGCAGGCGTTTGTAGCCATCTGCATCTATTTTGCTATTCTTAAGGTTAGCCCCGCGCCCTTTGTTCTCATTGACGAAATTGAGGCCGCGCTGGACGATGTAAATGTCACCCGGTTTGCGTCCTATCTTCGTCGAATGACCGATAATACCCAGTTTATCTGCATTACCCACCGCCGCGGCACCATGGAGGAAGCGGATGTACTCTATGGCGTAACCATGGAGGAGGAGGGCGTTTCCAAGCTACTGAAGCTGAATGTAAACGAGCTGGAAGAAAAACTGAAGCTAAATTTAAAGTAGAGGAGGGATTTCCATGGGATTTTTGAGCTTTTTGACCAAAGGTTTGGGCAAGACCCGCAACAACCTGTCCATGAAGCTGGATGGGTTTTCCGGAAAGCTCAGCGAGGACACCCTTGAAGAGCTGGAGGAAATCCTGATTCTTTCAGATGTTAGTGTAGCCACTGCGGGGAAAATTTGTTCCATGCTGGGCGCAAAGATGAAAAAGCGCAGTATTGATGCAAAAAACTTGCGCACCGAGCTGCGAGATACCATTGTTGAGCTGCTTTCCCCCGATGTCGGGCTGAATTTAAGCGGCCGACCTGCCGTCATTATGATGGTAGGCGTCAACGGTGTCGGCAAAACCACGACCATTGGCAAGCTGGCGCATTACCTCATCACCGAGGGAAAAACGGTGCTGCTGGGTGCCGCCGATACCTTTCGCGCCGCCGCGGGGGAGCAGCTGGAAATTTGGGCGCAGCGCAACCACTGCCAAATGATTCGACATGCCGAGGGTGCCGACCCTGCCGCTGTGGTCTTTGACACCATTGCCGCCGGAAAAGCGCGTAACGTTGATGTTATTCTCTGTGATACGGCGGGGCGGCTGCACAATAAAAAGAACCTGATGGACGAGCTGTCCAAGATGAACCGTATTATCCTGCGGGAAGCCCCTGACAGCAGCCGGGAGGTTTTGCTGGTGCTGGATGCGACCACTGGGCAAAACGGCCTGAGCCAAGCCAAGCTGTTTGCCGAAGCCTGCGGGGTTACCGGTGTTGTGCTGACCAAGCTGGACGGCACTGCAAAGGGCGGTGTAGTCATTTCCATTCGGGAGCAGCTGGGACTGCCTATCAAGCTGGTAGGTGTTGGCGAACAGCTGGAGGACCTTAAACCGTTTTCAGCTTACGAATACGCTACCGCACTGCTGTTTGACGAAGGAACAACGTGAAAGGGGACTGCCGGATGAAAATTGTAGTCGCAACGCGCAACAACCACAAGCTGACAGAGTTCAGGCGAATTTTGGAGCCGCTGGGCTACGAGGTAGTCCCGCAGGAGGAGGTTTGCCCGGGCATTGAAGTGGTAGAGGACGGAAAAACCTTTTCTGATAACGCCAAGAAAAAAGCAATGGAGATTTTTAAGCGCGTCGGCATTCCCTCCATTGCGGATGACAGCGGGCTGTGCGTGGAAGCGCTGGAGGGGGAGCCGGGTGTTTATTCCGCCCGATATGCCGGGTCACCCTGCAATGACGAAAAAAACAACCAGAAGCTGCTGCAAAACATGAGCCACATCCCCAAAGAGATGCGCGGCGCATATTTTGCAAGTACCATCTGCTGTGTGCTGGGGGCGGAGGACATCATCATCTGCGAGGGCAGATGCTACGGCATTATTGGCTACCAGCCAAAGGGGGAAAACGGCTTTGGCTACGACCCGCTTTTCTTTGTGGGCGAGGACGGATCCGTTGAGCCATGCAGCCCGGACGGACTGCGTAGCTTTGCAGAGCTTTCCGCCGGGGAAAAAGACGCAATCAGCCACCGGGGTGTGGCACTTCGCACATTGGAACAAGAGATGAAAAAAAGAGAACAGAGTAAGAAATAGAAAAGGATTGGGTATTAGATTGTTGACTTCAAAACAACGCGCAAAACTTAGAAGCATTGCCACCACCACCGATACCATTTTGCAGATAGGTAAGGGGGGAATCGGCGACCAACTGATTACACAGGTAAACGACGCGCTGCAAGCGCGGGAGCTGGTCAAGCTGCATGTACTGGAAACAGCCCCGCAAACCGGCGCAGCGCTGGCGCTACAGCTGGCCGAAGCTGCCCACTGCGAGGTGGTGCAGGTGATTGGCAGCCGCATTGTGCTATACCGCCGCAACACCAAAAACCCCGTTATTAACCTGTCGGACACCCCCGACAAGCCGGTCAAGCCCAAAAAGCCTGCCAAGGCCAAGCGGTGGGGGAAGATTAAGACAGCGGGAACGCCCTACCGGGCAGAAAGAACGGAACGTCCCTATCGCTCGGAGCGCTCAGGAAGCTCCTTTCAAGCGGATGCACAAGGGGACGCAGCAAAGCGGGCAGACCGACCCAACAGCCACTCCAAGGCGGACAGAGCAAGCGGCCGTTACAAAGCCGCCAGACCAAGTAAGCCGTATCACACAGACAAGCCGGGAAGGTCGTCATACCGCACGGCAAATTCGGATAATAAGAGAAAGAAATAACACTGGAGGGTCAGAATGGCTCGAACGGTACTTTATGGCGGCACCTTTAATCCCATCCATCGGGGACACCTTGCACTTTGCCGCTATTTGTTGGACAGTGAAAAATTTGACCGGATACTGCTGATGCCAACCGCGTCGCCGCCCCACAAGCCGTCGCCGCAGTTGGCCGGCGGGCAGCACCGACTGGCGCTTTGCCGAATGGCAGTCGCGGGGCTGGACGGCATTACGGTGGAGGACTGGGAAATTCGGCAGGGCGGCACCAGCTACACAGTGGATACCCTTTCTTATCTCCATGAGAAATATCCCAGCGATACGTTTTTTTTACTCATTGGCAGTGACATGTTTTTATCCTTTTGTCAGTGGAAAAACTGGCGGGAAATTGCAAAACTGGCTACCTTATTGGTAGCCTCCCGCACACAGCACGACCGAGTAGGACTACAAGCACAGTACGACTTGCTGACGGCACAGGGCGTAGTGATACAGCTGCTGGAAAACCCGATAGTTGAGCTTTCCTCCACCGAGGTACGCTGGGAGATTGGCAATACAGGCCGTTGTAAAGAGGTTTTGCCACAGGTACTTCAGTACTGTAAAGACTATCAGCTTTACAGTAATAAGTATGATTTAGCAGCATTGCGAGCAACAGTTCAGCCCTTGGAAAGCCCCGAACGCTACCACCATAGCCTGTGTGTAGAGCAGCGGGCGGTGCAGCTGGCGCAGCGGTTTGGCGCGGATGACAATACAGCGGCAGCAGCCGGGATTTTGCACGATATCTGCAAGAACATGCCTCGGGAGCATTTGTTGCAAATGCTGCAGCTTTATGATACAATTAGGGACATTGATTTTGTAGCGCAGCCGCAACTGCTACATAGTTATGCAGGTGCGGTTTACCTCCGGCAGCAGCTTGGCATTCAGGATGACGACCTGCTGAACGCGGTGCGGTACCACACCACCGGGCGCAAGGGGATGTCGCTGCTGGAAAAGATACTTTATCTGGCGGATCTTACCTCCAGCGAACGGGACTACCCCGATGCGGCGTACCTGCGGGAGTGTTCCAACCATTCGTTGGATGCGGGAATGCTGTTCGCACTGGACTATATGGTAGAAAAACACCTGCCCAACATGGGCTGTACGCCCTGCAACGAAACAAAGGATGCTCTGGAGGAGTACCGGAGTAAAATAAAACAGGAGGATTGCAGATGAATTTAACATCCGAGCAATTGGTAGAACGCATCGTAAAGATTTTGGACAGCAAACAGGCGCTGGACATTACCGCGCTTCAGATTAAAGAGCTGACGACCATCGGGGACTACTTTGTAGTTGCCGCCGGTAACAGCAACACACAGGTGAAGGCGTTGGCGTCCGAGGTTGAGGATCAGCTTTCCAAGCTGGGCATTGAGCCAAAGCGCGTCGAAGGCACCCAGTCGGCACTGTGGATACTCATGGACTACTACGATGTTATTGTACACATTTTTTACAAGGAAACCCGCGAGTTTTACAGCATTGAACGGCTGTGGAACGACGCGCCTAGGCTGGACATTGAGAAAATACTGAAAGAGTAAGCAAGCGCTGTTCCCAGATACTTATTTTTTGTTGAGGGTGATTTTTTTGAAGTACGATTTTAAGACTATCGAGGGCAAGTGGCAGCGTCGCTGGGATGAAGAAAACTGCTTTGCCGCCTCGAACGACTACACCAAGCCCAAGTATTACGCGCTGGTGGAATTTCCTTACCCGTCGGGGCAAGGGCTGCATGTAGGGCATCCGCGCCCCTACACCGCGCTGGACATTGTTGCCCGAAAGCGCAGGATGGAGGGCTATAATGTGCTCTATCCTATGGGCTGGGACGCGTTCGGTCTGCCCACCGAAAACTATGCCATCAAGAACAAAATACACCCTGAAAAGGTGACCCATGACAATGTTGCGCGGTTTAAAAAGCAGCTAAAAAGCCTTGGATTTTCCTTTGACTGGAACCGGGAAATTAACACCACCGACCCCAACTATTACCGTTGGACCCAGTGGATATTTTTGCAGCTGTTTCAGCATGGGCTGGCCTACAAAAAGGAAATGTCGGTGAACTGGTGTACCTCCTGCAAGTGTGTACTTGCCAACGAGGAGGTTGTCGGCGGTGTTTGCGAGCGTTGCGGCAGTGAGGTTATCCACAAGGTAAAAAGCCAGTGGATGCTTAAAATTACCGAATACGCCCAGCGGCT
>JAVVRO010000003.1:5217-26829 GCA_036654695.1 Angelakisella sp. | reverse complement strand
TGGAGCTGCCCGAGCAGATGGACTCGCTCAAGCTGTTCCAAATGGCCCTGGCCCCCATTGAACGGGTCAAGACCTCCCAGATTAACTGGATTGGACGTTCCACCGGCGCGGAGGTCAGCTTTGGTACTACCCTCGGGGACGACCTGCTGGTGTACACCACCCGCCCCGATACGCTGTTTGGCGCGACCTACATGGTCATTTCGCCGGAGCATGCTTTTATTGACAAGTGGGCATCCAAAATCACCAATATGGACGAGGTACGCGCCTACCAGCAGACGGCGGCGCGCAAGTCCGATTTTGAACGTACCGAGGTCGCCAAGGACAAAACCGGTGTCCGTTTGGGCGGCGTAGCCGGCATCAATCCGGTAAACGGCAAGGAAATCCCCATTTTCATTTCAGACTATGTGCTGGTTACCTATGGTACCGGTGCAATTATGGCGGTGCCCGGGCACGATACCCGTGACTGGGAATTTGCCAAAAAGTTTGGACTTCCCATCGTCGAGGTAGTCCAGGGCGGCGATGTTGCCACCGAGGCATTTACCGACTGCGCTACTGGCACAATGGTCAATTCCGGAATGCTAAACGGGCTGACGGTGGAGGAGGCGAAGGGGAAGATTACCCAGTGGCTGGAGGAAACGAAAAAAGGCACGCCCAAGGTCAACTTTAAGCTGCGGGACTGGGTATTTTCCCGCCAGCGCTACTGGGGTGAGCCAATCCCGATTGTTATCTGTCCCAAATGCGGCTATGTGCCGTTGGACGAAAGCCAGCTGCCGCTGACCCTACCGATGGTGGAGAGCTACGAGCCCACTGACAATGGAGAATCACCGCTGGCCAAAATGGACGACTGGGTAAACGTGGAATGTCCCCACTGCCACGGCCCGGCCAAACGCGAGACTGACACCAGGCCCCAGTGGGCGGGGTCCTCGTGGTACTGTATGCGCTACTGTGACCCCACCAACATGACCGCGCTGGCCGCCAAGGAAGCGCTGGACTACTGGCTGCCGGTGGACTGGTATAACGGTGGAATGGAGCATACAACGCTGCATCTGCTTTACTCGCGGTTCTGGCACAAGTTTTTGTATGACATCGGCGTGGTTAGCACCCCGGAGCCCTACAGCAAGCGCACCAGCCACGGCATGATTCTGGGCGAGGGCGGCGAAAAAATGTCCAAGTCCAAGGGCAATGTTGTCAATCCAGATGATATTGTGGGCGAATTTGGCGCAGATACCCTGCGAATGTACGAGATGTTCATTGGAGACTTTGAAAAAGCCGCACCGTGGAACACCTCCTCGCTGCGCGGGTGCGAACGCTTTCTGGACAGGGTATGGGCGCTCATGGACTGCATGACCGACGGCGAGGGTCTTTCCTCCGACTTGGAAAGCGCGTTCCACAAAACGATTAAAAAAGTATCCGAGGACATGGAAACGCTTAAATTCAATACTGCCATTGCTGCGCTCATGAGTTTGCTTAACGAGATTACCTCCAAGGGCAGCGTTACCAAGGGGGAGCTACGCACCTTTATTACACTGCTTAACCCCGTTGCACCGCACATGACCGAGGAAATGAACGAGCGTCTGGGCGGCCGCAAGCTGTTGGCGGTTTCGGTATGGCCAAAGTTTGACCCAAGCAAGTGTATTGACAGCTCTGTTGAAATTGCCGTACAGGTAAACGGCAAGATTAAAGCGCGGTTGACGGTGGACATTACCGACAGCCAGCAGCAGATAAAGGCCGCGGTCATGCAGGATGCAGCCGTAGCCGCCGCAACAAATGACAAACAAATTGTTAAGGAAATCTATGTGCCCGGCAAGTTATATAACATAGTGGTCAAATAGTGCTTGACAGATGTTCATTTTTTGTGTTACAATACCTAAGTAATTCAGGCGACTGTATGTGTTATCTACCCGACTTTGGGTTGATATAACTCCGGCCGTGTGGCGTGGGGAGGGAATAGGTAAATGGCAGAAATCAGAATCAAAGAAAACGAGTCTCTTGATAATGCGTTGCGTCGCTTTAAGAGGTCCTGTGCCAAGTCAGGTGTTTTGGCAGAGGTTCGCAAGAGAGAGCACTACGAAAAGCCTTCGGTCAAGCGCAAGAAGAAGTCCGAGGCCGCTCGTAAGCGCAAGTTCAAATAATTTGCGAAACGTTAAGGCGGGCTGAATAGCTCGCCTTTTGTTTTACAATTGCTTAGCAAGGAGTTCACATGTTCATACTCTACCCAAATTATCATTTTCATCGCATCTTTGACATACCGGCTGAGTTTTTTGTAACTCGGGGCATTACAACGCTGCTGCTGGACATTGACAATACGCTGACCACTGACAACAACCCCCAGCCCCACGAGGAAGTTTTGTGCTGGCTGCAAGCAATGCACGATGCGGGTATGCGCCTGATGCTGCTGTCCAATAACCTCCGTAGCCGTGTGGAACCCTTTGCGGCCTTGCTGGGACTGGAGTTTATTGCCAATGCCTGCAAGCCGTCTCCCCACAACCTGAAAAAAGCGTTGGCATCGCTTGGGGTGCCGCTGACCAAGGCCGCAGTCATTGGTGACCAGCTGTTTACCGACATCCTTTGCGGACGTTTGGCGGGCTGCACCGCCATTTTTGTGGAACCAATGGAGCTGGAACGCTATGGCTTTTACCGTGTAAAGCGCTGTTTGGAGCGCCCGGTGCTGCGGTGCTATCGCAATTACCTCAAGAGCACCGAAGGGAGGAATTAACTATGGTTTGGTTTGGACCGGCAGGCACTGCCGACAGCTTTTCCCAGCTGGGGTACAAAAAAACATCACAGATTGCCGACTATGTGGAACGCATGGGGCTCAATGCCTTTGAATACCAGTGCGGCAGGGGCGTGCGAGTCAATGTGGATACCGCAGCAACCCTAAAAGCAGCCTTTGCAGAAAAAAAACTGCGGATGTCGTTACACGCGCCCTACTATATCTCGCTTTCCGGTGTGGAGGAGGAGACTCGGCTGGGCAGTGTGCGGTATATTCTGGAATCGGCACAGGCAGCCGACCTGCTGGGCGCGGACAGGGTAATTGTCCATTCTGGCTCCTGTAGCAAGATTACCCGCGAGCAGGCCTTGGAGCTGGCCAAGGACACCATGCGCCTTGCCCTGCGCACCTTGGACGAGCAGGGGCTGTCACACATTACCCTCTGCCCGGAAACAATGGGTAAAATGAATCAGCTGGGCACGCTGGACGAAGTGCTAGAGCTGTGTACCTTGGATGAACGGCTGGTGCCCTGCGTCGATTTTGGCCACCTGAACGCCAGAACCTTGGGCGGCATGAACAGCTTGGAGCAGTTCGAGTCGGTGCTGTTGGCCATGCAGAACAAGCTGGGTACCCAGCGAATGCGCGGTTTCCATTCCCATTTTTCCAAGATTGAGTACACTGCAAACGGTGGGGAAAAGCGCCATCTGACCTTTGCTGATTC
This sequence comes from Angelakisella sp., assembly GCA_036654695.1. GTDB lineage: Bacteria > Bacillota > Clostridia > Oscillospirales > Ruminococcaceae > Angelakisella. The sequence goes on along the minus strand of JAVVRO010000003.1, from coordinate 23,398 downwards.
GCTATATGGTCCGGAATTTGCGCCTCTGGCCGAGTTGGTGGTCAAGTACGACTGCCACCCGGTGTTTATCTGTGAATCCGCAGGTACCCAAAGCGAGGATGCGGCAGTCATGCAGCAGCTTTATCGCCATGCAGCGGGTATAGAGTAAGCCAAAAGCTCTTTTTACAGAGTAAACTTTAGAAAAGCCTTGCAAAATACTGCATATCTATGGTAAAATCAATAAGATAGTGTAACAATTCATCTATGGAGGTAAATTTGTATGATTTCTGCCGGCGAATTTAGAAACGGCGTCACCTTTGATGTGGACGGCAACGTATTTCAAGTCATTGAGTTCCAGCATGTAAAGCCCGGAAAGGGCGCGGCATTCGTCAGAACCAAAATCCGCAACGTAATTACCGGCGGCGTGGTAGAAAAAACCTTTAACCCCACCGAAAAATTCCCCACTGCCTACATCGAGAGAAAGGACATGCAGTACCTCTACCGCGATGGCGACCTTTTCTACTTTATGGACAACGAAACCTACGAGAATCAACCGATTAACAAGAGCGTTTTGGGCGATAATTTTAAGTTTGTAAAGGAAAACACCGATATCAAAATCCTTTCCTACAAAGGAACGGTGTTTGGCGCAGAGCCTCCGTTCTTTATGGAGCTTAAAATTACCAAAACCGACCCCGGCTTTGCAGGCAACACCGCAACCAACGCCACTAAGCCCGCAATCCTGGAGACCGGTGCCGAAATTAAAGTCCCGCTTTTTGTCAGCGAGGGCGAAGTAATTCGCGTTGACACCAGAACTGGCGAATACATGGAACGTGTATAATTTTTAACAAGCTGAAAGGAATGAATATTATGATGACAATTACTGAAAAGGTTGCTTATCTTAAGGGTCTTGCCGAGGGCGCAAAGCTTAGCGACGCTACTACCGAGGGCAAAATCCTAATGGCAGTCATTGATGTGCTGGATGACATGGCCATGACAGTCTCCGATGTGGAGGATTCCGTTGCCGAGATGTCCCAGCAGGTTGATGAGATTGACGACGACCTTGCCGCTATCGAGGAAGAATGGTATGACGACGAGGGCGAAGATGATGACGACGAGGACGACGACGACGACGAGATGTATGAAATTGTCTGTCCCAAGTGCGGCGACATTATCAATCTGGACGGCGACATGCTAGACGAGGGCTCCATTAATTGCCCCAACTGCGGCGAGAGCTTGGAATTTGACATTGACGACTGCGAGTGCGACGACAACTGCGGCTGCGACCACTGCAAGGAGTAATTCAATACGACAGATAACTGGCGAGACATAACTGTCTTCGCCAGTTATTACTTGTAGCAGATGGTCAAGTTTTTAACAAAAGAACAGAAAGGTTTTAGCAGATGGGTAGAGTAAACACCAACATCAAAATTAGAAAAATGGTGTTCCAAGGGCTGCTGTTCGCAATGGCTCTGGTGCTCAGTCTACTGGAATCTATGCTTCCGGTGCTGCCAATGCTACCGCCGGGAATTAAGCTGGGACTGTCCAACATTGTAACCATGTACGCCCTGTTTACATTGGGGCCGGGTTCCGGCTTTACCATTGCAATTTTAAAATCCTACTTTGTTTTTTTAATGCGCGGCGGGGTAGCCGGCGCACTCAGCTTGGCAGGCGGTTGCACCGCGGTACTGCTCATGCTGGTGATTGCAACGCTGCCGGGGTTGCGCAAAAACTATCTACTTCTTAGTATCTTTGGCGCTGTCGGCCACAATGCCGGTCAACTGGTGCTTGCCCGATTTATTTTGGGTACACAGCAGATATTCTTTTTGCTACCGCTGCTGCTGCTTGCGGGTGTGGGGATGGGCGTTGTAACTGGACTGGTGCTAAAGGCAGTTATGCCATATATAAACAGGTTGAACAAGTAATGGAGGTATGTGCAAGTGCCATCAATGTGGAGTAAGACGATGAGCGGTGTGCAGGTAAAGCACTGCAAAAATACCGCATCCAGCGCACCTGTCAGGATGCCTGTGCCGGATCAAGTGGTCATTCCGATGATTCAGCATATGGGTGCCCCCTGCCAGCCGCTGGTGGCGGTTAACGATTTGGTTACCGTGGGACAAAAAATCGGCGATACGCAGGAGTTTATGTCTGCGCCGATTCATTCCAGTGTTTCCGGTAAGGTTACCGAGCTGAGGGAGTTTATTACCTCAGGCGGTGCCAAGTGTCCGGCCGTAGTCATTGCGACCGACAAGCAGCAGACCCTTTGCCCCGACATAAAACCTCCTGTGGTGCAAAACCACAAGGAGTTACTTGCCGCTGTGCGCGAGTGCGGCCTGGTGGGGCTGGGCGGCGCGGGCTTTCCAACCCATGTTAAGCTGAACCCCAAAAACCTAAGCGAAGTGGACACGCTGGTGGTGAACGGCGCGGAGTGCGAACCGTACATCACCTGCGACATGCAGCTGATGCTCAACAGCACCGAGGCGCTGCTAAACGGCATCCAAACCGTCAAAAAGCACCTTGGCCTTGCCCATGCAGTCATTGGCATTGAGGACAACAAGCCGCAGGTCATTCAAAAGCTGACCGAGGCCTGTAAGCCGCTGGAGGGTGTTACGGTCAAAAGCCTGAAGGCCGTTTACCCCAAGGGCGCCGAAAAAGTGCTGACCTACGAGTGTACCGGCCGGGTGATTCAGGAGGGCAAGCTGCCCGCTGACGCGGGAGTCATTGTCTGCAACGTTGCAACCTTGGCCAAGCTGTCCCACTACCTGAAAACCGGTATTCCACTGACCGAAAAGGTAATTACCGTGGATGGCAGTGCAGTAACCGAGCCTAAAAATGTCATTGCGCTGATTGGCACCCAAATGGCAGATATCATTGCTTTTTGCGGCGGCTACAAGGCCGAACCCAAAAAGCTGCTGATGGGCGGCCCCATGATGGGTACCACCGTACCCAGCGACGACTTCCCGCTGCTGAAAAACAACAATGCGATTTTGGCGTTTGCCGAGGCTGATGCCGAGCTTGCACCGGAAACCGCCTGCATTCGCTGTGGCAGATGTCTGCGCGCCTGTCCCTTTGACTTGGCACCGGCAAAACTGGACAAGGCGTATCGAGCCGGCAATGTTCCGGCACTGCGCGCGCTTAAGGTAAACCTGTGCATGGAATGCGGCTGCTGTGCCTATGTCTGTCCGGCAAGACGAGATCTTGTCATGTCCAACAAGCTCGCAAAACAGCTCCTTCGCGGGCAGAAAAACTAGGGGGTGTACTAAATTTGGCCAGTCAACTAATTGTGTCGCCCTCTCCTCATTTTAAGGCAGAGGCGTCCACAAGCTCAATTATGATGAACGTTGCCGCAGCGCTTGTTCCCGCGGCGGTAGTCGCAACCTTGGTCTTTGGCGTTCGTGCGCTGCTGCTCATTACCATCTCGGTAGCGACCTCGGTGCTGCTGGAGTTTTTGTACCGTAAGCTCAACCATCTGCCACAGACGGTGGGGGACTGGAGCGCCGTAGTAACCGGTATGCTCATTGCCTTTAACCTACCCGTAACGCTGCCCTTCTGGATGGCGGTTGTTGCCTGCGTGGTGGCAATTATTGTAGTTAAGCAGCTCTTTGGCGGCATTGGCGACAACTTTGCAAACCCGGCCATTGTGGCGCGCATCTTTTTGCTTATCTCCTTTTCCAGTCAAATGACCAACTGGGCAACCCCCAACAACTACGCGGGCTTTGCCGTGGACGCTGTTTCGGGTCCGACGCCCCTTGCCATTTTAACCACCGGCGGTACAGTGGGAGAGGCTCCGAACATGCTGAATATGCTGCTGGGCATTCGTGGCGGCAGCTTGGGCGAAACCGCTGCGCTGGCACTGCTCATCGGCGGCATCTTCCTCATCTGCAAGGGTGTTATCACCGCCACCATTCCGGTCACCATTTTGGTCACAGTCTTTGTCATGTCCATGGTTACCGGGCTGAATCCAGTTTACATGTTGGTTTCGGGCGGTACCCTGCTGGGCGCGTTCTTTATGGCAACCGACTATGTAACCTCGCCCACGCGGGAGTCGGGCAAGGTTGTGTTCGGCATTGGCATTGGTGTGATTACTGTGCTCATCCGGGCCTATGCCTCCTACCCGGAGGGCATGTCCTTTGCCATCTTGATTATGAATATTGTAGCTCCACACATTGATAACATGTTTAACAAAAAGCCATTTGGAGGTGCGTCGAAATGAATTTGAAAAGCTTTTTAAAGAATTTTGTGGTACCCGCAGCGGTACTCACCATCATCTGCGTGGTTGTTTCTGCGGCGCTGGTGCTTACCTATGACACCACAAAGCCAATTATTGAAGCAACCAAGATTGCCGCCGCTGACAAGGCGCGGGCAGTGGTACTTGCTGGAGCAAAGGACTTTGCACTGCAAAGCGTCAATGTTGAGGATGTTGTCGAGGTATACAAGGCCGGCAACGATGTCGGTTATGTTATTACTGCCAAGAGCAAGGGCTACGGCGGTGACATGTATGTCATGGTCGGCATTAAAAATGACGGCACCATCGACAGCGTAAAGCTGATGGACAACAACGAAACTCCCGGACAGGGCTCCAAAACCGGCGAGGAAAAATATACGAATCAGTATAAAGGAAAAACCGGCAACGATGTAGATGCCGTGGAAGCAATTTCTGGCGCGACGGTTTCCTCCTTTGCCTTTCGCAATGCGGTCAAGCAGGCATTTTTGGCCTACGGAGAGCTGGCCGGTGTGACCTTTGAAGAACCCAAGGCTCCCGAATTCATGGTGTTCCCGGATGTGGAAGCGTTCGAGGAAATTACCGTGGAGGGCGCGATTAAGGCGCTGAAAGCAGGGGACAAGGGTGTTATCATTGTCACCGAGGCACAGGGCTATTCCGATGCACCCATCAAGATGCAGGTATATACCGGCTTTGGCCCCGACGGCAAGATTGTCGGCGTGTATTTGGGCGAGAACAAGGAAACCATGGGTGTGGGTTCACAGGTCAACGAGGAGTCCTACCGCAGTCAGTATGTTGGCAAGGACAACGCCGACAAGATTGAGGCGATTTCCGGCGCTACCGAAAGCTCGGAGGGCTTCCAGATTGCTGTCAAAAAGGCAGTGGAGCTGTACAAAACGATGAACGCCTCCGCGTCCTGAAAGGAGCGAGAGAATAAATGAGTAACAGAATTAAAACCTTAACCAACGGCATTATCCGTGAAAATCCGGTGCTGGTGTTGGTACTGGGCACCTGCCCTACGCTGGCAACCTCTACCTCGCTGCTTAACGGACTGGGCATGGGCATTGCGGCGACCTTTGTTCTGCTTGGCTCCAACATTGCCATTTCGCTGCTCAAAAAGGTAATTCCAGACAAGGTGCGCATTCCTTGCTATGTTGTGGTCATTGCCGGGTTTGTGTCGGTAATTGAAATGCTGATGCAGGCCTACACCCCTGACCTTTACAATACGCTGGGTATCTTTATCCCGCTGATTGTGGTAAACTGCATTATTCTGGGTCGCGCCGAAATGTTCGCGAACAAAAACGGCGTGCTGGATTCGGCACTGGATGCCATCGGCATGGGCATTGGCTTTACCCTTGCGCTGTGTGCCATGGGTCTTTTCCGTGAACTGCTGGGCAGCGGCTCCATTGCCGGTTTTGCCATTCTACCCGAAAGCATTCCTCCAATTTCCATTATGGGCATGGCTCCCGGTGGCTTTTTGACCTTTGGCTTGTTAATAGCGCTGGTGAACAAAGTGACCAAGGGCAAGGCCATTAAGAAAAAGGAAATTGCCTGTGCAGGCTGCCCCTCACGCGGCGCATGCCAGAACGCTGAGAAGGGAGGCTGCGATTAATGGAGATTGCGAAGAACCTGATTATCATTCTGTTTAGCGCAATTTTAGTGGATAACTTTGTGCTTTCCAAGTTTTTGGGCATCTGTCCGTTTTTGGGCGTGTCCAAAAAGCTGGATTCGGCCGTCGGCATGAGTCTTGCGGTAATCTTTGTCATGCTGATGTCCACTGCGGCCACCTATCCCATTCAGGTGTATCTGTTGGCACCAAAGGGCATTGGCTACATGCAAACGCTGGTATTTATCCTGATTATTGCCGCGCTGGTACAGCTGGTCGAAATGATTCTAAAGAAATTTGTCCCTGCGCTGCATAAGTCGCTGGGCATCTATCTGCCGCTGATTACCACCAACTGCGCCGTGCTGGGCGTTACCGTCCTTAACATCAAGGAGGGCTACACCTTTTGGGAAGCTATGGTAAACTCCTTTGGCGCAGGGCTGGGTTTTATGCTGGCCATGGTGCTGTTCTGCGGCGTTCGTTCCCGCATTGCAACCAGCAAAATTTCCAAGAGCTTTGACGGTATCCCCATCACTCTGATTGCGGCCTCAATCGTTTCCATGTCCTTTATGGGCTTTGGCGGACTGATTGAGGGAATGATTAAGTAAAGGAGGTCCAGCACAATGTTTCCTGTTTTATTTATTTCGGGTCTGGGCCTTGCCTGTGGTATTTTACTGGTGATTGCCGCTAAGCTAATGGCGGTTCCGGTGGATGAAACCGAGAGCAATGTCCGTGCGGTATTGCCCGGCGCAAACTGCGGTGCCTGTGGCTTTGCCGGTTGTGATGACTATGCCAAGCAGCTGGCTGCCGGTGGCGTCAAAACAAACCTGTGTACTCCCGGCGGCGACGCGGTTGCGCGTCAGCTCAGCGAATTGCTGGGTGTTGCTTACGAGGATGTCAAGGAGCAAAAGGCCATCATGCGCTGCGCGGGTAATTTTGACACCAGCGACTATGTGATGGAGTACAAGGGACCCAAGACCTGCAACGCCTGTAACTCGTTTTACCAAGGCCGCAGGAGCTGTACCCACGGCTGTCTGGGCTTTGGTGATTGCGTCAACGTCTGCAAGTTTGGCGCGCTGGAAATTGTCAATGGACTGGCGGTCATCAACCGGCTACTCTGCACCGGCTGCGGCGCTTGCGCAAAGGTTTGCCCCAACCACATTATTGGGCTGGCCAGCGACACCGCACGGGTGCATGTGGCGTGCTCCTCCCACGACAAGGGTGCGTACACCCGCAAGGTTTGCCGTGCGGGCTGCATCGGTTGCATGAAGTGCCAAAAGACCTGTGAATTTGACGCAATTAAGGTCGTGGACAATTTGGCGTCGATTGACCCCGAAAAGTGTACCAACTGCGGCAAGTGCGTAGAAGTTTGTCCGGTTAAGGTCATTCACATCTGCGGGTAAGCTTGTTCCGGCTTAGAAAAGGTAAATAGGCGCGAAGATTGCAGCTCTGTAGTCTTTGCGCTTATTTTATTGTAGGGCAAAATGCGGATAAAAAAGTTTGAATTTTTATAAAATTGGTGTTATACTGGTATCCATATAGCAAATCACAATAAAACGGTATTGCAGTTTATAATAGAAGTGCAAGTGCTAGGTTAGGGGGACTGGGGTTGGAACAGCAAAAGGTATTTGCAAGTTGCTGGCGGGGGTTTGACAAAAAAGCCGTACTGGACTACATCTACGAGCAGGACATGCTTTTTAAAAAGAAGGAAGCCGATTGGGAGGCACAACAGACAGAGTACGAGGCGAAGCTGGATGCACTGTCACAGGAGACACAGCAGACCGTGGAGCAAGGCGAACAGCTGACTGCACTTTCGGGCGAGGTAGCCCGGGTGAGCAGTCTGCTCAACGAAAAGCAGCACGCACTGGAAAATGAGCAGGAGCAGAACCGGCTTCTGCGGCAGCAGTGTGAGACGATGGAGAGCAAGCTGAAGGTTTTGGCCGAACACCTGATTGCGGCGCGGGAACTGGCCGCAGCGGCAAAGGTACCGGAGCCGGAAATAAAACGGGAGCCCGAGCCTGCACCTAAGCCGCCTGTTGTACCGAAAGCCGTGGAAGAAGCTCCCAAAGCATACTTTGCCGAAGCCATTACGGCAGCGCCGGTGACTATCCCGGTAACCATTCCGGTGACTATTCCGGTAACAGCATCGGTGGTACAACCCATGCGCCAGTACACCGACATTGAGGGGGAGCTCAGCGAGTTTAAAAGCTCGGTCAGCAAAACGCTTTTGAACTTTGAGGCTGCCCTTGCAAGGCTGGAATCCGGCAAAACAGACGAGGAAGTCACCGACAACGAGGACACTGGTTTTTTTCGGTAAAGCCGGAGCGGCACAGACGGTATATCGGGGAGCTTGCGGGGGATAAAATCCGAATGTAGGCAACCCACCCGTACCCGGCGGCCTATTTTATCAAGGAAGGGAGCGCGATGCTGTGACAGATCCCATGCAGGCTACACAGATGCAGTTGTTTTGGGAACATTTCAAATCCATTATCAGCTCGGTCAATATTACTGATATTCTGGATATTGCTATCGTTGCTTTCCTAATCTACAAATTAATCGGACTCATTCGCGAAACCCGCGCAGGGCAGCTGGTCAAGGGTGTTGTTGCGGTGCTGCTGCTCTACCTGATTGCGCATACCTTTAAATTCCTTATGCTGGAAAACATCCTGCAATTCATCTTGACCTATGGTGTCGTGGTGCTGCTGGTGCTGTTCCAGCCGGAGCTGCGCAAGGTGCTGGAGCAAGTGGGACGCACCAGCATTAGCTCGCTGCAACTGTTTGCCACGCCCTCTGAATCCAAGGAGGAGCGCCGCCGCCGCATGAACGAAGTCATTGACGCGGTGGTGGAGGGCTGCACCATGCTTTCTCAGGCGCGTACCGGCGCACTGACGGTCATTGAGCGCAAAACTAAAATCGGGGATATCATCTCCACCGGTACCATCATTAACGCGACACCGTCCAGCGAACTGATGCAGAATATCTTTTTTCACAATTCGCCGCTCCATGACGGCGCAATGGTAGTCCGCGAGGGGCGTTTCTTTTCGGCAGGGTGCTTTTTGCCGCTGTCGCAGAACAATGACATTAGCAGAATGCTGGGTACGCGGCACCGTGCGGCGCTGGGTATGAGCGAGGTTTCCGACGCGGTAGTTGTGGTGGTTTCGGAGGAAACCGGTGCAATCTCGGTTGCACTTAACGGCAAGCTACAGTTGAAGCTGTCGCCCTCGGCACTCAAGGCGGTACTATACCATCAGCTGATTGCTACGAGCGAAATTGCGGAAATTACGCCCAAAGAAAGCAAAAAACTGAACAAGCTAAAAAAAGCTGCTGGCAAGGGGGCAAAAAAGAATGAAAATTAACCTTGCAGGTATCTTTAAAAAACCCAGTACCACTGCTGTGATTGCAATTTTGCTGGCGGTAATTGGCTGGTTTGTGGTGGTGTACTCCATTTCTCCCGGGGACACCAACGAGCTTTCCGGTGTGCCGGTGCAGATTACGCTACCTTCCGGATCGGACCTCAATATTGTGGAGGGCGGAAAGCAGACAGTCACCGTCAAGGTGGACGGTATGCGCTATAACATTGGCAACCTGAAGCCGGAGGAAGTCATTTTACGGGCGATATTGACCGATGTTATTACTCCCGGTACCTACGCCCTGCGGGTGGAGGCAGCTAAGCCAATGGATGACCGCTACGAGGTGGTCAGCATCTATCCGGAAACCATTTATGTTACGTTTGACCGGCAGACTACCAAAACGCTGGACATTGAACAGGAAATTACCGGGCTGTCAGTGCCGAACAATAGCTATCTGCTAGGGGATATTACCATTGAGCCTGGCAAGATTACTGTACAAGGACCCGAAAAAGAGGTTGCAAAGATTGTCCGTGCCGTCATTAAGACCGAATTTACCGAGCCCATCAGCACAACTCAAATGCTGACGTTGCCGGTGGTTTTTTTGGATGCCATGGATAATGAGGTGAAAACCAAGCAGAGCGGGGAAGGATATATTTCGGCAAACTATGAAACCACCACGGTGCTCATTCCGGTTAAAGTGGTCAAGGAGCTTCCGCTGACCTTTTCCTTTGTCAATGCCCCAGATGATTTCCCCGTGGAACAGCTAAAATACACCCTTTCCAACCAGTTTATCACGGTTGCTGCTACCGAGGATATTATTAACCGCTATTTTGAAATTCAGGTGGGGCACATCGACCTGTCACAGCTGGATTTAACCCGCACTAACAGCATTACCTTTGATGTAGAGCTGCCGGAAAATGTGGACAATTGCAACAACATTGAGACGGTTGTAGTGGACTTTTCCACCAACAATCTGGGCACCAAGACCATTCGTGTCAGGAAGATTGAGCCGCTGAACGTTCCGCCCGACTACAATGTGCAAATTGTTACCAGTAACCTGAACGTAAAGCTGATTGGTGACCAAAAGGCACTGGATTCTCTCTTGCCGGCCAGCGTCATTGCCGAAATTGACTTTTCCGCTCAGGACATTATGACCGGGCAGTACCAGATGCCAATTAACATTTACATGCCCGGTGACGAATTTGTCTGGGCCATTGGCAAATATAACGCGGTCGTCAATGTGACTGCAAAGTAATCATTCCCGAATCCCAAAAGGGCACGCATGGTCGTGCCCTTTGATATTTACCGCACTTTGCAGGCACAACAGCGTTGCAAGCAGCGAACAGGAAAGGCGGCAGCTACATGGCAGTTTATGTTGGAAATATTACAGTTGGCTTGGATGAGGATCAGGAAAAATGTTATGATATTGCACTGGGAAAACTAGGGGTATCCCCCGAGGAGGTTACCCAACGGTATATTGTCAAGCGTTCGGTAGATGCGCGTAAGAAAAACCAGATTGTCTTTTTGTATACCGTCGGTTTTACCTTAAAGCATCAGGAGCTGGTGCAGCCCAGTCAGGATATCCGCGTGGTCGAGGGTCAAACACTGGAGTTTACTCCCGGCAGTACCCCCATGGACGCACCGCCGGTTATTATTGGGTTTGGCCCTGCGGGCATCTTTTGCGGGCTGGCACTGGCGCGGCTGGGTTACCGACCGCTGATTTTGGAACGCGGCAGCTGTGTGGAAGAACGTGTGGCCGCAGTAGAACAGTTTCGACAGAATGGACAGCTGTTGCCGGAATGCAATGTTCAGTTTGGCGAGGGCGGTGCGGGGACTTTTTCTGACGGTAAGCTTACCACGCGCATCAGCGACCCGCGGTGTGACACAGTGCTGCGTGAATTTGTAGCCGCGGGAGCGCCGGAAGACATCCTGCACAGCGCCAAGCCCCACATAGGCACCGACTACCTGCGACAGGTGGTTCAGGCCATGCGCTGCGAAATTCTGGCGCTAGGTGGCAGTATTCGCTTTAATACCCGTGTCGATGAGATTTTGCTTCACAACAGCAGCGTCTGCGGGGTACGGGTTGGGGAGGAGAAAATTAGCGCCGCTACGGTGGTACTGGCCGCAGGACATAGCGCACGGGATACCTTTGGCGCACTGGCTAAGCTGGGACTGCCCATGGAGGTGAAGCCATTTTCGGTAGGTGCGCGCATTGAGCACCTGCAAAGTGAAGTTGACAAAGCACTGTACGGTAACTTTGCCGGACACCCGCGGTTGCCGCGGGGGGAATACCAGTTGTCATGGCGGGACGAGCGTGAACATCGTGCAGCGTACACCTTCTGCATGTGTCCCGGCGGGGTAGTGGTGCCTGCGGCATCCATGGAGCAAACGGTAGTGACCAACGGGATGAGCCAGTACAGCCGTGACGGCTTGAACGCAAACGCTGCACTGGTGGTTTCGGTGGACAGTCGCGACTTTGGCCAAAACCCCATGGATGCCATTGCGTTCCAGCTGGCGATAGAGCAGCGTGCCTATGCCGTCACCGGCAGCTACAAAGCGCCTGCGCAAACGGTCGGCCGATTTTTAAACAGCAAACCCGGCATGGAGCCCAGCAAGATTGAACCAAGCTACGCGCTTGGCGTGGTCCCGTCGTCACTGGACAGCATCTTACCGCCGCTGGTATGCGACTACATGCGCAAGGGACTGCGCATTATGGGACAGCGACAGCCGGGCTTTGCTGCCACACAGGCAGTGCTAACCGGGCCGGAAACGCGAACCTCGTCGCCAATTCGGATATTGCGGCAGGAGTCCTCGCTGTGCTCCATTGGTGCGGCAGGGCTGTACCCTTGCGGCGAGGGCAGCGGATATGCGGGCGGTATCATGAGCGCGGCGGTAGACGGTCTGCGCGTTGCGGAAAAGATTATCTCGCAATACAAACCATTTGCTTAATCGGAATAATTATGCTATAATATTCCTTATGATTCCTTAAATTTTGCGGACTTTGGGGTGTGTTGTAGTGGAGTTTATTCCATGGAAAACTGAACAGACAGACCACTGCGTTGTCAACCCGGCTGAGGTTGGGTTACCGGCTTTTGTTTGCCACCTGCTGTTTGCCCGTGGCTGTCATACCCCAGCGGCCATGCACGCGCTGCTGGAAAATAATGACAGCAAGCTGTACGACCCCTATGCCATGCAGGATATGAATCAAGCGGTGGAACGGCTTCGTCGCGCACTGACCGAGGGCGAGCGTATTTTGGTGTACGGCGACTATGACTGTGACGGAGTAACCGCAACGGTTATGCTGTACGATTATCTGGAAAATGCGGGAGCCGACCTGCTGTACTATATTCCCCAGCGGGAGGAGGAGGGCTACGGCCTGAATATGGAGGCGGTTAGCCGCATCCACAAAGCCGGAGTCCAACTAATTATTACTGTTGATAACGGTATTTCCTCCCTTGACGAAATTGCAAAGGCAGTTTCCTTGGGTATTGATGTAATTGTGACCGACCACCACCGCCCTAGGGAACAGCTGCCTGTCTGCACGGCGGTGCTGAACCCACACCGTGCCGACTGCGCCTACCCCTTCAAGGATTTGTGTGGTGCGGGGGTTGTTTTTAAGCTGATTTCGGCCATGGAAAATGACACCGAGGGGCTGATGGCCGACCTGTATGGCGACCTGCTGGCGGTGGCTACCATGGCGGATGTTGTTCCGCTGTGCGATGAAAATAAAACCTTGGTGCGCAAGGGATTAGAAATTCTTAAAAATACGGAGCGTCCCGGCTTGGCGGCGCTGGCGCAGGTAGCCGGAGTCAATCTGGATACCGTTACCGGAGAACAGATTAGCTTTGCCATTGCACCGCGCATTAATGTCACCGGCCGCATTGACTCGGTTGACTTGGCGGTGGAGCTGCTGCTGACGCAGGATGAGGAAGAAGCCGCGCGGCTGGCAAGCATTATTAATGAGCTAAACCAAAAGCGCAAGGACATAGAAGCAGAGATTGTAACCGCCATTGGACAGCAGCTTACCGAACAGCCGCAGTTGACCGCTGCGCGGGTGTTAGTGGTTTGCGGCAAGGGGTGGCATCCGGGGGTCATTGGCATTACCTGTGCCCGGCTGGTAGAGCGCTATCGCAAGCCCTGCATTGTTCTGTCCCGGCTACCGGACGGCGAGCTGCGCGGTTCTGCCCGCAGTGTCGAGGGGTTCTCCATTATTGAAGCAATTTCCAGCTGCGCACCGCACCTGCTTAAATATGGCGGGCACCCTATGGCTGCTGGGCTGTCCCTTAGTGCTGACAAGCTAGTAGACTTTACACAAGCCCTGGAGCTATATGCACAGCAGAACTATCCGGTTATGCCGCGGTACTGCTTGTCGGTGGACTGCAATATTCTGCCGGCGGAAGTTTCACTGGACACCATTGCCCTGCTGAATCGCTTGCAGCCCTACGGCTGTGGAAATCCCCAGCCAATGCCGGTGCTGCGGGGAATGACGCTGTCCGGCATCACGCCCATTGGCGGTGGCAACCATTTGCGGCTGGCGCTATCCTCTCCCAACGGCAACCTAGAGGCAGTCTATTTTTCCATGACAGCGGCGGCATTTCCCATTCCTGTTGGTACTGTGGTAGATTTAGCAGTCTCGCTATCGGTCAATACTTATCAGGGAACCACCAAGCCGTCGGTGCGAGTTGTCTCGATGCAGCCTCAGGGCTTTCATACTGAAGCGCGACTGTATGGGCAGGAGTTATATGACGCGTTTTGCCGTGGAGAAGCATTGCCGCAGGGCAGCGAGGAGCTGCTGTTCTCCCGCGCCAGTCTGTCAGCAGTCTTTCGGTTGCTGCGGGAGCTTTCCCCTTATGGCGGCGGCATCGACTGGCTCACCCATCGGCTGGGCACAAACCCCGGTTGCTTTTTATTACTTGTTTCGCTGGATATTTTGTGCGAGCTGGGGCTGATTTCTGCTGAGCGGATAAAACATGGAATGGTCTACACCGTTCTACCGTCACAGGGAAAGGCCGATTTTTCACAAGCGCCTACCTACCAAAAGCTACTGAACCTAAACCTAGTAAAGAGGGAAGGATAGAACTTGAACGATATCGACGGTCTGTTCCAACTGTTGCGGGACGCAATTGCACAAACCAATAAGCAGTATGACATGGAAAAGATTGAAAGAGCCTACCTGTTTGCTAAGGATGCCCACGAAGGGCAGCTTCGCAAATCGGGAGACCCTTATATTGATCACCCCGTGCACGCTGCCATTATTCTGGTGGAGTTGGGGATGGATACCGACTCGATTGTTGCTGCCCTGCTGCACGATGTGGTAGAGGACACCAAGGTCACGCTGGACGATGTTCGCAAAAACTTTGGCGGTGACATTTCGCTGCTGGTAGATGGTGTTACCAAGCTGGGAGTACTGCCCTTTTCCTCCCGGGAGCGTCAACAGGCCGAAAATATCCGCAAAATGCTGCTGGCAATGGCGCAGGATGTTCGGGTTATCATCGTCAAGCTGGCGGATCGTCTGCACAACATGCGCACGCTGGATTTTCAAAGTGAGGAAAGAAAGCGCGTCATTGCGCTGGAAACCATGGAGGTCTACGCGCCCCTTGCACACCGTTTGGGCATCAGCGGGGTAAAGGAGGAGCTGGAGGATCTGTCGCTGCATTACCTTGACCCGGTGGCCTGCAACGAAATTGAAGAACAGCTTGCCATGCGCAAGGATGAGCGTGAAGCTTTTTTGCGGCGCATTATTGCCCGCATTCAGGAGCGACTTGCCAAGGAAAATATTCATGCGCAGCTATATGGCCGTGTCAAGAGCATCTACGGTATTTACCGCAAGGTTTACACCCAAGGGCGCAGCATGGACGAGGTATACGATATTTATGCTGTGCGAATTATTGTAGATACCGTGCTGGAATGCTACAACATTCTCGGTGTTATTCATGACATGCTCCGTCCTATTCCAAACCGCTTTAAGGACTATATTTCCACCCCAAAGCAGAACATGTACCAGTCACTGCACACCACCGTCATTGACAAGGAAGGGATTCCCTTCGAGGTGCAAATTCGCACTTGGGACATGCACTATACCGCGGAATACGGCGTGGCCGCCCACTGGAAATATAAGGTGGGCGTCAACGGAAAGGACAGCTTGGATGTGCGCCTTTCCTGGATACGGCAGCTGCTGGAATCGCAAAAGGAATCGGACGACATCGAGGATATTGTCAAGTCGATTAAAACCGATATTGCCCCGGAGGAAGTGTTTGTATTTACCCCCCGTGGTGATGTAATTAGTCTGCCGGTTGGCGCTACCGTAATTGACTTTGCCTATGCCATCCACACGGCGGTGGGGAACAAAATGACCGGTGCCAAGGTGGACGGGCGAATTGTTTCGCTGGATTATAAGGTGAAAACCGGCATGATTGTCGAGGTCATTACCGCCGCAGGCAAGGGCAACGGCCCCAGCCGCGACTGGTTAAACATTGTAAAAACCAGTGAGGCACGCAATAAAATTCGCGGCTGGTTCAAAAAAGAAAAACGCGAGGAGAATATTACCGAGGGCAAGCTGGCCATTGAACGGGAATTTAAGCGGAACCTTATCAACATCCCCGAAGAAGACCGTGATAGCTTTATGATGGAGCTGGCCACCCGGCAGCGCTACAACAGTTTGGATGATTTTTTTGCAGCAATTGGCTACGGTGGCATGTCGCTGCAAAAGATTATGCCAAGGGTTAAGGAGGACTTTCAGCGACTGTACCGCAGTGAAGCCAAAACAACTGCGGAAATTGTCGCCGCGCTGCCCCATAAACGCAAGGAATCCAAAGCGTCCAGCGGCGTCATTGTCGAAGGGCTGGAGGGCTGTCTTGTCAAGTTTGCGCGTTGCTGCAACCCCTTGCCCGGCGACGAGATTACCGGATTTATTACCCGCGGGTTTGGTGTTTCTATTCATAAAAAGGACTGCTCCAATGTTAAAAATGCTGAAGATGAGCCGGAACGCTGGGTCAATTGCAGTTGGGCTTCGGAGGTGCGGGAGACCTTTAAATCCACCATTGAGATTATTGGCTCCGACCGTCCGGGGCTGTTGGCCGATGTCAGCATTGCGCTGAGCAATATGCGCATTCCCATCCATACCTTGCTTGCCCGGGAAATGAAGGATGACATGTCCAGCATTCAGGTTACCATTGGTATCAGCGACCTTGACCAGCTGCGCAGCATTATCGGTACCATCCGCAAAATTAGCGGCGTGGCTTCGGTGGAACGGACAGGACAGTAACCATGATTATTGTAACAGACAGCCAGAAGCTGCACTACGAGCTAAGTAATGTTGCAAGGTTGTTTTTTCCTGCCGAGGAAATGCAGTGGTGTAAACGCAGCGAGGAGCTCTACGCTGGGCTGGCGGCAGACCCGTCCGAAACGGTTGTCCTTGTGGAAGAAGCGCAGACAGCTGACAGTCTGCAACTGGCGGTACGGCTGCTATTGTCGGATGATCGCCAGGTGCGGCTTGACCAATGCTTTCCGGCACAGCCAGCGCCCAACCGAGCTATCGAGCTGGGGAAGCTGCTGTACCGCCTGCTGGAACAGCTGACCGGGCGCAGCATCGACTGGGGTGTGCTTACCGGCATTCGTCCGGTCAAGCTGGCGCGTAAGCTGCGCACGGATGGTAAAACCCCAGAGGAAATAGAAGCATTCTTTGTTAGTGAATACCTGACAACGCCACAAAAGGCAACGCTTTGCCGGCTAACCGACCAAGTACAGCAGGAGGTTGTTGCCTCTGCGCTGCCCCATGGATACAGTCTTTATATTTCCATTCCATTTTGTCCTTCGCGGTGCAGCTATTGCTCCTTCGTTTCGCATTCCATTGAAAAAACGTGGAAGCTGTTGCCGGACTACCTGAACAAACTGTGCCTTGAGCTGGCCGAAACCGCGAAAATTGCGGCGCAAAAAGGGCTGGTACTGCAAACGGTCTACATTGGCGGCGGTACGCCGACTGTTCTTTCGGCGCAACAACTGGACACGCTGCTGGCTACCGTACGGGAACAGTTTGACCTGTGCCACTGTACGGAATTTACCGTGGAAGCCGGTCGACCGGATACAATAACCCCGGACAAGTTGGAGGTACTGCGTCGCTACGGAGTGGATCGCATTAGCGTAAACTGCCAAACCTTAAGTGACAGCGTACTGGAACAAATTGGCCGCAAGCACACGGCACAACAGTTTTTAGAGGCTTACAGTCTTGTAAAGAACTATGACTTTACAGCTATAAATGTGGACTTAATTGCCGGATTGCCGGGAGATAGCTTTGATTCCTTCCAAAATTCGGTAAAGGGTGTACTGGCGCTGGCGCCGCAAAACATTACCGTACACTCGCTGACAGTGAAACGCGCCGCACGGTTGGTTGCCGAAAAGCAGTCACTGCTTACCGACACGCCCGTCAAGCAGCATTCGCCGGTTGCTGCAATGGTCAACCTGTCCCAGCAGCTGTTGGCGGCACAGGGCTACCTGCCATACTACCTGTATCGCCAAAAAGGAACGGTGGATTCCCTAGAAAATGTGGGTTTTTGCCTGCCAAACAGCGAATGTCACTACAATATTTTTATTATGGACGAAACTCATACTATTTTATCGGCAGGTGGTGGCGGTGTTACCAAGCTGGTCATGCCGGGGAACAGCAGTCCCTACGGCTATGGGGAGGATTCTGTCAGAATCGAGCGAATATTTAATTATAAATACCCCTATGAATATCTCGAAAGATTTGATACAATGTTAGAAAAGAAGCGTGCTATTCTGGACTTTCCCCTCTAACCATAATAAGCTAAAAAAGGAGAGCGTTTTCTATGACAATTTCATTGGATGAGCTGGTTAAAAAGGCCAAGGATGTGGCGGTTGCTGCCGGCAAGGTCGCCGGAGATGTGGTCAACGAGGTTGTGGATACCTCCAAGACAAAGCTGGCCGAAGCGCGGCTGGATACGCAGATTCGTGAGCTAACCGAACGGCTGGGTAGCATTGTTTATGAAGCAGCTAAAACAGGCCGTGATGGCA
>JAVVRO010000003.1:0-5117 GCA_036654695.1 Angelakisella sp. | reverse complement strand
ACGGAAACGGTGACTGCTGAGGTGGCAGAGCCGCAGGACAAGGTAACGACGGAGCAATAATAGAGCAGCATAAAAAGGTCAGGTACTGTTATTTTACAGCACCTGACCTTTTTGCGACTACCCCCAAGGTGTGGTTATGCGGCAAACCGAAACACTATGCCGCAAACCGCGGCAAGTCCAATGGTGGCAATGGGGTGCAGCTTCTTTTTTTCCAGCAGGAACCAAAGTCCTGCAGCCAGCAGCAGCGATTTCCAGTGAAGCAGCTGCAACAAATTCCCGCTTGCTAAAAAGGCCTCCGGACGCAGAATCGAAATTTTGACCACCGCCATACCAGCCGCGGCTATCAGGGCGACTGACGCAGGGCGCAGACCGTAAAACGCATTTTTTACCGCAGGGCTTTGCCGAAAGGAGCTTAAAAACCTTGCAATGAGTAGGATTACTACAATGGAGGGGGTAATAAGCCCCAATGTGGCAACCAAGGCACCGGGCAAACCGGCGGTAATATAGCCCACATAGGTTGCCATGTTGACCCCGATTGCACCGGGGGTAGATTCCGAAACAGCTACCATATCGGCCAGCTGTGCATGGGTAAACCAAGCGGTAGTGTCGGATATCTTGTACAAAAACGGCAATGTAGCAAGGCCACCGCCAATGGAGAACAACCCCGTTTGAAAAAACTCCCAAAAAAGGCGAAAATAAATCATTTGCCCACCGCCTTTTTGTCGTGGAGCAGCATGCCCGCCGCGCCGGCCAACACCACAAATAGGGCAGGGGAAAGGTCGGTAACCATGCTAAAACCGAACACTGCCACAAAAATTGCCAGCGTGATGGGGTCGATGATTGCACTTTTCCACAGCTTGACCACGGCCGACAAAATGAGCACGCAGACAGCCGCTCGAATGCCTGCAAAGGCGTTTTTGACCAGCTCAAGCGCAGCAAAATTGCCAATGAACGCGGCAATAATGGTAATGATAACGACAGACGGGGCAACCAGCCCCAAGGTTGCGACAATTCCACCGAGAATCCCCTTGACCTTGTTGCCGACAAAGGTTGCGGTGTTGACCGCAATAATGCCGGGAGTGCATTGCCCGATGGCGTAGTAATCCATTAATTCTTCATTGGTAGCCCAGCCGTGTTTTTCGCAGATTTCCCGTTGCAAAATGGACAGCATGGCATAGCCACCGCCAAAGGTAACCGCGCCAATCTTGGCAAAGGTAAGAAACAGGTCAAACAGTAGCTTCAGGAGGATCCTTCCTTTCCATGTAAATGCGTGGTACCCGGGTAGAAATAGCACAAATTCGTTCGTAATGCACGGTGTGGGTAAGCGCGGCAAGCTGTTCAAAGCTTACTTCGCAGTCGCCGTCCCGTCCGGCAAGGACAACACGGTCCCCCAGCGTTACCCCGGGAATATTGGTGACATCGGCCATCAGCTGATCCATGCACACCCGCCCCAGCACCGGTGCATACTGTCCGCGAATTATTACATTTGCCAGCCCGCCCAGCATACGGGGGTAACCATCCGCGTATCCGGCAGTTACGGTAGCAATTTTGCGCGGCTCCTGCGCAGTGTACTGCCGACCGTAGCTCACCGTGTCCCCAGGCAGAATTTCCTTGACCATGGCCACAGTGGAACAAAAGGTCATTACCGGAGTCAGCTGCAGCTGTCCGGCCAGCTCGTCCGAGGGTGCAAAGCCATATTGGGAAATGCCGACCCGCACCATGTCCAGCTCCGCTTCGGGCAGCATAATGGCTCCCGCCGAGTTTGCGCAGTGCAGCAGACCGGTTGGTATGCCTGCGTCTTGCAGTGTTTGACAAGCCAGTTTGAAGCTAGCCAGCTGCTGCCGGGTAAATGCCAACGACTGTGGCGAAAGCTCATCGGCTACCGCAAAGTGGGTAAAGGTGCCGGTAATGCGGATAGTATCGCCGCAGGCCTCGCGAATATCCGCCGCCAAGGTATTACTTCTAACGTCAAACCCAATCCGGTGCATACCGGTGTCCAGCTTGAGGTGGCAGTCTACCGTCACACCAGCCGCCTTGGCAGCGGCGCTTAGCGCCAACCCATATTCCTTGGAAAAAAGCGCTTGTGTAATGTGGTATTCGCTGAGCAAGGCCGCATCCTCCACAGCGGTGTAGCCAAATACCAAAATCGGCTTGGTAATGCCGCTGTCCCGTAGCGCCATGCCCTCGTATACTGTAGCTACCCCAAACCAGTCTGCACCCAGCCGTTGCAGCTCGTTTGCTATGGCGGTATCGCCGTGGCCGTAGGCGTTTGCCTTAACCACCGCCAAATACCGGGTAGTTAGCTTGCTTCTGATATGGTAATAGTTGTCCGCCAGCGCCTCCATGGAGATTTCCGCCCATGTGCGTTGTCCGTTCATCCCAGTCACTTCCTTAAAAATAGTCTTTTAACAGTATAGAATAAATACTCGCCTTTTACAACTATTTTTGATATACTAATGGAAGAAATAAATTTTGGGAGCGATGCCAATGCCGGAACTGCAAAAAAAGGTGCGCATTTCTTTTTTAGACGAGCTGCGGGGATTTTTGATTATTTTTGTGATGGGTTACCACCTACTGTACGACTTGGTACTGTTTGGTGTACAACTTGACTGGTTCTTTTCCCCGACTATGAATAACCTACGCAACCTGTTTGTGGCTGCACTGATAATGATTTCCGGAGTTTCTTCCCATCTCAGTCACAGTAACCTGAAGCGAGGCGCCAAAACGTTGTTGCTGGCCTTATGCCTGACGCTGGTCACGGCAATTTTCATGCCCACCCAGCTCATTTTGTTTGGCATTTTGCACTTTTTCGGCTGCGCCATGCTGCTGTACGCCGTGCTCCAACGGCCGCTTTCCAAAATTCCGCCGGTGTGGGGCTTTGTAGCTTCGGTACTGCTCTTTTGCGTTACCTACGATGTCTATTATGGTGTACTGGGGATTGCTGGGCTGGGGTTGACTGTCCCGCTGCCACAGTTTTTGTACAACCAACCGTTGCTGTATCCATTGGGTTTTTCCTGTCAGGGGTTGGCTTCAGCGGATTATTACCCGCTGCTGCCTTGGTTCTTTTTGTTTGTCGCTGGGGGCTTTTGCGGCGACAGCATCAAGGCCGGACGGTTCCCGGCATTCTTCTACCGTTCGCACTGCAAGCCGCTGGCTGCCGTTGGACGTCATACCATGGTGCTCTATCTGCTGCACCAGCCCATTGTCTACGGAGTTTTATACCTTATATTTACCTATTTACTGCACTAATCGTCATATCTCCCCGCGCTGTGCCGTATCATCTATAGATTGGCGTAAAAACTTTCGCCTATACTTTGCGACACGAGGTGCGAGGATGAAACTGCTGCCTGAGGACATACGGATACTAGGGGTTTCGCTGTTGGGACCGCTGCTTGGCTCGCTGGCGGGAATTGCCATAAAGCCCCGCGAAAGCATTTTGCTTTCCATGCTTAGCTTTGCGGGCGGCACCATGCTGGGTATCTCCTTTTTGCAGATGCTGCCGGAGAGCTTGGCGCTGTGCGGCATTACCGGCTGCATTTTGGGCATGAGTATCGGCGTGCTACTGATGCTGGCGATTGGAGACTTTGCTAAAACTGCCGAACGGCGCGCAGCAGGGGACAGGGGGAAGCTGGAAGCAACCTCGCTACTCATGGTGGTTGCTATTTTTCTGCATAATTTTCCTGAGGGCATTGCCATGGCCGCCGGCACCCAAATGTCACACAGCGGCAAGGCCATGCTCATTGCCATTGCGCTGGCAATTCACGACATCCCAGAGGGCATCTGCACCTCCGCACCCTACTATTACGCCACCGGTAGGCGACTGCGGGCGTTTCTGCTCTCAGTCTCCACCGCCATCCCGGTTATTTGCGGCTTTTTTCTGGGCAAAAGCATCTTTGCAGGGATGAGCCGCTACGCCATTGGCATGATGATTGGTGCAGTTGCGGGAATGATGATTTATATTACCTGTAAGGAGCTGATTCCCACGGCACAGGGCGGGCGCTTTAAGCGAATTTCCATGGCCGCGCTGATGGTTGGCATCATCTTTGTTTTAATCTTGGGGCATCTGACACTGTGAAAGGAAGAAAAAAATGAACGAATTGGAAGTGGCGCTGCAAACGGCGCTAAACAACGAAGTATACCGGTGCGTGCTAAGCAACTCATCCAACAAGGACTGTCCCTACAAAAAAATTGTACTTACCCGGCTGGAACACTTTTGGCAGCTGGAAAAATACACACAGACGCAGGTCTTTCACGAAAAGGCCGCGCTGGAGGCTGTACAGGCCACAGTGGCAGGGTACTTGACCACAGACTTTCGCCAGTATAACGGCTGGGATGGCCAGCGGGAACATAGTATTCGCATCAGCAAGGCAGGCAAGGTGCTGGCAACCTCCAGCGCGGCCGCACAGCAGCCGCAACGGGAGACACAGCACAACCGCACCAAAAACTACATCCTTGCCCAAGGCGAGGTCATTCCGCCATTGGTAGACATGGGTATTTTTACCAAGGATGGACAGGTTGTCAACAGCATGTACGACAAATACCGGCAGATTAACCGTTTTATTGAACTGGTAGACGATGCAGTTTGTGGGCTGAAGCCTGCAACGCCACTGACGGTGATTGACTTTGGGTGCGGCAAAAGCTACCTGACCTTTGTACTGTACCATTATCTGACCGTCCTTAAGGGGCTGGCCGTACGGATGATTGGCCTGGACCTGAAGGAAGATGTGATTGCCAACTGCAACCGTACTGCCGCCCGCTATGGCTACGACGGGCTGTGCTTTGAGCAAGGGGACATCAGCGGTTACCAATTTGACGGCAGGGTGGACATGGTGATTACGTTGCACGCATGCAATACCGCGACCGACTATGCGTTGTTGCATGCGGTACAGTGGGGGGCGGGGATGATTTTTTCGGTGCCTTGCTGCCAGCATGAATTAAACGGCCAGATGCAGTCCCAGCGTATGGCACTGCTGACGCGCTATGGCATTGTCAAGGAACGCACCGCCGCGCTGTTGACCGATGCTATTCGAGCTAATCTGCTGGAATGCTGCGGCTACAAAACACAGCTGCTGGAATTTATCGAGATGGAACATACGCCAAAGAACATTTTGATTCGC
>JAVVRO010000002.1:35085-43224 GCA_036654695.1 Angelakisella sp. | reverse complement strand
CATGGGCGAAGAAAATTCCTATCATTGCCATGTCGGCAAATGCTTTTGACGATGACATCAGTAAATCCGATGCCGCGGGAATGAATGCCCATCTCGCCAAGCCAATCGACTCGGAGCTGCTGTACTGGACGCTGCAACAGCTTTTTTTAGGAAAGGGAGAATTGACAAATGGACAGAATGCTTGAACAACTAAAAGAATATGGTGCAGATATTGACGGAGCGATGGGACGCTTTTTGGAGGATGTGGAGCTGTATAAAACCTGCTTTGCCACCTTTTTAATGGATGAATCCTTTGGGAAGCTGGGGGAATCACTGGAACAGGCGGACTACGAGAAAGCCTTTGAGCACGCTCATACGCTAAAAGGGATTACAGGAAACATGGGGCTTACCCCCCTGTATCAGGTAATCTGCCGCATGGTGGAGGTGCTTCGCGAAAAGAAATGCACCGGTTTGCAGGCTGACTATGCCGAGATAGTTGCCCAGCTGAATCGGCTAAAGGAATTGCAGGACTAGCTCGTTACAGTTTATGCCAAGGCTGCAAACCAAACTGCTGCCCATAGTTTAAATGGGAAGCGCAGAATGCTCCAAGCAGTATTTTGTTTTTTACATTTCGGGCAGCATACTGCTACCTTTCGCGCCAAAGTCAACTTTTCCTTTTTAAATTTGCTATACTGAACTAAATGCAGTGGGAGAGATACCTACTCAACTGCAGTTAAGGCTTTTTCGCAAGCGTTTGGCAAAGAAAAGAGGATGAGAGCTATCGTTTATATTTGTGAGTTGTGCGGATTTATCTTTTGTCGAGTAGGGGAAACAACGCAATGCCCATCCTGCGAGCGGGTGCATATTCGTCCTGCAACAAAAGAAGAAGAACAACAATTAATGCTAATGCTCCACCCAAATGAGACCCAACATACAATCGGAATGGAGATATTACATGAATGAGAATGTGGCGCGTGGTGTTATTGGCATTACCGATGCGGGTCAACCCATTGTTACTGCGGACTACCAATGTCCCCATTTTTCGGAGCAGTCCGTAAGGTTAATCGGTACGCAGGAGTGCTGGTACTGCCAGTTTGCGGATTTTCGCAAAAGCTATGAGATTACGCTGCACCAGAGCATCTGCCGCTGCCCGCAGAACAGGGTAAAGGTAGTAGAGGATGGCAAGAACGAGCAGCAGCCCTCCGCGCAGGTGGAGCAGTTTGTGTCTAACATTAAGGGCGGCATTATTACCTGCATTTTTTGCAACGAAACGCAGTCCTCAAAAGCTGTGTACATTAACGCCGGCTGGACGGCCATTACGGGCTATACCTTAGAGGAGCTAAACCAGAAAATGGATGGAAACCCCCAGGCGCTGGTTTACCCAGAGGACAAGGCTGCCGCAGACTTGGAGTACAACCGGCAGGTCAAAATTGGAAATGAATATACCCTTGTCTACCGTGTTGTCAACAAGGGCGGTGCTACTATTTGGGTGATTGACCGGGGCGTAGTCAGCGTACTGCCTAACGGTGACATTCAAAACCAGAGCATTGTCACCGAGGTGACAGAGATAAAGCGGCAAGAGGAGCAGCTGCGCAAGCTGGCTCAGATTGACCAGCTCACCGGGTTATATAACAAGATGACCTTTGCACAGCAGGTGCGGACAATTTTGGCGGGGCAGCATAATAAGCTGCACGCAATGATGATACTGGATATTGATAACTTTAAAAGCGTCAACGACAGCATGGGGCATGCCTATGGCGACAAGGTACTGGAGGCAGCCGCCAACTGCCTGAAGGGCTTGTTCCGCAACCGGGATGTGCTGGGAAGAATTGGCGGCGACGAGTTTATGGTACTAATGGCAGATATACCCAGCCCCAAAATTGCGCATGAAAAGGCGGTTGAGGTCTGTGCGGCCATTCATGGAATCCAGATCCATATGGGAAAGGAATTTCCCATTACAGTCAGCGTAGGTGTGGCTATTTCTGCTGACAATTTGGAGTATGAGGATATTTTTAGGCAGGCGGATGCCGCACTGTATCAGGCAAAAAGCAACGGGAAAAACCAAGCGGCTTTTGGCACAGCGGTGCTTGCCAACAAAGGTGCCATTCCCTGACGGCCATTTCGTTCCCAAAGAAATACGCGGTTGCAGAGCTAATGCTGCAACCGCGTATTTTTATCGCCTCCTTGCTATTATGCAAAGAGATAGCCGTTCTTTGATTTTCGCTTGACCGCATACAGCGCATTGTCCGCTGCCCGAAAGGCTTCGCGGAAATCCGTTGTATGGTCGGTAAGGGCAATGCCGATGCTGATGGATAGCATAACGGTTGCGTTATCATAGCAAAAGCTGTGGTTCATGCCGGTACAGAGCGCTTGCGCCTTTGCCGCAACCTCGGCTTGGTTCGCCACGCTAGTAAGTAGTACCACAAACTCATCCCCGCCCCAGCGCCCCAGTACCTCGCCCTCGGTGAAAATAGTTTCGAGAGTCCGGGCAAAGTGCTTTAACGCGGCATCACCGCCAAGGTGTCCCAGTGTGTCATTGACCGACTTAAAGTTATCCAAGTCCATAAGCAGCAATGCGGCATGGGAGCCATGCTCCCCAAAGGTAAGCGATTCGGCTGCCCATTGCTCGCAGTAGCATTTGGCATAAAGGCCGGTCAGCGGGTCGGTATTCACCTTTTTTTCCAGCTCCATTTTTTCATCGACCTCGGCTTGAATGCTGACCAGCTTGCCAATTCCGCGTACCGGTCTGCCAATGCTGTCGTAGATTACCATGCAGATTGCCCGGAACATTTCACTGCTGCCATTCGCTAGAGTACCGCTAAATTCCACTGAAAAACTTTTCTTTTGGTGGCTGTGCTCAAAGGCCAGCAGCAGCTGGCAGGGACCCTCCTCTTTACAATCGGCACGCCCGAATACTGGATTGACCCCAGCCAGCGCTGCAAAGCGCTCGGGCAAGTTCAGCTTTCCTGTCTCGTAGTCATAGGCGAAAATGTATTCATCGCTGAGCTCACCGATAATACGGTAGGTGTCGGAGATGAGCGCGCCCTTTTGGGACAGCCGCAGCCGCATATTCATGATTAAAAAAATGAGCAGCAATAGCAGCAACCCGATGGACACAATCGTCAGGATAGTTTGAATGGGGTTGGCGTAGATGAAACTTTTTAGGGTAATCTGGCTTTTCGCGGAGGTGTTTTCAAAGATGATTGCCTGCTGCTGCATTCTGGTAATCGAGTAAATGGCGCGATCCAAAATGGTGAGCAGGGTAGGGTTGGCCGGATTGTTCAGGGCAATCGATAGCTTGCTTTCCACATTGGTGGTGGGCACCAGACGCAAGCCGCTTTTTCCGTTGCTGGCAATATACCGCTCTGCCGACAGGCTGTCAATCACGGTAAAGTCCGCCTTATCTTTTCTTACCGCCTCTATCGCTTCGTCCACGCTGCTGTAATACTGCTTTTTACAGTGGCCAATCGCACTATAATCAAAGCCGTACACGGTTGCCATCAGCGGGTTTTCCAAGGTTGCCAAGGGACAGGTGCTTCGGTGCAGGATTACAGTTTGTATGGGGAGGTAGGGCAGTGAAAACGACAAATTCGCACCATCCTCGCCCAGCCCGCCCTCGGGCACTCCCAGAAGCAAATCCACTTGATTGTTTTTTAGCAGCGTTAGCGATTGCTGAAAGCTTTCGGAGGGGACGTACTCCAACTGAAAGCCGGTTTTTTCGCTGATAATTTTAATTACATCGGCGCTAATGCCGTGCAGCTGTCCGGCGGAGTCAAAGGAGCTAAGTGGATTCCAGTCTGGCGCGGCCGCAATGCGCAGCACCGGGTGTTCCCGGACAAATCGCTTTTCCGCAGAGGTCAGGGTGAAGTTGGTGGAGCTGTTTTCTCCAAAATACTTTTTATACAAATCGCTTTCAAAGCTGGGGTTTATCTGGTTCATCTGCTCTAGGGCGTGGTTTAATTCCCGCAGCACCCCGGTGCTCCCTTTGGCAACGCCAAAATAGTATGGCTCCAGCTTAAAGCTGGCAATAATCTTTTCGCCATCCCGCAGCTTGGCACTGCTAGTCAGCTGTGCGTCTACCTCACCCTCCGCGAAAGCACGCTCCCATTCCTGAGCGTCATCAAAATACACCGGTGTAAGGGCTAGGTTGTTGGCAGCACAAAACTGCTCAAAGGCCGCCACACGGGCGGTTGCCTTGCGAAACACTGCCACCCGAATGCCCTGAAAAGTATCGTAGTCGTTGGGAACATACTCCGCGTTCGCAGCCTTGGTGGTAATGGTGGAGTAGGCATAGCCGCTGCTTAGCTCGGCAAAGTTGTAAAATTTCTCTGTGTTTGGGTTTTTGTGCATGGGTGCCATCAAATCAGCACCGCCGGAATCCAGCAGCTGCACAGCCGCCTCGGGGTCGGTAAAAATATATTCTACCTCCCAGCCGGTGTACTTTTTAATCTCGTTCAGGTAGTCGATAATAATTCCGCGGTAAGCGCCGTTCTCATCAATTTCAGAAAAATTCTTAAACGGACTGAGTACCACCCGCACGGTTCGCTGGGGAAAGGGAAATCGATTCCCCTCCGCGGAAAAGGCGGTCATGGAAAGGCTGACCATCATCAGTATTGCGACAGCTGCCGCAAGCATACGCTTCATAGTTTCCCCACCAATCAAAAAAGAATCTAGGCTTTGACCGCCCAACGTAGTTTTGCGGAGCGGGCGCGGCTGTTTCGGTTGCATTCTTCCACGGATGGGCGAATGACCTCCGACGCAACTTCGCTGTAAACTCCTTGGCGCAGCATCGCTTTAAAGGACTGCTTGACTAGCCGGTCTTCCCCCGAATGAAAGGTCAGTATGGCGACCCGACCGCCCTTGGCAAGTGCCCTTGGCAGCTTTTCTAAAAAGGTGTACAGCACCTCGAACTCACTGTTCACATCAATGCGCAGTGCCTGAAAGGTGCGTTGGCACGACTTTTTAACCATCTCCCCGCGCTGGCCGGCAGGAAGAAACGCAAGGGCGTGCTCGACAATTTCCCGGAGCTGTGTCGTTGTGACAATGGGGAAGCCTTTTTTTATGGCCGCGATAATTGCCCGGGCAATGGGTTCGGCATAGGGCTCGTCCGCATTTTCCATCAGCATTCCTTGCAGCTCGTCCCGCGTTATTGTCTTGAGACGCTGTGCGGCGGAAATTCCTTTTTGCGGGTCCAACCGCAAGTCCAGTGGCCCCTCCCGCTTGTAGGTAAACCCGCGGTCGGGGTTGTCAATCTGCATTGAGGACACTCCCAAATCCGCCAGCACAAAGTCAAAGGGTCCAACCTGTTCCGCAACCTCGTCAATATTGGCAAAATTCAGGTGCATGGCGGTCACTATCTCGGGGCCGTAGC
This sequence comes from Angelakisella sp., assembly GCA_036654695.1. Lineage (GTDB taxonomy): Bacteria > Bacillota > Clostridia > Oscillospirales > Ruminococcaceae > Angelakisella. Next base: position 37,874 of record JAVVRO010000002.1, on the reverse strand, counting down.
CTAAGTGCGCAAGGCGGTCACGAGTTTTTACAATTTCAATGGAATCCACATCCAGAGCATAGAGGTGACCCTTGGAATCCAGACATTTTAGCAGCTCGGTAGCGTGACCGCCGTACCCCAGCGTTGCATCCAAGCCAATCTGTCCGGGCTTTATCTGCAAAAACTCCAGTATTTCCTTGACGCAGATGGGAATGTGCATTCCGGCGGGGGTGTTGCCCTTTTGAATGATTTTTTCTACGGTATCAGAATATTTTTCCGGTTCCAGCTCCTTGTACTTTTCCTGAAAAGTCTTAGGATGGGTGCCCTGATACCGCGGACGGCGCTTGTGCGGCTGTTCTGATTGCTCCATCAATTACAGTTCCTTTCCCGTGTTCTGTGTTGCATCACTGGTACTTCCGGATAATTGTTTTGTAAAAATCCACGCCGGAAGGCAGTACGGCAAGGTCGATGTTTTCGTTTAACCCATGGATGCTGGAAAACTGCTGGGCGTTAATCTCCAAGGGAGCAAAGCGGATGCCGTTTTCGCAGATATCCTTGTAAAACTTCGCATCGGTGCCGCCGGTCATGACATAGGGGCTGGGCGTGCAGTTGGGGAACAGCTCCCGCACGGTGCTTTCCACCAGCAAGAAGGGCTTTCCTTGGTAGTCCACCACAGGACAGGGGTAGTCTTTGTAGATGACCTCGGTTTCCAAGTCGTACTTCTTTGCAATATCGGCCAGCAGCGCAATGCTCTCGTCGGTGGGCTGGTGGGGAATAAACCGCAGGTTAGCAGTGACATAGGCGGTTTGGGGCAGCACGTTAAGCCCGGAAGCGCCTGACGCAGTGGTAAAGGCACAGGTTGTTTTCAGCATGGCGGCACCGGCGGGGCTAATGGAGGGCATCAGCTTTTTAAGCAGCGGCCCGAACAGCCATAGGTTTGAAAAGATAAGCCGCATCCCAAAGCCCATGCTGGGGGAAAGCCGGCGGAACATTTCCCGTACGGTGGGGTTAAATTGGACTGTAAAGGGCGAATGCTTTTCAACCTCGCAGATGAACTTGGCAAGACGCACCAAGGGCGTATTTTTGCCGGGAGCGCTGGAATGTCCGCCCTTGCCCTTGGCAATAAACTTTACATCGGCGTAGCCCTTTTCCAGTACGCCAATCATGGCAAATTTACCCTTGACCCCTGCAATTGGCTCCTCCATAATCATGCCGCCTTCATCCAGCAGCATCCCTAGGTGTACGCCCTGTTCCTTTAAGTACTGTGCGGTCAACGGTGCGCCCTCGCCGCTCCATTCTTCGGTGCAGCTGCTGGCAATGTAAACATCGGTTTGGGGAACAAAGCCGTCGGACAGCAGCTCCTCCACCGCGCTCAGGATGCAGAACAGGCTAGACTTGGTATCCACCGTGCCACGCCCCCACAGCACATTGTCAATAATCTCACCGCTAAAGGGACCGTGCGACCAGTCACCGTTGGCCTCGACCACATCGTGGTGGCTCATTAGCAGCAGCGGTTCTACACTGGTTTTCCCGTGCCAATGAAACAGCAGGCTGCCGTGAAACAGATGCTTTTCGCAGGTTTTGTGCAGCAGCGGAAACTGTTCCTCCAACAGCTTGTGGAAGCCCAGAAATTTTTCGCGGCTTTCCTCAAACCGGCTGGAAACTGTCTCGCACTGAATCAGCTTTGCCAGCGACCGACCATACTGCTGGGCGCGGGCTTCGTTATTGGTACTATTCATCAGTGACCCTCCATTTTTTATTCGGATTTAAAGCTTGCCTTTTTTGAATAGCAGGTAGGCAATGACAATGGCCAGCCCACCGGTAGGAATCAGCAGTAGACTGGTCTGGCTAATGGCAGAGGGGACAAAAATGCACAGCAGTGTCATCAGCAGCAGAGGCAGTACCGCAATCTTGGTGCCTTTTAGGATGTACTTTAACCCCAGCGCGCCAAACAGCGCGGGGACTACATTGTCAAAGGCGGGAGTTAGTACGGGGTTTTCCAAAATAGGACTTAGCGGGGTCAACAGCAGCACTCCCAGAAAAACCACCAATGTGGTAACAATGGCACTGGTAGCAACGCTGATGGTGCTAATAATCTCATCCTCGGCGGTACCCGCCTGAGTTTTGGCAATATCCCGCGCGTTAATGGCACAGGGAATTTTAAGGTTAGTAATATTGCCGGTCAAAAAGGCCAGATAGCTGGCACCAACCCCAAGCATAGGAGTATACACCAAAAATTCCACCACCGATACCGGGATGTAAATCATTCCGACCTTGAGCAGCCCGGAGAGAAACCCGCCCATGTCGGGCGAAACACCCAGCACCGCGCCCATGGCAAAGGGTGCGCCGATGAGCAGGATACAGCCGACAATCAGTCCGATTTTACCAATGGTATGCAGCTGGTTATTTAACAGTTCAAAAAAGTCCTTTTTTTGTTCCATGCCGCCCACCTCCTAAATCATGCCGACCAGTACGGCGGAAATCATTCCCACCAGCATACTGGTCGCAAGGTCAAAGTTTTCCAGTACCGACATTTTTTTCTTTTGAATAAAGTATTCAAACACCAGCATGACCGCCGCGCTGACAGCCGCCACAAAGAGCGGCATCCAGTTGCCGCGCGCCACAAAGGTGCCAATGTAGCTGGCAATATAGGTGCTGCACAACCCGATGAACATGGCAACGGTTGCCCAAGAGCCAAAGCCGGGTTTTCCGTTTTCTCCGGCGGGCTTTACCTTGGTGCGCAGCTTGTTTAAGTATTTTTTTAGTCCAAAGATGCAGCAGACAATGCCGCCCAGAATGCCAACTGTCAT
>JAVVRO010000002.1:0-35075 GCA_036654695.1 Angelakisella sp. | reverse complement strand
AACCAGCGCAATGGTGGCAAAGGCGCCCACCGTCATTTCGCTGACCTTAAGCCCGGAAAGCCCCACACTGGTGGCGGCAATTTCGGCGACATTAAGCTCGTACTGTAACGCCCCAATCACCGACAGCCGCAGCCACGGCAGCGGTACGCCCAGCGTGCCGGACAGCGCAATGACACCCAACAGAATGCTGATGCTGGGAAGCAGGGTAAAGGTGGCGCTGCTGGCAATGGCTTTGCGCAGCACCTTGCGGTCCATGCCAATGGCCAGCCCCGTGCGGTAGCTTTTGACCAAGAACACCAGACAAAGGCCGATGACAAAGAGCAGAATTCCGCCTGTAATCAGGTAAAGCCAGATGCTGTTGACCGCCGAAAGATAATTCATAAATTTCCTCCTTTGTTTCGGATAAAGACACTTTTTGCGAAGGTACGGGGGATGGTTTCGCTTTTAATGTCAAATTTATCGGTAGATTTTACAAACAAAGTCAGCTTGGTGTAGCCGTAGTTGCGCACATCAAAATCGGGGAACCGCTTGGCAATAATGCCACCCACCTCGGCAAGGGACATCCAACCGTCTTCATCGGAGTTGTTGTCCACAATGTTCTGCATGGCAGCAATAATTTCCTCCAGCGTGTTTTGCAGCTCCGAAATCTCAATAATGGATTCTTCTTTATCCACGCTGTTGGGGGTGTCGGTGGCGGTCAGGCGATCCAGATACTTAAACTGATTGCAGGCGTTAATGAAAGGCGCGGGGGTTTTGGTTTCGCCCATGCCAATGACAATGACACCGGATTCCCGCAGGCGTGCCGCCAGTCGCGTGTAGTCGCCGTCCGACGACACCAAGCAAAAGCCGTCCACCTTGTTGGCGTACAGAATGTCCATTGCGTCAATAATCATGGCGGAGTCGGTGGAGTTTTTGCCGGTGGTGTAGCTGTACTGCTGAATGGGGGTGAAGGAGTGATCCAGCAGTACTTTTTTCCACGAACCAAGGTAGGGGCTGGTCCAGTCGCCGAAGATGTGCCGGTAGGTCGCAATGGCGTCCTTTGGCAGCTCATCGAGAATCTTTTTAATGTATTTCTGCGAAATATTATCCGCATCAATCAAAACCGCAAATTTTTTGTCGTTATCCAATTTTTAGCCCCCTGTTTATTTTCTCATGGTATTTTATGATGTTCTCTTTTAGTTTACCACGAATTCATGCCAGTATCAATCAAAAAAGCCCAGTTTTCACTGAGCTTTTTGTTTATCTGTAATAATTCTTAGTAAGCTGACTTGCTCCTGCGGTGGAAGTTGCCCGGCTTTTCCTGCCCGTAGCTTTTGCCCTGATAGCTGCGCTTTCCATAGGGTGCGCCGCTGCGGGTGGCGGGCTTGGGTGCCAGCAACGCAACATCGGTGGGCTTACCGCAGATTTTGCAGCCCTGCATTGCTTCAATGACATCGGTTACCTTGCCAACAGGAATGCCCACGGTGGTGTTGTCGTCAAAAATTTCAATCTTGCCGACTTCGCTGCCGCGGATTCCGGCGCGCTCGGTAATGGCGCCCACAATGTGATTTGGTGCAACATGGCTGGAACGGCCAATGCTAAGCACAATTTTTTGAAACCCGCCATCAAACTCCTCACGGCTGCGCATGGGTGCGGAATGCACCTCGGCAATCTCCGGTTCTTTGGAACCAAAGTGCAGGGCAACCATGGCGGCGGCAATGGCGCTGGGGTCGTGTCCGTCGGCTACCAGCTGCTCCACCAGCTGGGTATAAACGGCGGCGGGCTCGACGGCCATGGCCTGCTCCACCAGCTGGCGGTTACGCAGCTGGCTTTTGCCTGCAATCTCCTGAGGGGTGGGAATGGCAACCTGTGTAATTTCGGACTTAACCTCCCGCGCGGTGCTGCGCATGAGGATGACCTGTCGGCGGCCGCTGCAAATGGTAATGGCGGCGCCGGATTTCCCAGCACGACCGGTACGGCCAATGCGGTGGACATAGTACTCGGTGCTCTGGGGAATGTCGTAGTTAATGACAAAATCAATGCCGTTGACATCAATGCCCCGGGCGGCTACGTCGGTAGCTACCAGAATACCGGTCTTGCCAAACTTAAAGCCGTCCATGACCTTGCTGCGCTGGGATTGCTTCATGTCGCCATGCAGCCCCTCGGCCTCAAAGCCGTTTTTGTTTAGGTACTCGGTTAGCTCGTCCACCATAACCTTGGTATTGCAAAAAATGAGGGCAAGCTGGGGCTGGTGGAACCGCAGCAGCAGATTGAGCACATCCATTTTGCGACCCATGGGTGCGTCAACAAAGCTCTGGCTGATATTTTCAATGGTCACCATCTGGCGGTTGATTTCCACCATCTGCGGGTCATGCAAAAACTGCTTGGTCAGCGCCAAAATGGCAGGGGGCATAGTGGCCGAAAACAAAATGGTCTGACGGTCGGCAGGCGCGTCGGTCAGAATAGTTTCAATGTCTTCTTTGAAGCCCATGCTAAGCATCTCGTCGGCTTCGTCCAGTACCACCAGCTTTAGGTTCCCCAGCCGCAGGGTTTTACGGCGCAGGTGATCCATAATACGGCCGGGAGTGCCAATGACCATATTCGCTTTTTTGAGGGCAAAAATCTGCCGCTCCATGGGTGCGCCGCCGTACACATCCGCAACCTTTACACCGGTCTTGTACTTGGTCAGCTTTTTAATTTCGTCGCAGCCCTGCTGTGCCAGCTCGCGGGTAGGGCAGAGGATGAGCACCTGCACGGTGGGACGCTCCTCGTGGGTGTCAATGCGCTCAATGGCAGGAATGGCAAAGGCTACCGTTTTCCCGGTGCCGGTCTGGGAGCGCCCAATGACATCCACACCGGTGCGAATCAGTGGAATGGACTGGGACTGAATGCCGGTTGCCATCTCGAAGCCCATGTCGTCAATGGCGTGTTTTACCTTTGGGGTCAACCCAAGGTCGTTAAAGGATAATTCGTTCATTTTACCTCCACATATTGTTTTTTTCCGATAAACAAAAGAAACGAGGAATACACTCCCCGTTTTTCTATTATTCAAAATAGCTAAAGATTCATACCTTATTGTACCATGCGCATTAGGTAATGTCAACAGATTTTCTACAGTATTTTTGTGCATTACCTTGAAAGCTTACTGCATGGCAAAAGGAACAAAATATTGCTTTTTATGATACGAAATGGTACACTAATAGCAAGTTTAAAGCAGGGAAGTGTTGTCCATGTCCATTGTCTGTGGTGATTTGCTGGAGCTGGGTTACTTTAAAAAGATGAAGCTGGTTGCGGGGCGCGGAGGACTGAACCGCCGCTTGACATGGCCTTATGTGGGACAGACCACTACCGTTTCCCAGTGGGTACACGGCGGCGAGCTGCTATTTATTACCGGCATTGGGCGCGACAACAGCACCGACAGTCTGGAAACACTGGTCAGCGAATGTGTTTCCAAGGGGCTGTGCGGGTTGGTGCTACTGGTGGGCAGCGAGTACATTCGGGAAATTCCCCCCTCGATTGTTTTGCAAGCAGATAGCTGCGGACTGCCGCTTTTTGAAATGCCATGGGACATTAAGCTCATCGATGTCACCAGCGAAATTGTTGACTTAATTATGCTGGACAAATACGAACGCCGCAAAACCGACAGCTTTTTGAACCGGCTGCTGTTCCCGCAGGCGGGGGAGACTGCCACGGTCAGCGAGCTGGCGGAGGCGTACCGGGTCAAGCTGAACCCCTTTTGCTTCATTGCGGTTTTTCACATTCTGCTACAGTCCGATGCAGTCAGTGATTACACCCGCGTGGACTCGTTGGAGGTCAAGCTACAGGAGACGCTGGATAGCCTGTGCCGACAAAAGGGCGTTCCCTTTGTGTCAATGGCCTCTGGCGGCAACATCATCTGTTTTTTGACTGCTGCTACCGAGGAGGACAGTCTTCGCGCGGCGGAATACCTGCGCAGCGCCCATCGGTTGGTCTGCCAAATTTACCCCGACGAGGAGATTATTCTCAGCTTTGGGCGCACCTACAGCGATGCAATCCCCATGTCGGTCAGCTACAAGGAAGCCTGTAAAGCGTTAGAGCTTTACCGCAAACTTAACATGGAGGACAACATTGTTTCCTACTCCCAGCTGGGCATCTATCGTCTGCTACTCAAGATTGAAAACCCCGAGGAGATTCGCCAGTACTACCAGTATCGTTTGGACAAGTTACTGCGGCATGACCGGGAAACTCAAGCGGATTTGATTCCCACTTTGCACCAGTATCTGCGCAATGACTGCAATCTTGTCAAAACCTCCCAAGCACTTTTTATCCACCGTAACACGCTGGTCTACCGTCTGAACAAGATTCGGGAGCTGACCGGGCACGATTTGGATGATGCGCAGGGCAGACTGGAGCTGTTTAACAGCATTATCGCCAAGGAATTTTTAGGGGATTGAGGATAACAAAAAAACGACTCCCAAGGGAGCCGTTTTTTTATGGTATGCCGCCGAAAAGAGGAGGTTATTCAGCGGTGGTTGCGGGTGTAATTGCAGGAGCGGCTGCCGCTGCCGGTTTTTCCTTTGCCAGCGACAAAGTGACCACGCCAATTAGGATGAGGATACAGGCAATCACCTTGATGACAGTAATCTTTTCGCCCAACAGAATGACCCCGAAGATGATGCTGGTAATCGGTTCAAAGGTGGTAAGAATCGCTGCGGTGGATGCGCCCACATTCTTAATGCCCATTTGCAGCAGCGAAAGTGCCACCACGGTGCACAGAATGGCAAAGGCCAGCGAGATTCCCCAAGATTTTGTGGTAAGCGTACCCAGCGTTAGCTGGTTGGTCACCATACCGAAAATACCCATGGAGACAGCGGACATCAGCGCAACATAAAAGGTAATTTTAAAGGTGGGCTGGTTTTTTAGGCCGCTTTTGTCCATAAAGATGATGTAAAACGCATAGGTTGCACCGGAGGCTACCGCAAGGAGCAGGCCGATGAGCGCTCCATTGCCGCTGGCTGCGGAGGTATCGGTGCCAAAAAAGAAGCAGGCGATACCGGCAGTAGCAATGCAGAGGGAAATGAGCTTGCGGAGCCCCAGCTTTTCCTTGAAGAACATGACACAGCCCAGCGTTACAAACACGGGATAGACAAAATGGATGGTGGTTACAATGCCCACATCCACCAGTGAAAATGCGATGTTGAGCATCAGGGTGGTAACCGCGTTACCAATGCAGCCCAGTACGAGCAGTCCCAGTAGCTCCTTGCGGGTGACCTTAAGGGAGGTCTTTTGTACCAACAGAATGACCAGCAGCACCGGTAGGCAAAGGGCGTTACGCAAAAAGGTGAGAGTGACCGGATTGCTGCCGCCAGCGCCATAGGTCATGGGCCCCAGCGTAAACGCAAAGCCGAACACCACAGCGGAAAGCATGGTCAGAAGAATGCCTTTTGTTTTGTTCATTGTTTACTACACTCCTATGTGATTCGCGAAAAGCAATTTTGACAGGCTTATTTGCCAAATTCCTTGTTGATAATCTTTTCAAGCTCTACCAAAATGCTGTCTACCATGTACTGTCCCTTGGCGGCCGAGGAGGTTCTTGCGGGAGCCAGCACGCCGGTTTCGGGCACTGCATCCTTCGGGACGGGGTAGGTGTGATAGGAGCAGGGAGTAGCGCCGTTGGTTTCCACCATACGCTCCTCGTGTACCAGCTCCGGCGCAAAGGCCATCATCAGCGAGGTTTCGGTAATGGCGGCATGCTCGAATGCCCAGCCGGGGAACGGAACTTCGTCGAATACCTTGTCGATTACATCAAGGGGCATGGGATCCCACCAGTTGGTCAGCAAAATCTTGGCGCGGTCGCCGTATTTCTGTGCAATCAGGTCAATGGCTTCGCAGACAAAGGCTTCATTTTCAAAGTGGCAGCTTAGCACCAGAATCTTCTGTACGCCGTCTTTAATCAGCTCCTCCAGAATATCGTAGGTCAGGTCAATGAGGGTTTTGCCGTTGAGGTCGATGGTGCCGGGGAACAGAGGACCGCCGCCAGACAGTGGCTTGGACTTGTAGCCATAGTTCAGGGTGGGGGCGACCATGCCGTCAATTCGCTCTGCCAGACGCTCGGCAAAGCCCTTCGCTAAAACGGTATCAACGCACAGGGGCAGGTGGGGGCCATGCTGCTCGCAAGCACCAATGGGAAGAATAGTAACGGCTCCGGCCTTAATTTTTGCATTGAACTCCATCCAAGTCATTTCATCCATACGAATCTGCTTACTCATTGTGTTCTGTCTCCTTTTAATAGTATGATTTTTGACAAGAGCGCCGGGTTGGGATGTGCCAGCGGTTTTCGTGTTTTTATCTGTTTTTATTATAAAGCCGCAGCTTTTTTTATACAAGATACAGGAAGTCCAACAAAAATCAATCTTTTTGTATTGTAAATCCAATGAAGTTTCCAATTTCGCGTGTTATGATACTTAGGACAAGAACCCCGGGTTTGGCATGAGCCTTCGCCAACCAAAAAAAGTAAGTGAGGCTGTAATCATATGACAAATAAATTATTTCTTAACGCGAAGTTAAAGGGGCAGGATGGCCTGACCGATATTCTGGTGGAAAACGGCGTATTTAAGGAAATCGCCCCCGGATTGGCCGCTGCGCATCCCGGTGTGGAGACCATTGACCTGGAGGGCAGACTGACCGTGCCGCCCTATGTCGAGCCCCATATCCATCTGGACTATGTGTTCACTGCCTTTAACCCCGCCGCCGCCAACAAAACCGGTTCGCTGTTCGAGGGCATCCAGCGCTGGAGCGAAACCAAGGGTAGCTTTTCCAAGGAGGAGATTAAAGACCGCGCGCGTCTGGCCATGAAAAAAGAGGTGCTGACCGGTATCCAGTATATCCGTACCCATGTGGATGTCACCGACCCCAAGCTGACCGCGCTTAAGGCCATGCTGGAGCTGCGCGAGGAGCTAAAGGACACCCTGACCATGCAGATTATCGCATTTCCGCAGGAGGGTATGTACGCCTATCGTGGCGGCGATGAGCTGGTAGAGGAAGCACTGAAAATGGGTGCTGACGTTGTCGGCGGAATCCCTCACTTTGAGTACACCCGCGAATACGGCGAAAAGTCGGTCAAAAAGACGGTGGAGCTGGCTGTCAAATACAACCGCCTAATTGACGTTCACTGCGACGAAACCGACGACGAGCAGTCCCGCTTTTTGGAGGTTCTGGCAAACGAGGCCTATATGAATGGCATCGGCAGCCACACCACCGCCAGCCACACCTGCGCCATGCACTCCTATAATAACGCCTACACCTACAAGCTCTTTAAGCTGCTGGGACTGGCCAAGCTCAACTTCATCTCCTGCCCCACCGAAAACACCCACTTGCAGGGTCGGTTCGACAGCTTCCCCAAGCGCCGCGGCGTCACCCGTGTCAAGGAGCTAAACGACGCAGGGCTCAATGTTTGCTTTGCACAGGACTCCATGTCCGACCCGTGGTACCCGCTGGGCTCCAGCAACCTAATGAATATTTTGGACAACGGCATTCATGTCTGCCAGATGATGAGCTTCCCGGAAATTGAGAACGCGCTGGATTTGATTACCGTCAACGGTGCGAGGACTCTTAACATTTCGGACAGCTATGGCATTGAGGCCGGCAAGGCCGCAAACTTCATTGTGCTAAACGCCAAGAGCGCCTTTGAAGCAGTCTGTGACCGCGTTAGCGTAGCCGACTCGGTTCGTGACGGGGAGTTCCTGTTCCGCCGCGCACCGGAGGTCATTACCACCGCGAACAATCTGCTGAAATAAAGTAAGCTACCCATAGGAAAAGGTCACCATATTTGGTGACCTTTTTTGTATGCTTTTATGGGTTACACAATGTGCAGGGTAATGTCCAGCTGTGCAATGCGGTCGCGCCATTCCTGCGGCAGTCCTGCGTCGGTGACAATGACATCAATGTCTGCCAGCTGGCAGAAATAAGCGGGGCGTACCACCTCAAACTTCTGGGAGTCGGCCACCAGAATCCGTTGCAGGGAGGAGGCCAAAATCGCGCGCTTGGTGGGAACCTCGTAGCTGTTGACACAGGTAATGCCCAGCGTGCTGTGTACCCCCGCCGCCGAAACAAACACCTTTTGTGCGCGGATGCCACGGATAAACTCAATGCCCTCGGCACATTCAAACATCTGGGTGTTCCCGTGGTAGCGGCCACCCGAAAACAGCAGCTCCACCCCCGCCTTGCGCCGCAGCTCCATTAAAATGTTCACATTGTAGCATAGCGCTGAAATGCCAAAGTTGTCGGGAATGTACCGTGCAATCTTTTCGGTGGTCGAGCCGGTGTCCAAAATAATAATGTCATCCGGTTCAATGAGTGAAGCGGCAAACCGCCCGATTTCATCCTTTTGCGCGTTTTGCTTTTCGGCCTCGGCAGTCAGGCTGTACTCCAAAGGATTGCAGACAATATTGCCATTGACATTTTCCATAACACTGTTTTGCTGCAACAGGGCAATATCCCGCCGAATGGTCATCTCCGACACACCCAGCAGGGCGGCCAGTTCCTTGACATGGACATAGTGACGGGCCTTAATAATATCGGTCAGGCGGCTCAGACGCTCCTCTTTTTTATTCATACATACTACCCCCTTACAGACATATTCCCTCAAACTGTTACTTTTTGTGATAATCCTAACATAAATGTGGATAAATGTAAAGATATTTTTGTGAATCACAAACACGTTTTATCGTTTCCACCAAAAATGGCAACTTAAATTGTGATAATGGTAAAATAGCAACATTCGTGTTGACAAATAAACAATAAAATGTTAAAATTGTCACATCAACAATATACGATTGCATTTTTAGGAGGATACAGATGGAACGCGCACAGATTTTTAAACACATTGATCATACGCTGTTAAAAGCAGTTTCTAACTGGGGGGAGATTCAGAAGCTTTGTGAGGAAGCTGTCACCTACGGGACCGCCTCAGTTTGTGTCCCGCCCTCGTACATCGACCGGATACATACCGCTTACCCTGCACTGAACATCTGCACCGTCATTGGCTTCCCGCTGGGCTACAACACCACCGCGGTCAAGGTGTTCGAGGTACAGCAGGCCATTGCGAACGGCGCAAACGAGGTTGACATGGTAGTCAACCTAGGAGATGTCAAGAATGGCGATTTTGACCGGGTGACTACCGAAATTGCGGCGCTAAAGGCAGCAGCCGGCACACACATTTTAAAGGTAATTATTGAAACCTGCTACCTGACCGAGGAGGAGAAGATTGCCCTGTGCGACTGTGTTACCGCAGGGGGCGCTGATTTTATCAAGACCTCCACCGGCTTTGGGACAGGCGGCGCAACGCTGGCGGATGTACAGCTGTTTCAAAGGCAGATTGGCAAAAACGTTAAGATTAAGGCGGCAGGCGGTGTCAAGAGCGAAGCCGATTTGGTTGCATTTTTGGACGCAGGCTGTGAGCGCATTGGTACCAGCTCTGCGGTATCCATCTTAAACGCAGGAACCGCCGGTTCCTATTAACCTGTAAAACACAACATGAATGGAGGAAAACACGATGGGAATTCCAACCCCGCACCTTGAAGCAAAGCAGGGCGACATTGCAAAAACCGTCCTGATGCCCGGTGACCCGCTGCGTGCTCAAGTGGTCGCGGAAACCTTTTTGACCGATGTGGTAAAATACAACAATGTCCGTGGAATGTACGGCTTTACCGGACTGTACCACGGCAAGCGTGTTTCGGTACAGGGCAGCGGTATGGGAATGCCGTCCATCGGCATCTATTCCTACGAGCTTTACAATTTCTACGGGGTAGAGAATATTATCCGCATTGGTTCGGCAGGAGCTATTTCCGACGAGCTTGACCTTGGCGATATTGCCATTGGCATGGGTGCATGCACCAACTCCAACTACGGGGCAATGTTTGAACTGCCCGGTACCTACGCGCCGGTAGCCAGCTGGGAGCTGCTGCAAAAGGCAGTAGCGGCAGCACAGCGTGACGGCGTTCACTACAAGGTGGGCAACATTCTGTCGTCCGACACCTTCTACGGCGAGCCGCCGGAGTTTTTACAAAAGTGGAAGTCTATGGGGGTACTTGCTGTAGAGATGGAAGCCGCCGCACTGTACATGAATGCAGCTCAGGCCGGTAAAAACGCCCTCTGCCTGCTGACTATCTCCGATTGTCCCTTTAAAAAGACTACTATAACCGCACAGGAGCGGCAGAATTCCTTTACCGCAATGATGCGCGTTGCGTTGGAATTGGCATAGGAGGACATGATATGGACTACCAGATGCTTGTTCGCGAAGCGATGGAGATACGCAAAGCGGCCTACGCGCCTTACTCTAACTTTTTGGTGGGGGCGGCGCTGCTGACAAAAGAGGGCAAGGTTTACCGGGGCTGCAACATTGAAAATGCGGGCTTTACCCCCACCAACTGTGCCGAACGCACCGCGCTGTTTACGGCAGTCTGTGCGGGGGAGCGGGAGTTTGCAGCCATTGCTATTGCGGGTGGAACACGCAATGCGCAGCTACTGGAGCCGTGCTTTCCCTGCGGAGTTTGCCGACAGGCGCTTTACGAGTTTTGTTCCCCTGACCTGCCGTTAATCATTGCCTCCGGCACGGGCAGCTACACACTGCATACCTTAGGGGAGCTGCTGCCCCATGGCTTTGGCGGCGCAGACCTCAGCAAGTAGTTATCTATTGCCGGCTTTCGGCGGGCATTAGTATAAAAAGAACCAACACCATCAATTTTAGGAGGAAAAGAAATGAAAAGAGTTTTAGCAATTCTATTGGCCATGACGATGGCGCTTTCCTTGGCAGCTTGCGGCGGTGCGCCCGCAGCGGGAAAGGGCGATTCCTTTGAGCTGGCGCTGATTACCGATATTGGCACCATTGACGACAAATCCTTCAATCAGGGTTCTTGGGAAGGCTTGGAAAAATATGCCTTGGAAAAGAAGATTACCCACAAGTATTACAAGCCCACTGAAAAGAGCACCGATGCGTACCTGTCTGCCATTGAGCTGGCGGTTAAGGGCGGCGCAAAGGTAATTGTTACCCCCGGCTTCCTGTTTGAAGAGCCGATTTTCATCGCGCAGGATCAGTACCCGAATGTTAAGTTTGTTATCATTGATACCGACGGCGGCCCACATGATGCGGACTACAAAAACTTTAAAACCGGCGAAAACACCGTGGGCATCGCCTTTGCAGAGGAGCAGGCAGGCTTTTTGGCCGGTTATGCTGCTGTGAAGGACGGCTACACCAAGTTTGGGTTCTTGGGCGGCATGGCAGTTCCGGCAGTTGTTCGCTTTGGCTACGGCTATGTGCAGGGTGTGGAGTACGCTGCCAAGGAGCTTGGCCTGAAGGATGTTCTGATGAACTACCACTACACCGGCGGCTTTGACGCTACCCCCGAGGCACAGACACTGTGCGCTTCGTGGTACAACGACGGCGTAGAAGTCATCTTTGGCTGCGGCGGCGCGGTCGGTAACTCCGCAATGGCGGCCGCTACACAGGCAAACGGCAAGGTCATCGGCGTTGACGTTGACCAGTCCGGCGAATCCCCCACAGTGATTACCTCCTCCACCAAGGGTCTGGGCGAGTCTGTTTATCAGGTGCTTGACCAGTACTACAGCGGAAAATTCCCCGGCGGCCAGCACCTGATTTTGAATGCTGCCAACAACGGCGTGGGTCTGCCCATGGCAACCTCCAAGTTCCAGAAGTTCAGCAAAGCGGATTACGATGCCATTTATGACAAACTGGTGAAGGATACCGACGGCATTGCCAGCGGCATTGTCAAAGTGTTTACCGATGATGCGGCAAAGGATTTCGCAGGTATGTCCCTAGTAGCCACCAAGGTTAACGTAGTTAAATAATTCGCAGAACCAGTTGTGTATTTGGGCTCAAAGCGCCAAGGTGTCAAGCGCCAGCGGCGCTTTGAGCTTTCTTTTTTGCGGATACGCCCGCCGCCATGTGTTGCATGGCAAATTAAAACCAAAAGGTTTTAATTGGATATTAGTATAACGCAGCGTGGGGGAGAGTAACATGGAGTACATCATTGAAATGTGTCACATTACCAAGGAATTCCCCGGCATTATTGCCAACGACGATGTGACCTTGCAACTAAAAAAAGGCGAGATTCATGCGCTGTTGGGTGAAAACGGCGCGGGAAAGTCCACCCTGATGAGTGTCCTGTTCGGCATGTACCAGCCGGAAAAGGGTGAGATTAAGAAAAATGGAGCGGTTGTGCGCATTCACGACCCAAACGATGCCAACCAGCTGGGAATCGGCATGGTACACCAGCATTTTAAGCTGGTACATAACTTTACTGTACTCGAAAACATCATCCTTGGGGTGGAAACAACTACCCGAGGTTTTTTAAAGATGGACAAGGCGCGTGAGCGTGTCGTGGCGCTGTCCAATCAATATGGGTTAAAGGTTGACCCCGACGCGCTGATTTCCGACATTACTGTTGGGATGCAGCAGCGGGTTGAGATTTTAAAAATGCTTTACCGTGACAATGAAATTCTCATTTTTGACGAACCTACCGCTGTGCTGACCCCGCAGGAAATTGACGAGCTCATGAAGATTATGCAGGGGCTGGCCGCCGAGGGAAAGTCAATTCTGTTTATCACCCACAAGCTGGCGGAGATTAAGGCGGTAGCCAACCGCTGCACCGTGCTGCGCAAGGGAAAGTACATTGGGACGGTGGATGTGGCAAATACCTCGATGGAGCAGATGTCCGAGATGATGGTTGGCCGCAAGGTTAACCTGATGGTACAAAAGGATGAGGCACAGCCCGGCGACATCATCTTTGAAACCGCTCACCTGACGGTGAAGAACAAGGTGACCGGCAAGCTGGTGGTCAACGATGTTTCGTTGCAGGTACGCGCGGGTGAGATTGTCTGCATTGCGGGCATTGACGGCAACGGACAGTCCGAGCTGGTTTACGCCTTGACCGGTCTGGTGCATCCAGACAGCGGTAGCATTACCTTGTGCGGTAAGGATGTTACCCACAGCTCTATTCGCGAGCGCAACACCGGCGGCTTGGGGCACATTCCCGAGGACAGGCACCGGCATGGGCTGGTGCTGGACTATAATCTGGCCTACAATCTGGTGCTGCAAAGCTACTTTACACCGCGCTTTTGCAACCATGGTTTTTTAAAGTACGATGAAATTTACAAATATGGCGATGACCTGATTAACCGGTTTGATATTCGCAGTGGGCAGGGGGTTCACACCGTAACCCGCAGCATGTCGGGCGGTAACCAGCAAAAGGCGATTGTCGCCCGGGAGATTGACCGCGACCCCCAGCTGCTGATTGCGGTGCAGCCGACCCGCGGACTGGATGTGGGTGCAATTGAGTATATTCACAAGCAGCTGATTAAAGAGCGCGACCGTGGCAAGGGCATCCTGCTGGTTTCCTTGGAGCTGGATGAGGTCACCAATGTCAGCGACCGCATTCTGGTTATTTACGAGGGCGAAATTGTCGCTGACTTAGACCCCACGGTGGTCACAGTTCAGGAGCTAGGGCTGTACATGTCCGGATCCAAGAGAGGGGAAACGCTATGAAAAACAGGCTATCCTTCCACCGCTTTTTGCACAGCGATGGTCTTTACAGCTTTCTGTCCTCCCTTATGGCTATTTTGGTGGGTCTGCTGGTAGGGTTTGTCATTCTGCTGTTCAGTAACCCCACGCAGGCGTTAGACGGCTTCGGTGCCATTTTGCTGGGCGGCTTTGTGGACATGAAAAACCTAGGACAGGTGTTTTACTTTGCAACGCCCATCATACTGACCGGCCTTTCGGTGGGCTTTGCCAACAAAACCGGGTTATTCAACATCGGTGCGCCCGGGCAGTTTATTGTCGGCGCATTTGTGGCAATTTATATTGGGGTCAAGTGGACATTTTTACCCGCAGGGCTCCACTGGATGGTAGCGTTACTCTTTGCCATGGTGGCCGGTGCCATCTGGGGGCTGCTGCCCGGGTTCCTCAAGGCGTTTTGCAATGTCAACGAGGTTATCTCCTGCATTATGATGAACTACATTGGCATGTACTCGGTCAACTACCTTATCACCAGAACCATCTTCGATTCGCTTAAAAATCAGTCAATGCGGGTAGCACCCACCGCAATTATCCCAAAGCTGGGGCTTGACCGGATTTTTTGCGCCGGCAACAGTGCGTCCAGCGTCAATGCGGGTATTTTTATTGCCATTTTGGCGGGGATAGTTATCTACATTGTGCTTAACAAAACCAAGTTTGGCTTTGAGCTTAAAGCCTGCGGTTACAACCGTGACGCTTGCAAATATGCAGGCATCAATGAACGTCGCAGCATTATTTTGTCCATGGCAATTGCAGGGGCGCTTGCAGGCTTGGGCGGCGCGCTGCTGTATATGGCTGGCTCCGGCAAGGGGATTGAGGTGCTGGATGTGTTGGCAGCCGAGGGCTTTAACGGCATTCCCGTTGCGTTGCTGGGGCTGAGTAATCCGCTGGGCATCATCTTTTCGGGCATTTTTGTGGCATACCTAAATGTGGGCGGCTTTAACATGCAGCTTTACAACTTTGTGCCGCAGGTTATTGAAATTATTGTCGCGGTTATCATCTATTTTAGTGCGTTTTCGTTGCTCATCAAAAACTATATTAAGTCGCATGTCAAAAAAGATGACAGCGAGCATAATGCAAATGCCGAGTCGGTTCAAAAGGCGGAAGGGGGCACGCAATAATGGATACTGTATTTTTTCTGGTACAGCAGACAATGTATTTTTCCATTCCGCTTCTGATTGTCGCCTTGGGCGGCATGTTTTCGGAGCGCAGCGGCGTAGTGAACATTGCCCTAGAGGGTATTATGATTATGGGCGCGTTTTCCAGCATCCTGTTTATTAGCGTTTTTCAGCAGTTTTTGCCCGGTCAGGCCATCCTGCTGCTGGCCATTTTGGTGGCGGCGGCCACCGGTGCGCTGGTGTCGCTGGCACATGCCTACGCCTCCATTAATATGAAAGCCGATCAGGTTATCAGCGGTACGGCCATTAACATGTTTGCCCCGGCCTTTGCCATCTATGTGGCGCGCATGATTCGCAATGTACAGCAGATTCCCTTTGTGAACCAGTTCTGCATCAAAAAGGTGCCACTGCTAGGGGATATTCCCATACTGGGCGGGCTGTTTTTTCAAAACACCTACATCACGACCTACTTGGGCTTTACCATTTTGGTCGCTTCGTGGTTGGTGCTGTACAAAACCAAGTTTGGACTGCGAATGCGTTCCTGCGGCGAACATCCGCAAGCGGCCGATTCGGTGGGCATCAATGTTTACAAAATGCGCTATGCGGGGGTTATTATCTCCGGGGCGCTGGCCGGAATCGGCGGGTTGGTGTTTGTCATTCCCACCTCTACCAACTTTAACGCGTCGGTAGCGGGCTACGGCTTTTTGGCGCTTGCCGTGCTCATCTTTGGTCAGTGGAAGCCTTCGCGTATCCTCATGGCGGCGTTCTTCTTCGGCCTGATGAAAACGGTGGCATCGGCTTATTCCGGCATTCCGTTTTTGGCCGCACTGCAAATCCCCAATGATGTGTACAAAATGATTCCCTATGTAGCAACCCTTGTGGTACTGGCGTTTACCTCCAAAAATTCACAAGCACCCCGGGCAGAGGGGATTCCGTACGACAAGGCCGGTCGCTAGTATCATAATAAAAAGAGGTACTACAGCATGAGAATGTATGATTTAATTACCAAAAAGCGCAACGGCGAAACATTGACCGACGAGGAAATCGCGTTCTGGATTGAGGGCTACACCAAGGAAAAAATTCCAGATTATCAGGTGTCAGCGCTACTCATGGCTATCTGCCTGCGGGGCATGAATACCCACGAAACGGCAGTACTGACCGAGTGCATGGCGCGTTCGGGGGATATGGTGGATTTGTCTGCCATTCCCGGTATTAAGGTAGATAAACACAGCACCGGCGGGGTGGGGGACAAAACCTCGCTGGTCATTGGGCCGATGGTAGCCGCCTGCGGGGTTCCGGTGGCCAAGATGAGCGGGCGCGGGCTGGGACATACCGGCGGCACCCTTGACAAGCTGGAAAGTATTCCCGGCCTGTCTGTTTCCATCCAGCGGGAACGCTTTTTCAAGATTGTACGCGACACCGGTATTGCCATTATCGGGCAGACGGGCAACATTGCGCCCGCCGATAAAAAGCTGTACGCCTTGCGGGATGTAACCGCTACGGTGGACAATCTTTCGCTCATTGCCTCGTCGATTATGAGCAAAAAGCTGGCGGCGGGTTCGGATGCCATTCTGCTGGATGTTAAAACCGGCAGCGGCGCATTTATGAAGACGCTGGATGACTCGATAGCACTGGCACAGGCCATGGTGTCCATCGGCGAGCACAATGGCCGCCACACCATTGCGCTAATTACCGACATGGACATCCCACTGGGCTATGCCATCGGCAATTCCTTGGAAGTCACCGAGGCGGTACACACGCTACAGGGCAGGGGCCCTGCCGACTTTACCGAGGTTTGCCTGCAACTGGCGGCCAACATGCTGTACCTTGCCAACAAGGGTACGCTGGAGCAGTGCCGCGCCTTAGCCCAGGATGCCATTTCCAGCGGGCGCGCCTTTGACAAGCTAAAGGCTATGGCAGCGGCGCAGGGCGGTGACACCGCAGTGCTGGACGACCCGAGCAGGTTCCCCCAAGCACCGCTGGTGCATGAGGTGCGCGCTACACGCAGCGGTTGGATTACCCAGATGCAAACCGAGTCCTGCGGCATTGCTTCGGTGGTGTTGGGCGCGGGACGCGAAAGCAAAGAGGATATCATTGACTCCAGCGCGGGGATAGTGCTGGTGAAAAAAATTGGGGAACGGGTGGAGTCTGGCGAGGTACTGGCACGGCTGTATACCGCAAGGGCTTCGGCAATTGCACAGGCACAGCAGCTGCTGCTGGATGCCATTACCATTGCTGACAGTCAGCCCAAGCCCGAAAAACTAATCTATGCGCGGGTTACACTTGATTCTGTGGACAAATTTTAGGAGTTGCTTTCCTCTTAAAAGCGGGTTTTCTGCGGCGGGTTGCTGCCAAAACCATGACATGCCATTCAGCGCGAGGAGGCGGTTACCATGTCTTCATTTGAGCTTTACATTGGAACTTATACGGTCAGGGATTCCCAAGGAATTTACCGGGCGGTACTGTCCCAAGCCGGACTGACTGATGTGTCGCTGGTTGCGGCACTGGACAACCCCACTTGGGTGTCCTGCGCGCCCAATGGGCAGCTACTGGCTTGCGGCGGGTTGGGCGGGAACCCCAATGAACGGCCGCAGGGGGAGCTTTTTGCTTACAAGCGGGTACAGGATGGCGGGCTTGCTTTTTGCGGTAAGGCCGGCAGCGGCGGCATTGCACCCTGTCACCTTGCCTATGCCCCCAGCAAAGGCTTAGCCTTTGTTGCAAACTACCATTCGGGCAGTCTTTCTGCCTACCGCCTGACCGACAGCGCTCCGCAGAGGTATGCGACCCTTTTGCTAAAGGAACTGACCCGGGAGCCGGACGAAAAAGTCTCCCACGCCCACTGCTGTTTGGTTGACCGCGCGGAACAACGCCTGTTTGTCTGCGACTTGGGGCTGGACAGTGTCTTTGTATTTTCGCTGGGTGACCAAGGGGAGCTGGCACTGGTACAGCGCTTTGTGCTGCCAAAGGGGTGCGGACCGCGGCACGCGGTGCTGTCGCCGGAGGAAAAGCTGCTGTATGTGGTCTGCGAACTAAGCAGTCAGCTGCTGGTGTTGGATGCGCAAACTGGCGCGGTGCTGGAATGCCACGAGCTGACAGACAGCGAGTTTACCGGGTTTGCGGCGGCCGCCGCCATTCGCATGGACGCAGCCGGGCAGCGCTTGGCGGTCAGCTGCCGGGGCAACGACAAACTAACCTTGTTTCGACTGGGGCAGGACGGCGGCGTAACCGGCCGGACAGAGGTTCCCCTTTCTGGCAGCTTTCCCCGTGACATTGTACTGACACCGGACTGGAGCTGGCTACTGGCGGCGTACCAGCACAGCGACTTTGTGGAGCTGTTCCGGCTGGAAGCCGACGGTACCATGAGGTCGGTGCAGCGCCTTACCGTGCCATCGCCGGTTTGCCTCTGCCTGCGGGAACAAAAACAGTAAAAACAGTAAAAAAATCAGCCTGCGGAACCACTTACGGTTTGCAGGCTGATTTTAACGTTACAGACGCTTATTCCAGCGGCGGCACAAGCCGATTTTCGCTGGCGGACAGCCGGGTCACATTGCCATAGGCAGTGGCCTGCTCGTTAATGACGGTTAAAAAGGTAGCGGGGGCGTCCAGCGCAATTTGAGTGTGCGACATGCGCGGGTCAAAGTACAGACTGTCGCCCTCCTCCAACACCAGCTCGTGTTCGCCCAAGCGCACCATCATGCGGCCGGACAGTACCAGATTGAACTCCTGCCCGCTGTGGCAGAACCATTCCTTGGGTTCGCCGCCGGTGGGCTCGATGGTAACAATCATCGGTTCCATTTCGCGATTAATGAAGTTGGTTGCCAGCGAACAAAAGCGATAGCCGGGGAACCGTTCAATGGAAACTCCGGTGCCTTTTTTGGCCAGCGAATAGGAGTGCATTTTGGGCGGAAGCCCGGTTAGCAGCAGTGTGGGGTCAACATGGCAGATGGCGGCAATGCCATACAAAATGCCAATGGGAATATCGGTTTGTGCCGACTCGTACCGCTCATAATCCTCTACGCAGATGCCAAGCTGCTCCGCCAGTTCGTCCGCGCGCATCTCCAGTACATCCCGAAGCTCGCGGATGCGGTTGGCAATCTGTACTACCTGTTCGTTCATGACAAGACCTCCTTCTATTTTTTCCGGAACCCTCTGGTATTACTCCGTGTCGGTGCCCACTTCGGCCTCGGACAGAACCGGAATCCCGCCGTCGGTCAGTAGCGTCAGCGCACGCTCGGTATCATCAGGACGCAGTATAACATAGGCCGTGCCCTGCTCGCGGCTAATAAACGCATACATATACTCGACCACCACGCTGCCGTCGGACAGCAGCGTCAGCGCACGGGCAAGCCCGCCCGGCTTGTCGGACACGCCCACCGCAATCACCTTGGTCAGTGACACGGTAAACCCTGCCAGCCGCAGCTGCTCGGCAGCAACACTTGGGTGGTCTACAATCAGCCGCATTACCCCAAAGTTAGTGGTATCGGCAATGGAAAGCGCCCTGATGTCCACGTTACTGCGTTGCAGCACGGCGGTAATTTCCGCCAGCCTGCCCGGTTGGTTTTCTACAAATACCGATAATTGTTTGACTGTCATGCGTGAACCTCCCTTTATCCTTTAGCAGCACTATTCTAATTCTATTGTTTCTTTTCCTGCCTATAGTATATCAATAAAGCTTTCGTTTGTCGACCACTCTTTTGGCTTTTCCTTCGCTGCGCTCAATTGTTTTTGGCGAAACCAAGCTCACCTTTGCGGAAATGCCCAGCATTGACTGAATGGCGGCGGCAATCTGCCGCTGCTTTTGTTCCACCAGCCGCACTGCGTCAAATTCAAAGTCGGGATTCATCTCGACCATCACTTCCAGCGTGTCTTGGTTGTTGACGCGATCCACCACCAGCAGATAATGCGGCGAGGTCTGCCCATTTTGCAGCAGCACCGTTTCAATCTGGGAGGGAAAGACGTTGACGCCGCGGATAATCAGCATGTCATCGCTGCGACCCCGGGGCTTGCTCATGCGCAGCATGGTGCGTCCACAGGCACAGGGTGTGCGCGACAGGGTGGCAATATCCCGGGTGCGGTAGCGCAGCAGCGGAAAGGCCTCCTTGGTAATGCAGCTGAACACCAGCTCGCCGGTTTCGCCCTCGGGCAGTACCCGCCCTGTCTCGGGGTCAATGACCTCGGCAATGACATGATCCTCACAGATGTGCATTCCGTTCTGGGCGCTGCAACCGTAGGCAACCCCCGGCCCCATAATCTCGGTCAGGCCGTAGATGTCATAGGCGGTAATCCCCAGTAACTGCTCAATTTCACGACGTGCGTCATCTGTCCACGGCTCCGCGCCAAAAATGCCCGCCTTGAGCTGCAATTCGCTGGGCGACACGCCCATTTCCCGCATGGTTTCCCCAATGTAGGTGGCGTAGGAGGGGGTGCAGCAAAGGATGGTGCTGCCAAAATCCCGCAGAATCTGAATCTGTCGCGCGGTGTTGCCGGAGGATACCGGAATGGCGGTAGCGCCCATGGTGCGCGCGCCGTAATGCAGCCCCAAGCCGCCGGTGAACAGGCCGTAGCCGTAGGAAACATGTACCTTGTCGTGCTCGTCGCCGCCCGCTGCTACAATAGCCCGGGCAGCCATATCGCCCCAAACCTCAAGGTCGTTTTTGGTATAGCCAACTACCACCTGCTTGCCGGTGGTACCGCTGGATGCGTGCAGCTCCACCACCTGGGACATGGGTACTGCGAACATACCGTAGGGGTAGGTGTCGCGCAAATCCTGCTTGCAGGTGAAGGGCAGCTTGGCAAGGTCGGCAAGGCAGGTAATGTCACTGGGGGTTACACCTAGCTCCTCCATTTTTTGCCGGTAGTAGGGGACATTGTTGTAAACGTGGTTGACGGTGTGAATCAAACGCGCGGTCTGTACGGCCTGAATTTCGGCCATTGGCGCGCGCTCTATTTCGTTCCAAACTGTATTAGACATGGGCGCTTCCTCCCATTGTGCGGCTCAAGGAACGCCCCATGGAAAAGGCCAGCTGATTGACCGCCAGCAGCTGCGGCTTCATGCAGGCGGCCAGCGCCGCTTGCCATGCCGCTTCGGGAAAGTCCATTCTGTCGGAGAGCAGCCCTAGCAGCACCACGTTCACCGAACGACTGTTGCCAGCCTGCAATGCGGGGGTAAGGGCATCCACCACCACCACATTTTTGCAGAGCTTTTTCAGCTCCGCTTCAATCGCTTCGGGGTAGGTTGCCGCACCGGTAATGACCGGCATGGGCATAATCTGTTGGTTGTTGGAAAGCAAGAAGCCATTGGGCTTTAAGCAGCTCAGCCAACGGGCGGCCTCGCACAGCTCGAAGGAGAGGATAATGTCAGCCTCGCCCTGTGCCACCAGCGGGGAGGCTACGCTGTCGCCCCAGCGGATGTAGGTGACCACCGAGCCGCCGCGCTGGGACATGCCGTGTACCTCGCTCACCTTTACATCAAAGCCCGCGTCCAGCATCAGGCGACCCAGTATGCGGCTGGCCAGTAATGTGCCCTGTCCGCCCACACCCACCAGCATAATCGTCTTTGTTTCATTCATGGGAGACACCTTCCTTACTTGCCTGAATCGCTTTTTTGGGGCACAGACCCATGCAGAGCCCGCAGCCCACGCACAAAGTGGAGTCAACCGAGGCTTTTCCATTTTCCATGGTAATGGCCGGGCAGCCAATGCCCATGCAGCGCTTGCAGCCAATGCAGTCATTTTGCGCCACGGTAACAGCGGGGAACCGCTTAACGCCCTTGAGCAGCGCGCAGGGGCGGCGGGTAATAACCACCGCAACCCCGTCAAAGGCAAGGGCAGCTTCCACCGCGCTGCGTGTAGCGGCAAGGTCGGCAGGATCCACCACCGTCACCAGCCCGACACCGCAGGCGGTACACAGCGCCTCAAGGGACAGCTGCGGCGCGGGCATACCGCGCAGGCTGTAGCCGGTGGTGGGGTTTTGCTGGTGGCCGGTCATGCCGGTAATGGAGTTATCCATAATAATAATTGTCGAGGAGGTGCCGTTGTAGACACTGTTGATTAAACCGGTAATCCCGCTGTGGACAAAGGTGGAGTCCCCAATGACCGCGACGCTTTTTTTGGCGGCCTGCTCGCCGTTTGCCAGTAAAAAGCCATGCAGCCCGGACACTGACGCGCCCATGCACAGGGTCGTGTCAATGGCACCCAAGGGCGGCAGCGCACCCAGAGTATAGCAGCCAATGTCGCCAAACACCGTAACCCCAAGGCGGGACAGGGTGTAAAACACGCCGCGGTGGGGGCAGCCGGGGCAGAGCACCGGAGGACGCACCGGCACCTGCCGGGGGTACTGCACACAGGCAGGTGCTGCTTCGCCCAGCAGCTTTTGGCGGATAATGGACTGGCTGATTTCCCCAATGTAGCCAAACAGCGCCTTGCCGGTGACTGCAACGCCAATGGTGGCGCAGTGAGTTTCAATGATACCGTCCAGCTCCTCAATGACCACCACCCGCTCCACCGACGCGGCAAAGTCCTCTATCCGCTTTTTGGGCAGGGGGTTCACCATGCCAAGGCACAGAATGGGCGCGTCTGGCATAGCTTCGCGGGCATACTGGAAGCAGATGCCGGCGGTAATAATGCCAATCCGCCCATCGCTGCCGGGATAAACCCGGTTCAGCGGGGTTGTTTCGGCGTATTCGGCCAGTGCCTTTGACCGTTCCTCCACAACCACATGGCGGCGCTGGGCGGCGGCGGGCATCATGACATACTTTGCTGGATTCTTCTGGTATGGCTTTTTGGCAACCTCGGTGCGCTCGCCCTGCTGCACAATGCTTTGGGAGTGGGACACGCGGGTGGACAGGCGCAGCATGGTCGGCGTGTCAAACTGCTCCGAGATGCGGTAGGCCTCGGCTACAAAATCGATGCACTGGCGGCTGTCTACCGGCTCTAGCATCGGCACCTTTGCCGCAATGGCATAATGGCGGGAATCCTGCTCATTTTGGGAGGAGTGCATTCCTTGGTCATCCGCAACGGCAATAATCAGCCCTGCGTTAATGCCGGTATAGGCGGTAGTAAACAGTGGGTCAGCCGCAACATTCAGCCCAACGTGCTTCATGGCACAAAAGCTGCGCACCCCACCGATTGCCGCCGAAACGGCTACCTCGTAGGCCACCTTTTCGTTGGGCGCCCACTCACAGTAAATTTCGGGGTAGTTTGCAGCGTATTCGGTGATTTCGGTGCTTGGGGTACCGGGGTAGCTGGAAATGACCGAGCAACCGGACTCGTACAAGCCTCGGGCAACACCTTCGTTACCCAACATCAGCTGTTTCATATGGAGTACCATTCCTTTCGCTGTTGCGGGTCAAAAAACTTCCCCGCACTTTACCAATATGATACTGTAAAACGGCAAATTAGACAATATCAAAAGGA
Source organism: Angelakisella sp. (assembly GCA_036654695.1). Classification (GTDB taxonomy): domain Bacteria; phylum Bacillota; class Clostridia; order Oscillospirales; family Ruminococcaceae; genus Angelakisella. Next base: position 11,997 of record JAVVRO010000002.1, on the reverse strand, counting down.
TACAATTCTTGCATTTTTCACAAAAAACAATCGTCTATGTTGTTCAACCATCCGACATGCAGTTCAGGAATCGGCGGCGGCAGACATATCCGCGGAACACTTGGTCGCAGAGCATGGCAATCCACGCGCCCGACAGTCCCCAACCCAACCCGGTGACCAGCACCAGCGACAGTCCAACGCGCACCCCCCATACGCCCAGCAGGTTAATGTAGAACGGCCAGCGGGTGTCGCCGGCACCGCGCAGCGCGCCGGAGTACACATTGGCAAAGGCCTGAGGCGGCTGTGCGAAGGCTACAATGCGCAGCAGTCCCGCGCCAATGGCAATGACGGTTACGTCGCGGGTAAAGAGCTGCAACATCAGTGACCCGCCAAAGAAGATGAACACCCCCGCGCCGGTCATGAGTAGCGCAGTCATGTTGGCGGCAATGCGCCCAAAATTTCGAGCGCCGGGGCGGTCGTCTGCGCCAATGGACTGCCCCACCAGCGTGGTAGCCGCCATGGAAAAGCCAAAGGACGGCATGTAGGACAGACTTTCGGTTTGGATTGCCAGATGGTGCGCTGCCAAGGCGGTGGTGCCCAGCGTGGAGATAATGCGGATGTAGACCAGCTGCCCCAGCGACATGGTAATGCGTTCCAGAGCCACGGGAATGCCAAGCTCAATGGCACGGGACATAATCTGACGATCGACACGCTTTACATCCCGCAGGTGAAAGCGTACCTCGTTGGCGCTGCAAAAAAACGGCTTTGCCATGAGGAAAACCGCAATAACAATGGACAGCACCGAACCCAGCGCCGCGCCCGCAACGCCCATGTTTGCGCCCCACAGGGTAACGCTGTTACCAAACAGTATTACCGTCCGGGTGGGGAAGATAAACAGCAGGTTCAAAAAAACATTGACCACCACCGCAATGCTGTTGGCAATCAGCGGTGACTTGGTGTTGCCGACACAGCGCAGGATGGACGAGATATTTACCTCGAAGCTGTTGGCAAAAAACGAAAAGGTCATAACACCAAAGTACTGCACGGCAAGCGCTGCCACATCGGGCTGAGCCCCCAGCAGCTTGGGCAAAAACGGTGTAGCCAAAAGCCCTGCCACCAGCAGAAGAATGCCCAGCGCGGCGGAGCCCAGCAGTGACTGCCCCACCGTACGGGAAGCACGGTCGTAGTCACCTGCGCCTACCGCCTGTGCAACCTGCACCGAAAAGCCGACGCTGACAGCGCCGATAATGCCCCCTGCCAGCCACAGCACCGGCGAGGTTAGCCCCACAGCCGCAGTGTAAGCCGCGCCCAGTACGCCGACCATGGCGGTGTCGGCAAAATTGAGCAGGGTAAAGGCAATCTGCTCCAAAATGGCAGGCCACGACAATTTTAAAATGGTTGCTTCAGGAGTTTTCCCCAGCGTGAGGACATTTGCAGAGTTGCTCAACAAAAAACACTTCTTTCTTTCGTACAAGGGTAATTAATATTGTAGCACATTATCGAGGGTTTTCCCAACATTTTTTATTCGGCACAGTGCGGCACCCTTTACAGTTGCTTCCATTTAGGATATGATACCAGTAGCCTTACTGAAAAAGGAGATTTGCTTTGACCAATTCAAAAACTTATCGCTATTTTTTGTTTGATTTTGACGGTACCCTGGTGGATAGCTCCCCCAGTATTTACGCTTCATTGCGCAATGTTGAGCGCATCAAGGGCTTGACGCCCATCCCGGAGCAGGAGCTGTTCCGCTTTGTGGGACCGCCGCTGAGCGAGGCATTTGTCAACTACTACCACGCCGCGCCGGAGGAGGTTCCGGAGCTGCTGCGCACCTACCGTGCCGACTACCAAGCGAACACTGCGCCGCTGACCACCGTCTACCCGGGAGTGCCGGAGCTGCTAAAGTACATTAAGGAAAATGGCTGCATGGTGGGGGTGGCAACCCTGAAAAACCACGCCGCCGCCGAGCGCACCCTGCGGGACCTTGGACTGCTGCAATATGTCGATGGGCTAACCGCCCTTGTAGATGGCGTAAAAATTACCAAATGCGAGCTCATTGAGCAGTGCCTTGCGCTATTGGGCAACCCTCCCCGTGACCAAGCCATCTTTTTTGGTGACAGCCGGTATGATGGGGTGGGCGCAATGGAGGCTGGTATGGACTTCGTGGCGCTAACCTACGGCTTCGGGTTTTTGGAGCCGGGCAGCTTAGAGGGCATTCCAACGGTGTTTTGTGCCGCCCAGCCCAAGGATTTGGTCAAATTTGTAAAAAACTCCCTCCAAGCAGAATAACCCGGTACGGTGGCAAAATACTATTACTAGTATTGGGGGAGAGTCATGCAATAAATCCCCTAAATTTTGCCACTGATGGGGAGTTGACCGTATGACCTTCCGAAAAGCTTTGTCCCTGCGCTTTTTTGCAGTGCTTACCCTGCTGTGCCTGCTGATAGGCTGTGGAGCACCGCAGCCGGTGGCGGAGCGCCGGCAAACGTTAAAAAAACCGATTGCCGAGCTGGTGGATGCCCTAGCCGAGGACTGGCAACTGCCCATGCCCGCCGCGCTGGATGCCGAGCTGACCACCACACTGCTGGGGCTGTCCGACCAAGAGATTGCCCAGTGCAAGGGCTACTTTTCCATGAGTCCCCAGCGCCCTGACCAGCTGGTAGCGGTGGAAGCGCTGCCCGGCTGTGCCGAGACGGTAGCCACCCGGCTGGAACAGCGCAGGGACTTTGTAGCGCAGGCCTATGGCGACGCAGTGTCCGGCGGGGTTGTGTTCCGGGGGAACTACCTGTTTTTGCTGCTGGCAGGCGGAGAAAACCACACCGAGCTGGTGGCGCAGGCCACTGAAAAAATCGAGGATAATTTTGAAAAATAAGAGAAATTGAGGACATATCAGCTATGGTTTTTAGCAGCATCTTGTTCCTGTTCCGCTTTATGCCCATCGCGTTTTTAGTCTACTACCTTACCCCACGAAAGTACAAGAACTTTGTACTCTTTGTTGAGAGCCTGATTTTCTATTCTTGGGGCGAGATTCGCTATTTTCCCATCATGCTGTTTTCGGTGGCATTGGACTACCTGACCTCCAACGGCATTGAAAAGTGGCGCGACAACAAATTCCGGTGCAAGCTGATGCTGGCGCTTTCTGTCTTTGGCAACCTTGGCATGCTAATCTTCTTTAAATATACCGACTTTATTTCGGCAAACCTGAACGCGGTGCTGGGGACGGCTATCCCCATGCTCAAGCTGACATTGCCGCTGGGCATAAGCTTCTACACCTTCCAAACCATGAGCTACACCATCGACGTGTACCGCGGCAAGGTGTCCGCCGAAAAAAACCTGATTGACTTTTCGGCGTTTGTGGTGCTCTTTCCCCAGCTGATTGCCGGCCCGATTGTACGCTACACCGACATTAACCGCGAGCTCAAGGAGCGCACCATGAACCCCGCGCAGATACAAAGTGGCATTGAGGTATTTATTCGGGGCGTAGGACGCAAGGTGCTGCTGGCCAACAACATCGGTTCGCTGTGGAGTCAGGTGGAGCAGATGTCCTATCCGGCCATCTCTACTCCGCTGGCGTGGCTGGGCATTCTTGCCTTTTCGCTGCAAATCTACTTTGACTTTTCCGGGTATTCCCTCATGGCCATCGGCCTGGGGCGGATGCTGGGCTTTGAGTTTCCGGAAAACTTTAACCACCCCTATATCTCCAAAAGCGCAACCGAATTTTGGCGGCGCTGGCACATGACGCTGGGCTCGTGGTTTCGGGAGTATGTTTACATCCCGCTGGGCGGCAACCGCTGCTCGCGCACACGGCAGATTTTCAACATTCTTGTCGTGTGGGCAGCCACCGGCATTTGGCATGGCGCCAGCTGGAATTTCCTGCTGTGGGGGCTGTTTTTCTTTGTACTGCTCATTCTGGAAAAGTTCTTTATTCTGGGCTTTTTGGAACGGCACAAGGTGCTCAGCCGGTTCTACATTCTGCCGCTGCTGCTGGTGAGCTGGACGCTGTTTGCCATTACCGACTTTACCAAGCTCGGGCAGTTTTTTACCGCCATGTTTACTCTACAGGGCGGGTTGGACTGGGTGTACTATCTGCGGAACTATGGTATTTCGCTGGCGCTGGGCATTATTTTTGCAACGCCGCTGGTGGAGCGCATCGGTGCAAAAATTAACGCAAAGGCCAACTGGCCGCGTTACCTTGTTTTGGGTGCGGTGCTGGTCATGTCGGTAGCCTATTTGGTGGATGCCACCTATAACCCATTTTTGTATTTCAGATTTTAAAAGGGAGGTCAACAGGATGTTAAAAGGAATCAAGTTGCTGAAAAGCTACCCCATGCTGGCCGCCTTTACCGCGTTTATGCTGGTGGTTTTTGTGGCCGATATGTTTGCCACCGGCAAGCAGTACTCCGAGCTGGAAAACCGCTCGCTCAAGCAGCGCCCAAACTTTAGCTGGGCAAGCCTTGCCAAAAACGAATACACCCGCAAGTACGAGGAATTTATCAACGACCAGTTCGTTGCCCGCGTCAGCTGGATCTCCCTGAAATCGGTGGGGGAAACTGCCTTGGGCAAGGTGGAAAACAACGGCGTGGCCTATGGCAAGCACGGCTTTTTGTTTGGAAAAAATACCACGGTGAACACCCCACGGCTGGAGAAGAACATTGGCTTTGTCAATCAGTTTTTGGCGGGCTACAACGGGCACATGACCCTGGGGATTATTCCCAATTCTTACGAAAAGCTGCCCGGCTACCTGCCACTGGGATTGGCGAAAATACAGGTGCAGCAGCAGCCGCTTATGGAGGATATCTACGCGCAGGTAAAGGGAAATGACCTGAGTACGCTGGAGATTTCGGGGTTATTGGACATTGACGAAGCCAACCCTGCCCAAGCGCTGGACACCTACTACCGCACTGACCACCACTGGACCACTGGCAGCGCCTACAAAGCCTATGCTGCCTACTGTGCCAGCCGTGGGCTTAAGGCGGTATCGTTGGAGGAGCTTGCTCCGCTGCGCCACAGCGAGCCGGGCTTTTACGGCACCTACTTTAGCAAGGCTAAAAAGCTGGGAACCCCGCCCGACACACTGGTTTGGTATGATATTCCGGTGACCTCGGTGACGGTCAACGGCAATGACTATGTAACCGACGACAAAAACAACAAAATTCCGCTGGAGGGTCTGTTCCAAAAGGAGAAGCTGGCCACGCGGGACAAATATGCCATGTTCCTGTATGGGAACAATGGGCTGACGGTGATAAAGTCTGACAACAACCGAAACAAAACTCCCGGCAAGACCAGCCGCTTGCTAATGGTCAAGGACAGCTACTCCAACTGCCTGATACCGTTTTTGACATACAGCTATGATGAGCTGTATGTCATTGACCTGCGTGGGTTGGGGGAAAGCTTTGGAAAACTGGCGAAAAGCGTCGATTTTGACGACCTGCTGTTGCTCTACAATTACGAGAGCTTTGAGGGGGACATGAACTTAATCAGAATGACATTGTAGCGTGAATTTCTCTTGATTCCGACGCGACATTGTGATAAACTAAAGACACGATGGGAAAGGTGGGGAAGCCATGAGATATAAAGCAACTGCAGTATCCGACGGAATTGCCATCGGAGAGGTTTTCCAATACAGACCCTATGTGCCAACAATCATTGAGGGCACTGTGCCTGCGGACAAGCTGGCTGGAGAGCTGGCACGGTATGAGGCTGCCCAACAGCTTGCCAAAACGGAGCTGGAAGCTATTCGGGAAAAGCTGACCGAAACAGACCCCGAAAAGGCTAAGATTTTTACCGCGCATCTGGAAATCCTGTTTGATGTTGCCATTGACGAGGATTTGCGGGAGGAAATTGCCGGTGAATGCTACACTGCCGAATGGGCTGTCCACTGTAGCTACGAACGATTTATCAAGGCAATCAGCAGGTCAAAGAACGAGCTGATTCGCGAACGCGCGGCGGATATGCGTGATGTGAAGGCGCGGGTGCTGCGCTGTATGGCCGGTGTGCCGGAGCGCAACCTTGCAGTACTGCAAACTCCGGTGGTCATTGTGGCCTATGACCTGTTTCCCTCTGACACTGCAACGCTGGACCGCAGCAAGGTGCTGGCCATCATCACTGAAATTGGCGGGTCGACCTCCCATAGCGCTATTATTGCCCGTAGCTACGAAATTCCCGCACTGCTGGGGCTCAGCGGAGCTCTTGAGCTGTTGCCAACCAAGGGCAATGTCATTGTGGATGCACTGACTGGGTTAATTATTACCGACCCCACTGCCGATGAAATTGCAGAATACCAGAACAAGCAGCAAAAGTTTGCCTTAAAGCGCGCCGAAACCAAGAAGTACTTGGGCGTGGAGGGAAAGACCTCCGATGGTGTGCGTGTCGAGGTGGAGCTGAACATTGGCTCGGCGGGGGAACAGGAGCTGGAATGCAGCCGCTACACCGACGGTGTGGGACTGTTCCGTACTGAGTTTTTCTACATGGGTAAAAGTGCGCTCCCCACCGAGGAGGAGCAGTACGACATGTACAAGAAGGTGCTGTTGGAGTACGGCGAGCGGCCGGTTACTATCCGCACACTGGATATTGGCGGCGACAAAAAGCTAGACTGCATGGAGCTGCCGGTGGAGGATAACCCGTTTTTGGGCAATCGTGCGCTGCGGCTCTGCTTTACCCAGCCGGAGGTGTTTAAAACCCAGCTGCGTGCCTGCTTGCGCGCCAGCGTACACGGAAACCTGTGGTTGATGTTCCCCATGGTGGGCAGCCTTGACGATATCCGCCGCGCAAAAGCCGCCTTGGCCGAGGCCAAGGCCGAGCTGACTGCCGAGGGCATTGCCTATAGCAGCAGGATGAAGGTGGGAATTATGATTGAGATTCCCTCCATTGCGCTGCTTGCCGACAGGGCGGCACAGGAGGTCGACTTTGCCAGCATTGGCACCAACGACCTGACCCAGTACACCACAGCGGTTGACCGGCTAAATCCGGCGGTTTCTTCCTACTACCAAACCTACTCCCCGGCGCTGTTTCGGCTCATCGGCTATGTAGTGGAGCAGTTTAACCTTGCCGGAAAGCCTATCTGCGTTTGCGGTGAAATGGGCGGCGACAAGCTGGCCGCGCCGGTACTGTTGGGGCTGGGAATGCGCAGGCTGAGCATGGGTGCAGCTTCGGTTGCACAGATTAAGCGAATCCTTTCCGGCATAACCATAGCCGATGCCGAACGGTTGGCAAGCAAGGCGAAATCGCTGTGTACTGCCGCCGAAGTGGAGCAGATGCTACGCGCCGAGTTGGCGGAATTTTTATAGAGCATACAAAATTATATACAGACAAAAAGATGGAGGGTTTTTATTATGTACAGCAAAAAAGTAACTATTATGAACAAAACCGGCCTGCATGCACGTCCTGCGTCCGATTTTATCGGTTGCGCCAGTAAGTTTAAGTCCAAGATTGTCATTAAGAAGCTGAACGATGAGGAAGAAGCAAACGCAAAGTCGATTGTTATGCTGCTTTCGCTGGCACTGGCACAGGGCGAGGAAGTTGAAATTAGCGCAAAGGGCGAGGATGAGGTTGAGGCTGTCGACGCATTGGTCGCATTGATTGAATCCAAGTTCGGCGAGTAAGCTTAGTATGGTGTCAATTGCACCGGAGCTTTATCACTCCGGTGCAACTTTTTGCACTGCTTCTATTGTGTTTTGAAAGATAATCCTGTATAATAGCAACGGTATGTTGGTCAGATAAGGGGTAGGACAGGACAGATAATGTCTATTGTCATGCGGATGCCCGGGTCCTGTGCGACGCAACGCTGTGAACCATGTCAGGCGGGGAACCGAGCAGCATTAAGCAGCGTTTTGCGGGTGCCGCAGTCAACCTGGCGTCCGTGTGACAATGGAAGTTATCCTATTTTGTCGATACCCCTATTTTGTTTTGGAGGTGAACGGCTGTGTACCAAGCGTTATACCGCAAATGGCGTCCCCGCACCTTCGAGGATGTGGTGGGGCAGGAGCACATTACCACCACCCTGAAAAATGAGATTGCCGCCGGTAAGCCCGCCCACGCCTACCTGCTGATGGGCAGCCGCGGCACTGGAAAAACCACCTGCGCCAAGCTGATTGCCAAGGCGGTCAACTGCCTGAACCCCCACGAGGGCAGCCCCTGCGGTGCTTGCGAGGTGTGCTTGGGCATTGACAACGGCTCCATGGTGGATGTCAGCGAGATTGATGCAGCCAGCAACAACGGGGTGGACAACATCCGCGACCTGCGGGACGAGGCGCATTTTTTGCCAAACATGACCCGCTACCGTGTCTACATTATTGACGAAGCGCATATGCTCAGCATCGGCGCGGTCAACGCACTGCTCAAGATTATGGAGGAACCGCCTGCCCACGTCATCTTTATCCTTGCCACCACCGAGGTGCACAAGATGCCCGCCACCATCCAGTCCCGCTGCCAGCGCTTTGACTTTAACCGCATTGACAGCGCTGTTATCGCGGGTCGGTTGCGGGTCATTGCCAATGCCGAGGGCATTGAAGCGGACGACGAAGCGCTTACCATGATGGCGCGTCTGGCTGACGGCGGTATGCGGGATGCTATCTCACTGCTGGATTTGTGCTGGGCGCATGGCAATGTCATTACCCCGCAGACTGTCGGGATTGCCGCCGGCATGATTGGGCAGGACTACCTGTTCGACCTGGGCGCGGCGGTAGCCAAGCAGTCCCTTTCCGATGCAATGGAGGTCATGGGGACGCTGGGCGGGCAGGCGGTCGAGTACGACCAGCTTTGCCAGCAGCTGATTACCCATTACCGCAACCTGATGATAGCCGGGTCGGTGGCACACCCCGAAAAGCTGATTGTTTGCCTGCCGGAGGCACTGGAGCGGTACAAGCAGCAGGCCAAAGCGACCGGTGGCGCGCGGATACTTTATGTGCTGCGCACCTTGCAGGAAACTGCCGCAATCATGACGCGGTCGGCCTCCCGCCGCACCGAGCTGGAGCTTTGTTTGGCCAAGCTCTGTGACCCGCGGCTGTCTATCTCCCCCGAGGCGCTGCTAACACGGGTCGAGGAGCTGGAAGCCAAGCTAAATGCTGTGATGGCCGGAACGGTGGTTTCTGTAGGTTCGGCGGCCTCGCCCCCCCCGGAGCGGCGACCTGACGTAGTAGCAGTACCACCGCCGCCCAAGCCAATAAAGCCCGCAGTGGAGGAGCCCGTTGTCCTGATGCCGCAATGGCCGGAAGTGCTGGAGCGGCTGGGAAAATCCAACCCAGCGCTGCGTGGCGCACTGCTGGACTCCAAGGGCTACCAAAGCGGCAACCGCGTGCTGGTGGACAGCGGCAATGCTATTTTCCGTGAAATGATGCGCACCAATGACTACACCCGCGCCAGTTTAAAACAGGCAATCGCCGAGGTTACCGGCACCAAATATTCCATCGGCCCCTATGACCGACCGACCGAGCAGGTCGGGGCAGAACAGCAAAGTCCCCTCGATTCGCTGCTGCAAAATGCGGCGGAGAGCGGGATTGAAATTAAAACGATAGGAGAATAACAAAATATGAAAGCAAGATTACCGCAGGGTATGGGCGGAGGCCCATCGAACATGAACCAGATGATTCGTCAAGCGCAGAAGATGCAGGACGAAATGGCAAAGGTACAGGAGGAGCTTGCAGGCAAGGAGTACTCCGCAACGGCAGGCGGCGGGATGATTGAAGTAACCGTAACTGGCAAAAAGGAACTGAAATCGGTAAAACTTAAGCCCGAGGTAGTGGATCCAGAAGACATTGAGCTGTTGGAGGATATGATTTGTGCGGCGGTTAATGAAGCGCTGCGGGGCGCCGAGGAAGACTCTGAAAGCCGGATGGCTGCGGTGACCGGCGGACTGAATGTACCGGGGATGATGTAATGGAAAGCGCATTGCCGCTCACAAAGCTAATAGAACAATTTGCCCGGCTCCCGGGGGTGGGACGCAAGACCGCCCAACGGTTTGCCTTTTACATCCTTGACCTGCCGGAGGACAAGGTGCGGCAGTTTGCCGACATTATGGTGGAAGCCAAGACTACCATTCACCGCTGCAAGATTTGCGCCAACCTGACCGACGCAGAGCTGTGTCAGGTCTGCCAGTCCAAGGGGCGGGATGACAGCACCATCTGTGTGGTGGAAGACCCCCGGGATGTACTGGCGTTTGAGCGCACGAAGGAATATAATGGCGTTTATCATGTGCTCCATGGTTTGCTGTCACCCATGGAGGGAACCGGCCCCGAACAGCTGACCATCAAGGAGCTGCTGACCCGCATTGCCACTGGAACTGTGGTTGAGGTCATTATGGCAACCAACCCCACGGTGGAGGGCGAGGCAACGGCAATTTATCTGGCACGGCTGCTCAAGCCCATGGGCGTTAAGGTGAGTCGGCTGGCCTACGGTATTCCTGTGGGCGGCAATTTGGAGTACGCCGACGAGGTGACCCTGTACCGTGCGCTGGAGGGACGAAGTGAACTGTAAACCAACCAAGGAAAATTTTACGGAACTGCTCAAGGCCGGCCGGTTTGCCATTGTGGGCGTTGCCAATACTCTGCTGGACATGGGCGTTTTTGCGCTACTTGCCCAGCTGCTGGGTTGGAATGTGTACCTGTCACAGGTGGTTAGCTACAGTGTGGGTACGCTGAACAGCTATATTTGGAACCGCAGCTGGACTTTTGGCAGTAGCCAACGATTTTGGAGTCCGGCGTTGGTTAAATTTTTGCTACTGTCAGCGGCCATGCTGCTACTGTCCACCGGGCTGCTCTGGCTGTTCTATGACCAGCTGGGGTTGCATAAGCTGGTAGCCAAAGGGGCAAGCGTCATTATCACCATGGTGGTAAATTTTGTTATTAATCGTCTATGGGTGTTTCGCTCTTGAAAATTGTACGCAGTTGTGGTATACTAATCTGACCGGATAAAGTGAGGTGGTGCCCCATGGGCAAGGACAGCATCAAGCAAATTTCCTACAACCGTCAAGCGCGCCACAACTTCTTTGTGGAGGAATCGCTGGAAGCGGGCATTGAGCTGTTTGGCACCGAGGTCAAAAGTCTGCGTTGCGGTGGGCTGAACCTACGCGACGCGTGGTGTGATTTTCGGGAGGGCGAGCTGTTTGTCAAGCAGATGCACATTAACCCCTACGAGCAAGGCAATATTTTTAACCGCGACCCCTTGCGGGAGCGCAAGCTACTGCTACATCGCAGAGAGCTAACTCGTCTGTTTAGTCTGGTCAAGCAGCAGGGCGTAACACTGATTCCGTTGCAGGTTTATTTTAAAGGCAGCCGTGTTAAGCTGGAGATAGGCGTTTGCCGGGGCAAAAAGCTCTATGATAAGCGTGACGACGCGGCACAAAAGGACGCAAAACGTGATATTGACCGCGCGCTGAAGGCACGCAACAAGGTCTGATAAGACCGACCGCACACCCCCACGATATATGGGGGCGCACCGGTTTCGACGGGGATTTTGAAGTACAGTAAGCGGGTAGAGGCGCTCGACCTCTATAAAACGGGTAACAAAAAAGTAAACGCTAATAACGATTACGCTTACGCGGCTTAATTAAGCCGCCGTCTGACCAGTGAGTACCACGGCATTGGCTCAGGCGTCAATTAGTGGTGAACGATTATAGGGAGTGCTCCTGCTCTGTAATTGTATTTGGAGCTACTAAGCCGCGCAGTCTGCCCAATGACGGCGCGACAAGGGAATGCAAACACTGGGCTGCACCCGAAGAAAGCTGTATGGATGGATTCTCGGACAGGGGTCCGACTCCCCTCGCCTCCACCACTCGAAAGCCTCGACACGCAAATCGCGTGGCGGGGCTTTTGCTATGCCTTAAATTAAGCGCTCGCCTTTATTAACCAAGTGAAACAAAAAAAGAGCTACAGCTCCTTAGGGGCACCATAGCATAGCCGCTTTCTGGGCACCACGTTCCTTCGGGTCTAAATGTAGACCGCGTTTGCGTTTTCCTAATCACTGTGGATTTTACCTGTCCAATTTGGTTTTACAATTCACCAATTTTATGATATCCTTAATGAAAAT
>JAVVRO010000001.1:0-47123 GCA_036654695.1 Angelakisella sp. | reverse complement strand
TTTAGTGACTGGGGTTGGACTTTACCTTGAGGATGGCCTGCACCAACGCGGTGGTTACCTGCGTGTTGGCTTCCTTGTCGTCCAGTGCTTCGGCAATGGCAATGGGTTCATTAATAATGTAGCGGGGCTTCAGACGGTTGAGTGCCAGAGCGGTAATGTCCTGCTTGCATTTGGAACAGTTGCAGCAACGGAATTTTTCCATGGCCGACTCCAGCTTTTCCGCAATCATCTGCTCCATAATGTTAATGACGGCAGGCTTTTGCGGTGCGGCAGCTTGCTGTACCCCCTGCGGCACCACCGGCGGCGGGACGGCCTGGGGCGTGTAAACCGGCTCGTGGGGGTACCTTGCCTCGTCGGGGTATTCCGGCTCCCGCTGGTGATGGGGCGCCGCTGCAAGCCCTGCCGGTTGCGGAGCACCGGAAGGGGCATGGACTGCTCCGGCAGAGGCTGCCACGGTGGGCTTGCGTGGCCGGGGAGCGGTAGCTCCCGGGCGCTTTCCCGGGGCAGGTAGCTCGGGAGCTTCCTCCGGAGGCGCTGCCCGCATTGAGGAGGGCATTATTTTTTGATACATTGCGTCTTTGTCAATTTCTTTTCTAGCCTTTGCCATGTTGATGCACCATTCCTCCGTATATTTTAGACAGGCTCTTTTAGATGCCCATTTGCAGCATTTCATCTGCAAAATCAATGTAGTCCTGCATCACCGGGTTTTTTGAAACATAGTCCAGCGGGTTTTCCTGCAACGACTGGGACTCCGAAATGGCCACACTGTTGCGGATGGAAACAGTAAATAGCGGGATGCCCAAATCCTTAGATAGCAGCTCGGCAGTGCCGCGCACCTCGGTGGCCAGCTTGGTGCGGGTGTTGCAGCGCGTCAGCAAAATACCAGCGTATTGCAGCTTGGGGTTGCAGTACAGCTTGACCCGCTCAATGGTGTCATAGAGCTGCGCCATGCCCTGCAAGCTGAAAATGTCGGCGTGCATTGGCATGAGGATGTAGTCCGAGGTGGTAAAGGCGTTGATGGTCAGAATGCTAAGCGCCGGCGGAGTGTCAATTAGAATGTAATCGTAGAGCGGCAAAACAGGCCGCAGTGCATCGCTTAGTATGTATTCGCGTCCCAGATTGGTAAACTCCAGCTCCACGCCGCTGAGCAGAATGTTGGAGGGGATAATATCGCTGATTTCGGTGGACTGTATGGCTTGACGCACCTTGGCTGTCCCCTTAAACACATCGTAGATGGTGGGGGAGGCTTCGCTGTCGGCGGCCATGGAAAAGGTCAGATTGCTTTGAGGGTCCAGGTCGACTGCCAGTACGCGAAATCCTTTATCCTGCAAAATTGCGGACAGGGCATAGGTAGTAGTAGTTTTACCGACGCCGCCCTTTTGATTCGAGATGGAGATTACTGTGGCCATATATAGTGCTCCATTCCGCCGAGGATATCGGCATATAGTAGTTTTTCTTTCTATTGTACCTTTTAAAAAATGTTTTTTCAAGTGCATGGAAGCTGTTTTATGGGAAAAGAGCCGTATTTTCAAAAAATATTTTTAGAACACTATAAAGTTCCTCTTCATTTAGACGAACGTAATAGTTAGAGAGAGTATCGTTTCGCTGAATCCCCTTTTTATGAAAGGATGAAAGAATATGAAAATTGACGCAACAGGTGCCATTCGAGCCTATACCCGCACCCCTGCTGTAACACCAAAAGCGGCGCAGCCCCAGGAAGCCCGCCCGGGAATGCCCCAGCAGGACAGAATTGCCATTAGCAGCGCGGCACACCAAAACGCCGCACAAAAAACCGAGCTTGACAAGTTGGTTCGCAACACCGCTGCCGAGGTGGAAGCCAGCGTTTCCACAGCGCGGCTGGATGAGTTGCGCCAGTCGGTTGCCGCAGGGGAGTACCGTGTGCCCACCGAGCGCCTGACCGAGGCCATTCTCAATGCCTTTGTCTGACACAGCTATGATTGTAGTAAAGGATGACCGCGCCGAGTCGTTCTTCAGTTTCTTGGGCGAATACACCAGCTTTTTCTGCCAGATGGAGCAGTTTGAAGCGCAAAAGCTGGAGCTACTCCTTTCGGGGGAGCTGTCGGGAATTGAAAAAGCGATTACCACGGCGCAGGCCAATGCCAAGCAGCTGGAAAACTTGGAGCAAAAGCGGATTCGTCTGCAACAGGAAGCGGGCTTCGGAGCCATGTCCCTGCGGGAGCTTGCGGATAAGACAGACGGAGCACGGAAAGAACAGCTGCGCTTGCAGCTCCACGAGTTATCGGTTTGCCTTGGAAATATAAAATTCTATAACGCCAAGTCGATGCAGGTCGCACAGACCAATCTTCGTCGGCAGACCGCCAAAACCAGTGTGGCAAGCGCGGTCGCACCTGTCCATTCCAGCAAGCTGGAGGGCAAGGCGTAACGAAAGGATGAACTGCCATGAGACCCACCTTTATGGGCTTCGAGACTACAAAACGCGGCATGATGCTCAACCAAAAGGGGTTGGACATTGTTTCCCATAACATTTCAAACCTTGGCGTTACTGGCTACACCCGGCAGCGGTTGGATCAGGTATCCATTACCTCCCAAGGAACCCAGGGGCGCTATGCGGCCAAGCCGTACACCTTGGCAGGGCAGGGCGCCGACATTAACGGTGTAACCCAAGTGCGCGACCCCTACCTTGACAAGCGCTTTCGCATGGAAAACGCCGATGTGGGGTATTACAATAAAATGACCGAGGTACTGGGCGACATGGAAACCTCGCTGGACGATGTGGACAGCGCGGGACTGAAGGTAGCCATCGAAAAATTTAACAAGGCAATCTCGACACTCCATGCCTCCGCACCCACCACCACCAACGCAAACATTGTGCTGACCACCGCAAAAAGCCTGACACAGGTGCTGCGCCAGTACGATGTTAAGCTCAACAATATTTCTAACCAGCAGCAATACGACTTGGAGGTCAGCAACGAAACCGTCAATTCCCTGATGGAACGGATTGCCAACCTCAACGAAAGCATTTCCAAGGAGACCTTTGCCAAGGAAGGCACCAATTCCGCTTACTTTGGCCCCAACGAGCTGTTTGACGAGCGCAACGCCCTGTTGGATGAGCTTTCCCAGTATGCCGACATTTCGGTGACTACCCACCCGGACAACACCATTGATGTGACAGTGGCAGGGCACGCGGCGGTTACGGGAAACCGTGCGACCACCATCAATTTTATTCGCAACAGCGACAATACTGTTTCCTTGGCATGGCAGGATGACGGCACGAGCGTTGACTCCAACGGCGGTATTTTCAAAGCGTCGCTGGATGTCATTAACGGGCGGGGCGGCGCGGGGAAAAGCGACCACGAGAGCTTGGAACGCGGCATCCCCTACTACAAGGATCAGCTGGATTCCTTTTCCAGAACCTTTGCGGATGCCTTTAACAACACCATTCCGGTGCTGGACCCGGTGACCAACAAGCCCCAAACAGACCCCGACGGCAAGGTCATTTACAAGCAGCTGTTTGGCTTCGAGCAGGGCAAGGATTTGGGTGCTTCCAGCATTCAGGTGACCAAGGATTGGGGTGACAACCCAAACTTTATCCTGCTACCCACCAGCGCGGACGGCGCCTATGACAACACCTACTACCAGTCGATGCTGAATGTGTTTTCCAAGGACATCAGCTTTGATACGGGCTTTCAGGGCACTATGGAGGGCTTTGTCAAGGGCTATGTGACTACCTTGGGTGAGGATAAGCAGTTTAACGAAAGCCGCTTGGGCGCCACGGCTGCCATTACCAACAGCCTGCTGGACAACATTGCGCAGGTCTCCGGCGTGTCAATGGACGAGGAGGGCGCGGACATGATGGCCTATACCAAGGCCTACAACGCCATGAGCCGTATGATGACCACCTTGGACGAGGCACTGGATACGTTAATTAACCGAACCGGCGTAGTGGGACGCTAATAGTAAGCGCTAGGAGGAACCCCTGATGAGAATTACACAGCGGATGATGACCAGAGGCTATATTGACCGGATGAGCGGAAACCTGAGTCGGTTGTCCGCATCCAACCGCAAGCTGTCCTCCGGTACAAAGTATACCCGTGTTTCGGAAAATACGGCAGAGGTCGCGCGTGCCTTTGAGGTGCGGGAAAAGCTGTACCGCAACGAGCAGTATACCGCCAACATTGAGAGCGCACAGGGCGAGCTGTCCTCGGCCGAAAGCAACCTGATGATTGTCAACGGCATTATGCAAAACGTGCAGAACCGCCTGTTGCAGGGCGATACCGGCACGCTGCCGGCAAGTGAGCGCAAGCTGATTGCCAACGAGCTAAAAAGTCTGCAACAGGAGATTTTACAGATATCTAACGCAAAGTTTGGCGAAAAGTACACCTTTGCGGGCAGTGGCACCGGGAAGGCACCCTTTGACAACGCAGGCGGTGTGTTGACCTACCATGGCTACGAGGTTGACAAGCTGGAGCCAGACCCGACAACGGGACGTCCCAGCACGGTGGATCGCACCGACCCTGCCCATCCGGTTTACACCGAAATTAACTTTAATAAGGATATTTACATTGATGTGGGGCTTGGCATGACCGTTGCCGGCTCCGGCGTGGGCACACAGGTGGATACCAACAGTGTGGTCAAGCTGTCCACCTCCGGCATGGAGGCCTTTGGCTTTGGAGTTGACCCGAATACTGGAATGCCAAACAACGTTTACTCGCTGCTGTCCAAAACTATTGCCGACATGGAAAACGGCAATTTTACCGAGATGGATCGCGACCTGACCGCCGTGACAGGCTCTTATGACCGTCTGCTGGTGGGAGTTACCGATGTGGGCACACGCTCCAGCTTTTTGGATGATACCCTTAGCCGGCTGGATGGAGACAGCATTAACCTTAAGACGACACAGCAAAAGCTGGAAGCAGTGCCGTTGGAGGAAGAAATGATTTACAACAAAACCCATGAAATGTCATGGATGGTGACACTGCAACTGGGCAGCAAGATTATTCCACCCTCCATCTTTGACTTTTTACGGTAGCTGACCGTTTGATGATGTGCAGTTAGGATTCAACAGGGAGGTGAGCCCATGCTGCTGCTACAATATACCTCAACCCCCATGCAATATCGCTTTAATAGCGAGGGCGCAAGACTGGAGTATAATCCGGAGCTTGCGACCCATACCACCTCCAAGCAGGGTGGAGATTGGGAGTACCACGCTAAAAATGTGGAAATGCGCATGGATAGTACGGAATTTCATAATGACCTAGGGTACAAAACTCCATCGGCAGCGATGGGGGAGGCCGCCGCACGGGGAAAACGCGCCCAAGGGGATGCGGTTGCCCGGTACGTTGACTTGGGGAACCAGGTGGCCCAGATACAACAAGGTGCCACCATACCGGACGCGCTGTATTCCCGCATGATGCAGGACTGGCAGGGCGGGCAGCTGGCGCTGACTCCGACCAGCCCGGTCAACATTTCCTGGAACGGGCCGGAGCTGTCAATGAACTACCAGCCGGTCAGCCTGAACTTTGACTGGAAAATTGCCCAAAGCGCCATGGAATTTGTCCCGGGACGCTTTTCGGTGGAAATCACCCAATACCCAAAACTAAATATCGAGTATATCGGCAAGCCGATTTATGTACCTGCCAGTGCGGATCCTGACTATCAGGCCACAGCCTAACAGGGATAGCACCGCCAAAAACTCCGCTACTGCGGTTTTATAAAGGATGTCGAGCACCATGATGATTGAAACCAGAAACTTTGGGTCAATGGAAATTGACACCGAACAGGTAGTACACTTTAAACAGACACTGTACGGCTTCGAGGAGCAGCGCGACTTTGTGGTGCTGTCGGATAGCAATATTGGAGACTGCTTTTTGTGGTTGCAGTCGATTACAAGCAAAGAGGTCTGCTTTATTCTGGTTGACCCCGCAGCACTGCCGGAGCGCTATGACCCGCTACTGCCCGGCGAGATGGCCACCCTGCTGGAGATAGACGACCCGCTGGATGTTATTGTGCGGCTGGTGGCAGTCATCCCGGAAAAATTCACCGAATCCACCGTCAACCTAAAAAGTCCGATTATCATTAATACCGTGCGCCGCTGCGCCGCTCAGGTGATGTTGGAGGAGGACTATCCGGTGCGTGCGCCGCTGGTCGCCGCAAAATAGAAGACCGGGGGGTTCCCGGCCTTTGAAAAGGTTGTGTTTGCTATGTTAATCCTCTCCAGAAAAGTCGGTGAAACTTTAGTCATCGGCGGGAATATCGAAATCACCATCACTGAAATTTCGGGTGATAAAGTAAAAATAGGCATCAACGCGCCAAAAGAGATTCCGGTACTGCGGCAGGAGCTGTTGCAGACGGCCGAGGCCAACCGGCAGGCGTTGGAGGATACCGCTGACAGCACGCTGAAGTTGTTGGCAGCCTCGCTGCGGCACGACTAAAGCGGCTCAGCCCCGACATCTGGGTCGTGCTCCGGGTCAACCTCCTCCTCCAGCTTGGCCAGTCGGTCCGCAACCGTGCGCAGGGTAGCAAGCTCGGCGGGCGGGCAGGCGTAAACAGAGCAGAGGAGCAGCGCGGCACGTCGCCCCAGCAGCTCCCGTTGCTCCACGCGGACAATGGTCTGGCGCAACTCCAGCCCCTCGCACTGGCAGTCAATGATGAGGTATTGCCCCTCCCCAACATAGGGCAGCAGGCTGAGCTTCACTGTGTCATAGGACAGATACCGCACCGTGCCGGTGACCAAATCCACATGCTTGGGCGGGAATACGGGCGCTTTGTCGGGGGACACGGTAAAGTTCGCCGGTAGGCAGGTGTTGGTGTCAAAGAGGGCTCGCACCGTGGCTATCAGCTGCGGGTCCACCTCAACAATTTGCAGCAGATTACGAGAGGACAGGTACACCTGTCCTCGAAAACGTTCTAGCTGCTTTTGACCCAGCACACGGACAATTTCTACCGTGGTACCCAGCTTGACCAAGGGGACAAATTCACTGCGAAAGGTGACTTTGTTTTCCCTGCGGGACAAACAGGCCTCGCCGAGCTCCATCAGACGACCCTCTGCTGTTCTCAGCAGTGCGCTAAAATAGATAGGAACCATCAAGATAACCTCCAACCGCTTGGGCACATTGTTTTGATTTGGAAAGGAAGATGCAGCATGCAGCAAAGCACCAAAATTACTGCGGCCATGTCCTTGCTGGCACAAAAAAAAGAATTATTCTTGCAGTACGAAGCCATAACCGACCGGTTACTGGAAGCAACCGAGGTGGATGATATGGAAAAGTATATCACACAACGCGGGGACTTGGCAATGCAGATTGACAATATTGATGCCGCCTTGCAGCAGGAGCTAACGCCATGGGGTCAGGCAGCAAGACAGCTGCTGACAGGACACGACCCCAGCGAGGGCGTTTTGGAGGAATTGGCACCGTTGACCGAGCCGGTCAGTGAGATTATGACGGTAGTACGGCGCATTCGCATGAAGAATAGCGATGCGGTGGAACAGATGCAGCGTACCCGCGCCGAGGCGGAGGATCAGATTAAAAAAGCCCAAAACATCCCCAAGATTAACAAGTACCTGACCGGTCTTGCCGACCGGGGGCAGGGCAACAGCATGGGCTCCATCTAGCAACCGGCAACGACTGTTACGAGGATTTTTGCGAAGTGGGCGGCACGCTATAAACATTTGCAAAGCGCTGCCGATAATTAAGATAACGCAGACAGACAGAGCTGTCGAAAGGGAGTGTGCTACCATGGCAATTAATTCGCTGAGCTCAATGAGCAAGGGCATGTCGGGGCTGGCCTCGGGGATGGATACCCAAGGCATGGTTGACGCCATGCTGGCAGGAACGCAAGCCAAGATAGATAAGCAAAAGGCAAATAAGGCAACCTTGGGCTACAAACAGGCGATGTACCGGGATGTTTTTGCAAACCTAAAGTCGTTGCAGGACAACTTTTTTACCTTTGGCAGCAAAAACAATCTGCTTTATCCCAGCTTTTATAATAACATGAGCGCCAGCACAAAGTCGGCGTTTTTTAAGGCAACCGCCAGCAGCGGCGCAACTGCCGGCAAGGTGACAGTCAACAGCATTAACCAACTGGCGCAAACCTTTAAACAAAAATCTGCCGACACTGCTGCCGGTGAGGTTTCCGGCAAGCTGAACCTAGCCACTGCCAATGAGCAGGAGCTTACCGTGACACTGGACGGTGTGCGTAAGGTCATTAAGCTGCCGCCCACGGTGAAGGATGCAAACGGCGTAGTAGATGCGAAAAAATTTGCTGAAGATTTGCAAAAGACCATTAACCGCACACTGGGCAACGGCATGACGGTGACCACCGACGGCACCAACATCAAGTTTGGCGTTACCCATGACAGCCACCAGTTTATGTTGCAGGGCAATATGGCCGCCATGGACATTCTGGGTGTCTCCACCGGCATTTCCAACAAGGTCAATACCGGCATGGCCTTGGGGGACATCAATCTCAAGGAACCACTGCAAGGCTCAGCCTTTGCGTTTACCATCAATGGCACGCAGTTTAAGTATGATGATCAAAAGGCTCTTTCGGATATTATCCGCGAGGTTAACAACAGTAATGCAGGGGTGGAAATTCGCTATTCCACCTTGGAGGATAAATTCTCCATTGAATCCAGCGTTTCTGGCTCTGGCTCCACCATTACCATGTCCCAGTCCGAGGGCAACCTGCTGACCTCGCTATTTGGTACAGCGGGGGGCGGTGCCGCTACCGGTGACATGACCTATCGCTACGATGGGCTAAAGGGCAAAATTCCCGGGCTGGAGGGTGACCCCGCCGCCACCCTGACCCCCGACGACAAAGTAAAGGTCGATGCGCTGCTGGCGACCACCAACGGGGAGCTTGACCGTTCTATCCGCGCAGGCAGTAAGTTTACGCTGATGGTGGGCGGCAAGGAGGTCACGCTGACCATTCCCGAAAAGCCCGCCGACCAAAAGTATACCGTTGACGACCTGATTGCGGCGGTGGACAGCAACGCAGAGCTAAAGGCCGCAGGGGTTAAGCTTGAAATGACCGTGGACAGCACCAACAACCGCAACGGCGGCGTGAAGCTGACTGCCAATGTCGGTGTCGAGGTGTCAGTGGCAGGTAACAGCAGCTTTGGCACCTTGCTGGGTGTTTCCGGCAGTACCAAATCACAGGCCACCGCCGATACCACGCTGGCGGAGATGGGCATTACCGCCAGCGCAGGAAAACCGCTGGTCATTACCATTGGAAACCAGACGCTGAACATTACCGACAGCAGCCTGACCGCCAAACAGCTGAGTGAGCAGATGACCGCGGCACTGCAAAAAAATCCGGGCGTTTCCGCTACGGCTAGCATCAGCTTTGATGCCACCGAAAGCAAAGGGCGCTTTCGCATCTTCGGCGTGGATATTCCCATGGACTTTACCATTGTGGGGGACGACAACAAGCTGCTGGGTACCAGCACTCTTTCGGTCGGGCAGGGGCAAAAAGCCATGGAGACCGTATCTGCCGGGCAAAACGCCGTGCTGTACTTGGGTGGACAGCGGGTGGAGCGCAGCAGCAACGACTTTAGCATTGACGGCATCAGCTATTCCCTGAATGAAACCTTTAACACCGGCTACAACGGGACTGCGGCCAGCGCGGATACCTCCTTTGCTGATGTTACCGTGACCCGCAACACCGACCAGATTTTCGAGGGCATGACAAAGTTTATTGACGAGTACAACAAGACCCTTGACAAGGTGTGGGGAATGCTCAAGGAAGACCCCACCTATAAGGAATACCCCCCCTTGACCGACAAGCAAAAGGGCGAAATGACCGACAATGAAATTGAGCTGTGGGAAAAGAAGTCCAAGGAGGGCTTGCTGCGGGGCGACGACACCATGGAAGGCATTATGAGCGCCATGAACCGGGCACTGACTAAGCGCGTAGGCGACAGTAAAACCAGCCTTGCGGAAATGGGCATTACCACCAGCTACGACTTTGACAAGGGCTATGCCGGGAAGCTGGTATTTAGCGATGTCACCGGACAAAAGCTGAAGGATGCCATTGCCCAAGACCCCGGCGCCATTGAGCGGCTGTTCACCGACGACAAGGAGGGCATTGCCACCGAGCTGAACAAGATACTGCACTCTGCCACCAGCGACACTGCCGGTATTCGGAACGACCCCTACGCCAATCTGTCACTGGTCAACCAAGCGGGGCGACCCGGCGTTCGGGATACCACCAGCAGCATCTACAAGGAAATTCGGAACATCAACGAAAATCTGGAGACCCTTGGGCGCAAGTACGAAAGTGAATACAAGCGCTACTGGAAACAGTTTAATGCCATGGAGCAGATGATTTCTAACATGAACCAGCAAAGCTCGTGGCTGACACAGCAGCTCGGCTCTTAAGGAAAGGAAGTAAACGACATGAACAGCCCCTATGATAATTACAAGCAGCAGTCGGTTATGACAATGACCCAGGGGGAGATGCTGGTAAAGCTGTATGACGAAGTGATTAAGCAGATGTCCGGCGCTTGCCGCAGCATTGGGGAGAAGGATTACCCGCAAACCAATGAGGCACTAAAAAAGGTGCAGCTCATTCTGGGCTATCTGGACAGCACCCTTGACCGTCGCTACGGCGTTTCGGCGGGGCTTTCCAGCCTCTACGATTTCTTTATTCGACAAACTGT
Organism: Angelakisella sp.; assembly: GCA_036654695.1. Classification (GTDB taxonomy): domain Bacteria; phylum Bacillota; class Clostridia; order Oscillospirales; family Ruminococcaceae; genus Angelakisella. The sequence continues at coordinate 36,481 of JAVVRO010000001.1, read as the reverse complement.
AACGGCAAATGTCAAAAAGGACGCGGCGCTGCTGGAAGAAATTATTCCGCTGATTACCGAGCTGCGGGACACCTTTGTACAGGCAGAAAAGCTGGCCAGAATGAGCCAGACTACTTCCCGCGCGACCTACAACCTTGGCGGCGCGGTCATGAGCGCGGTGGGTTGACCAAAACAATGCGCTGGCAGTCAGCAGGGACGGAAGTTATCCGTCCCTGTTTTTTTTGCTGGGCAGTATCAAGTTTTGCATTTTTTTGACGAATGAGTAAATAAGTGGTATAATCACTTAGAATAGCATAGTTGCGCTTTTGCAAAAAAAGAGGCGCGGGGGGAGTTACTACCATGAAATATTCGTGGCCAAAAAGAACGCTTTCTGGACTGCTGGCGGCGCTGTTGCTGGCGGCCTATCCGTCGTCGGTGCTGGTTTCCATGGCAGCCGACGCATATTACATAAAATTCATTGCCGACGACCCGACGGCAACCACCATCATTGAGGGCAGCACCATTAAAACCACCACCAGTTTGCCGGAGGGACACATTTTCCAATCGCCGCCTTTCCTGATTGCGGTGGGTGGAACCCCAGTCGCGGCAGGACTGTTTGACATCCGCGACAGCAAGGAGGTACGCCAATACGAGGTGCAGGCCATGCCGGGCGCAGCCTACGGCACCAAAACACCACCCGGTGTCCCCGACCCCGCCAAGCTCGCCCCCCTTGACCCCCGCAATAAATCGCTGACCACCTACTCCATGGACGCCAGCATGTCGGCCTCCCTGAATAACGGCAAGGGCATTGCACTGCTAAAGCCGGACCCCGACCCCCTAAAGCCCGGTGGCATTGAAAAGCCGGTGAGCTTTGATGTGGTCAGCGCCAGCAAGCTGGCCATTACGGTGAACAGCGCCATGACCTTTAAGGTAACCTCCGATGAAACCGGAATTTCTGGGTTGGTGTTCAGTCCGGTGGAACCCGGTGCCAAGGGCAACTTCTCCGAGCTGGCCGGCAAGACGGTATCCATTAAAGAAGCGCCCAAGGTAACGGGCGGCAAGACCACCTTTACCATCGAAATTGGCGGCTACAGCTTTGCCATTTCCATGTCGACCCCCGACAAGATTTTTACAGGCAGCTCCTTTACCATTGAGTACGACCTGCAAAAGCTGAACCCCCTGATTTTAAAGGTAGCCACCCCGCAGCTGGCGGTTGACGAGGTACGGGATAGCATTCAGGCCAGCATTTTGGGCGACGCCAACGCCACCAACGGCCAAAACCCCTACATCAAGCTGGCCAAGGGCGATTATTTTGCCGGTATTACCACCGGGTTTTCGCTGCTGTCCAAGTCCGAAAAATACAATAACATGATGACGGTGGAATGGGTCTGGGACGGCCCTGCCACGGTGCTGAACATTGAGAACAAGGGACAGGTGCTCTCGCCGGTTTCCATCAGCCCCGCCGAAAACGACACCAAGGGCATCCTGCGAGCCAAGGTGACCTACCAGCTACCCACCAAGTTTACCGTGCCTGCCGGCTATCTGGATGGCGGCACCACCATTGCGAGGGTAGAATCTGCCACCTACGATGTGCCCATTACCATCCTTGGCACCGGCAAGCTGCCCGCTATTTTGCCCCAGCAGCAAACCATTGGGCAAAACCCGCCCGCCTACCTGACCGGCAAGGAGCTGCCCGGCATTATGGATGTTTACACCGACGATGTGGACGAGGCAATTTACCCCTTTACCCCGACCCACCCCTACAAAATGACGGCGACGCTAACCTTGGGCGAAGGCCGCGGACGTGCCGACGAGGTAGCCATCCGCTCGGCGGGCACCCCTCAGGACGCGGTAAACCTCTATGTGGAAAACAGTACCAACGCCTATGTGTTTGGCACCAAGATAAAAAACCCCAGTACCGTCACCGGCCAGCTGGGGCTGGAAATTGCCGCGAAACGCGCGGGGCATACCGAGCTTATCTTTGACTTTTACTACAAGGGTGTGCTGTCCGACCGCCACCTGACCGTGCCCATTACGGTGCAGGACAATACCCCCAGCGATTTTAAACAGCTGTCCAAGCTGGAGCTTCAGTCGGACGGCTTGATTGACGCTGCTATCCCTGAGCTTGCACAGCTCTACCCCGGCGGCGTTTTTGACTTTCAGTTTTCGCCGACCACCTATACCTATGGCACCATCAATCTGCCCAACCATGCGGCCATCCTGAACATTACCCCCGACATTATCCGCACCGCGGGGATGCGCAACCAGATTGACTATACCATCAGCGGCGGCAATCTGGGCTCGATTCCGGCCAGCGGAACACTGGACTTGACCAGCAACGACCCTGCCAAGCGCTCCATCCGCGGGGTGCCGCTTTTTGTGGGGCCGGCGCGCGCCGTTACCCTGACCGCCACCGCCCAAAACGGCAAGCCGCAAATCTACATGCTAAACCTCAACCTAATGCCGCCCAGCACCGATTCGTCCTTGAAGGGACTTTCGGCCATTGACCTTGCCAAAAACGAGTACCTTACCAAGTTTTTGCCAAGCACTGTGACCTATAGCTTTGAAGTACCCTACAAAACCCGCTGGATTAAGCTGACTGGCAAGGCCAACCACCCGTGGGCAAAGCAGGTATTAACCGTCGCGGACCCCACGCTGGCACCCAAGCCGGACGGCAGTAGCGGATGGGTTCCGGTAAAGCATCCGGTGGACCCAGACAGCAACTTTAACGGCAAAAAGCCCAGCACCGCCACCATTGAAGTGACCGCCGAGGACGCTACCGCGAAAAAGACCCAGTATACCATCAGCATCAGCCGTAAGGATCCCAGCACCAACGCACAGGTGGGTGTCATGGAGGTGCAAACCGGCGCGGGCAAGCCGATGCCCTTTGACGGCAATGTTCTTTTTAACAAGGACACCAAGCAGTACGAGCTACACATTCCCTATTCCGCTACCCAGCTGCGGCTGCTGGCCAAGCCCGAGGATTTGCTGGCCGAGCAGGTGACGGTACAGGTAGAAAATACCCCCGCTATCACCCAGAGCTACACGGCCAAGGGGGAAGCCCTTCGCTTTGACCTGAACACCCTGCCTGTCCCCACGGTGGACAAATTTTCCATTACCGTCACCGCTACGGCCGAAAGCGGCAAGGTGACCGACCCGCCCTACACTATTTATGTCATCCGCAACGACCCTGACCGGGACAATGCCCTGACCGGGCTGTCACTGAAGGATCAGGAGGGCAAGGACATTACGAGCTTTGTCTTTAACCCGCAAAAAATGGATTACACCATCTCGGTACCGTTCCGGGTGGAAAAGGTTTGCGTGCTCCCCACCCCCCGTTCCCCGCTGGCGCGGCTGCTGCTCATTGACTTGGACACCCACACCATTGTGGAGCTGAAGGACACTAAGCCCAGCGAAACCTACGAGCTGAAAACCGGCGTTGCCAAAAACCTGCGACTGGAGATTCAGCCGGAGGACTTGACAGGGGAGGTGCGTGTTTACACCCTGAGCATTACCCGCCAACCGGCCAGCAGCGACGCACGGCTCAAGTCGCTGGTTGCCGACGGCGGCGAAGCGCTGACCCCGAAGTTTAGCATTGACCGGGACAGATACACCGTTAACATGCCGGCGGGCAGTACCGCCCTAACCTTTACCGCCGTGCCCATGGTTGCAAACTCGACCATGCTCATTAATGGCGAAGCGGCAGAATCCGGTAAGCCCAGCAAGCCCATTGAGCTGTTGAGCGGCAAGACTACCGTAACCATTGAGGTGACGGCGGAAAATGGGCGGGACACCAAACAATATACCGTCGAGGTCACCGACCTGAGTAAGATACCCAAGGGTAACAATGCCGACCTTAGCAGTATTACCATTAGCTATGGCAGAATGGACCCAGGATTCCGTCCGGGAGTAACCGAGTACGATGTAGCGGTGCTGCCGGAGGTTTCCGCCATCGAGATTATCCCTACAGCCTCCGACCCCAAGGCAACCTTTGAGGTGTTTGCCGACAGCAAAAAGCTGGGCGACTACTATAACAAGTACACCTCCGCCATTCGGGATGGGGACAATGTGTTTACCATCAAGGTGACCGCCGAGGACGGCAAGACCATGAAAAGCTATACGCTGACGGTCTACCGCAATGACGAGGACAAACAGGGCACGTTTAAACCCATTACCTCGGCCATGGTGGACTTTGCCCAAACCAACGACCCCATTGTGGTGGATATCAGCAAATATGCCATTGTAACCGCCGAGCTGTTCAACACCCTGAAAACAAAGTATCCTGAAAAATCCATTCTGTTTCAGGGCAACGACTACAGCCTGCAAATCAAGGGCAAGGACATTGCCAAGCTGGTGCCTCATGACCAGCTGTTTGACCTGTCCATCTCCTTTACCGCACCGGACGAGGATAAAATATGGAATATCCTGTCCAGCGAACCGCGCAATGACAAGGTGGATCCGGTGTTCATTCATTTTAACCACCACGGCGTACTGCCCGGCCCCATGCTGTTTACCATTAGCCTTGGACGGCAGTACCGCAACGAAAGCGCGACTTGGAACTACTTTAATGAGGAGCGTGACCGCATTGACTTTTACGGCGGCGTGCGCACCAACTCCCGGGGTACCTTTACCGTGCGGCTGGACCACATGAGCACCTACCTGCTTAGTGAATACCCCATTATTAACGCCGAAAACAAGGTGGGTGACGCCAACGCGGTGGGCGACCATACCGGCGCGGTGGGGCTGGTTCCCAACACCAACGGCAGCAAGCCCAACCCCAATACCGGACTGCACAGCGGGGTGAACGAATGAAAGCAACACTGGCACTGGTACTGGCGGTACTGATGCTTGCCGTGGTGGGCGCTGTGGCCTATGTGGTGTACAGCCGCATCAGCCAGCCGGCGGTGGAACCGGAGCCTGTCTCGCAGTCCTCCAGTCAGGCAACCGTCTACACGCCCAAGGACCCCAACAATGCCTTGCAGCAGGAGCTGAAAAAAAGCACGGTGGACCCCGCGACACTGGAAAAGCTGATGTACGACCTTGGCAAAAACGAGGATGTAGTAGCGTGGCTGACCGTGCCAAACACCAAAATTGACGACGCGGTGGTACAGTCCCACAACAACACCTTTTACCTGCGGCGGGACGAGCGAAAAAAAGACAACGCCTATGGCTGCTACTTTGCCGACTACGAATCCACGGTTTCCACCCGGGAAAACCTGAGTCGCAACACTGTCATTTACGGGCACAGCGACCTGAAGGACAGCCCGGATGGCTTTAAGTTTTCCCAGCTGTTCCACTATGCGGACAAGGAATTTGCTGACAAGAACAGGATTATCACCCTTAGTGTGCCGGAGGAAAAGCTGGAGTGGGAGGTGTTCGCGGTCTTTTACACCGACATCTACTTTGACTACATCAAGGTGAACATGACCGATGAGGAGCAGCAAAAAATTATTGATACCGCCCTCAAGGCCTCCATTTTTGACTTTGGCGTACCAGCGAAAGCGCCCGACCGCATTTTAACCCTGTCCACCTGCTCGGTGCGCGACGGCAACGACGGCACCCACCGTTTTGTGGTCATGGCGCGATTAAAAGACGCGGCGGCACCATAAGTTGCAAACTGTGGCAGAAATTAGGCATTTTTTTCAAAAACAAGTTGAAATTTGACGGATGAAAGGGTATAATTATCTAAACTATCTGTAAAATTGTTGTTTCGTTCGCCATTTTGGAATAATTTGCAATGAGGAGGCTGTTCTATGAGATTTGATAACCTTTCCGCGCAGGCCATGCAGAAAAGTCTGGATGCTCTGTGGATGCGGACAAAGGTCATTACCAACAACATAGCCAACTACGAAACACCCGGCTACATGGCAATGGACTTTTCCTTTGAACTGGTGCTTAGCGATGTGAACAAGAGCGGACAGCCACAAAAGGCGGCCTTTCGCACCTCGGTCATTGAAAAAAGCGACTCGACAGTGCGCCCCGACGGCAACAATGTGAATATGGACAAGGAGCAGCTGGAGCTGTGGCGTACCCAGTCCCAATACGCGTTTTTGGTCAATAAAATTAACGGGCAGTACAATAACCTGCGGTATGTCATCAAGCAGGCAGTCAAGTAAGGAGGCGGTGACGGATGTCCTTTTTAAACACGCTGAATATTGCGGGCTCGGCACTGACCGCCGAACGCTTTCGCACCGACATCATTTTGCAGAATCTGGCCAACATTAACACCACCATGACCCCGGCGGGCACCCCGTACCGCAGGCAGCAGGTTGTGTTTCAGGAGCGTGGCATTAACTTTAAGGATACGCTGAAAAACGAACGATACAAGCTGAACGGCGGCGGCGTGCGAGTGTCCCAGGTGGTGGAAAACCAAAGTGAGTTTATTCCGGTCTACAACCCGACCCACCCCCACGCAGACGAAAACGGCTATGTTATGATGCCGAATGTCAACCGTGCCGAGGAAACCATCGACCTGATGGCGGCAACAAGAGCCTATGAATCCAACCTGACAGCGCTTAAGGTGATACAGTCGATGGCAACCAAGGCGCTAGAAATAGGGCGATAGCGACTAAGCGGTTAAGGTTTCAAATAGCTTTAGCCGCTTTCGGCATGAATTGACAAGGTTCCCTGTTATGGAGTATAATTATTCTATGATAGGCTTAGAAGTCTGTAAGTATCCCTTTTTTTAGGATATGTTGCACAAACCTGTGCCGGCGCAGAGGAAAACAAACAAATACATGGGAATAAATACCATTTTTAGGGGGTGCGCGGTATGTTTATTGTACCAATTACAAAAATGCCTTCCGTTTCTTCCTTGGGCGAGCTCCAGCGAGCCGAGCCGCCAAAGCCCACCGGGTTGCCCTTTCAGGACATTTTGTCGCAGGCGCTGGACAATGTGCGCGAAACAAGCGCGGTCGCCGAGCAGGATGCGTACAACCTAGCCATGGGCAACATGGATGACCTGCACACCATGCAGATTAATGCCGCCAAGGCCGCAACCGCAATGGAGTTTACCGTTGAGCTGACCACCAGAGCGGTGAATGCCTACAACGAAGTCATGCGGATGCAAATTTAATAAGACCCTCCCCGCAGCGTGCCTTGCCAAAGTGGCAGGGGTGCTGCTTCTAATGCGTTAAGATAGAGAAGTTCGAGGTAACTATGGACGAGCAAATCAAAAAGCTACTTGCGCCCTTAGTCGAATATTGGAAAAAACAAGCACCGGGCAGGAAAAAGCTTTTTGTAGCAATTCCGGCAGCGGCGGTTGTGTTTGCCATCGTCCTGACGCTGCTGCTACAGCTGCGTACCGGCGGTTACGAGGTGCTTTACTCCGGCATTAGTAACGAGGAGGCCACAGCGGTGTTCTCCCTGCTACAGGACAAGGAAATTAAAGCACAGATGGACAGCAAGGGAAGCATTTTGGTGCCGAAAAATTCAGCGGACACGCTCCGGCTGGAGCTTGCCTCCATGGGCTACCCCAAAACCGGACTGAACTACGATGTCTTTAGTAGCAAAAACGGCCTGACCACGACCGAAAGCGACAAAAAGGTATACTTGGTGCAGGACCTCCAAAACCGTGCCCAAGCCACCCTTGCCATCCTGTCCGGGGTGGAAAAAGCGGTGGTCACCATTAACTTGGCCGACAGCAGCAACTATGTGTGGGAGCAAAATACCGCAAAAAGCACCGCTTCCGTGGTGCTGACCCTCTACCCCGGCACCAAGCTGACACCCTCGCAGGTGTCGGCGGTCAAGGTGGTAGTGGCTACGGGGTTACCTAAAATGGCACCCGAGGATGTCAAGGTGGTGGATGCGGCTACCATGACCGAGCTGCGTTCGGACAGCGAGGCTACCGGAGGCATGAGCGCCGAGGCGGACTTAATGGATATTACCCGCCGGATGGAGGAGGACTACGAGGGAAAAGCGGGCAAACAGCTCTCGCTGAACTACGGCGAGGACGAACGCCGCATTTCGGTAACGGTTAGCCTGAATAACGATAAGGTCATTAGCGAAAGCGTGGACTACAAGCCAGACCAAGGCAATACCGGGGTGGTACAGTATCTGGAGGAGCAGTACCTGAAGGACGCAACCAACTTTGTACAGGGCATTCCCGGCGAGGAGCTGAACACCGACAACCCTGTGCCGGAGTATGTGGATAAAAACGGCGACGGTACCCCGGAGGTGGTCAACCACCAACGGTCGATTACCTACGCTGTGGATTACCTGAAAAAGCAGGTGGAAAAGGGCAACGCCGAGCTGGTTTCCGCGACGATGGCGGTTATGCTCAAGGACCCCAATCTGGATCAGCAAAAGCGCGACAAAATTATCGAGCAGGTATCCAAAGCGACCAACATCCCCGTGGGCAACATTACGGTGGACACGCTCGACTTGCTGGAGGAACAGGAAAAGCCTGCGGCAACCAAGCCCAATCCCTTTGCTGACCCTGTCCTACTCATTGTCATCGGCGTTGGCGTGTTGGCGCTGTTGGTAATTGTATTTATCATCTCGCGGATGTTTGGCAAGAAAAAGAAGGTCGACGCTGTGCAGGAGGAGATGGACGCAATGGAGCTGGAGAAAAAACGGCTGGTACAGGAAACCGACGAGAAAAAGCGCCTGTTGCGCGAGGCTGCCGATGCCAAGAACAAGTCGGAAAACGCGATTACCAATGAGGTGCGCGATTTTGCAAGAGATAATCCAGAAATCACCGCAAGCCTGATTCGCTCGTGGCTGAAGGAGGACGAATAGCGCAATGTCAAAAAAATCGGAAGTCTATGCGCAAAAAGCGGCTGCCGTTGTCATTGCCCTTGGCTCCGATAATGCGTCCGGCGTTTACAAATACCTGCGCGAGGACGAAATTGAGCAAATTTCACTGGAAATTGCCAAGATGGAGCGGATGTCCGGAGAGCAGCTTAACGAGATTATGGAGGACTTCTACGGCCTGTGTGTGACCAAAAAGGTCATTTCGGAGGGCGGTGTGGAGTACGCCAAGGATGTTTTGGAAAAAGCCTTTGGCTCCCAGATGGCATCCTCCCTTATGGACAGGGTAAGCAAGTCCCTGAAAACCAAGGCGTTTGATTATATCCGCAAGGCGGACAGCAAAAACCTGATTAACCTGCTGCAAAATGAACACCCCCAGACTATTGCACTGGTCTTGTCCTATGCTCGTGCGGATCAGGCCTCCGAGATTATTTCGGAGCTGTCCAGCGAGCTGCGGGTCGAGGTCATCGAGAGGATTGCAAAGCTTGACCGCGCGTCGCCCGATATCCTTAAAATAGTGGAAAAAACCTTGGAGAAAAAAGTTTCCAGCATTATTTCGGTGGATCTCATCGACATGGGCGGCGTCAACTATATTGCGGACATCATGAACCATGTGGATCGCGGAATTGAAAAGCATATCTTTGACGAGCTGACCAACAAGGACCCCCAGCTGGCCGAGGAGGTACGCAAGCTGATGTTCGTGTTCGAGGATATTATCTTCCTCGACGACATGTCCATCCAGCGGTTTATTCGGGATACCGACACCAAGGACTTGGCGGTGGCACTCAAGGCTGCAACGCACGAGCTTGCGCAGGTGTTCTTCAAGAATATGTCCAAGAGAATGCAGGAAAGCATTGCCAGTGATATCGAGTATCTGCATAATGTCAGAATGCGCGATGTGGAGGACGCGCAACAGCGCATTGTCGCCATTATCCGCAAGCTGGAGGAGGATGGAGAGCTGGTCATTTCCAAGGGCGGAAAGGATGACGTAATTGCTTAGGGTATACAAGTCCGGCCGGGTGGAGCTGTTAGAGGACCAGTACAGCATTCAGGACACCCAACCCAGCATACGCCGTGACCCCGCAATGCCAAACGCAGCGGAAGGGGACATGGTGCTGGAAATTCCCAGCAATAAGCCAATTCTGCTGAACCCCGCCGAGGTGGAGCAAATCTTTACCTGCGCCAAGGCGGAGGCGCAAAAAACCATTGACGCAGCAAACGAACAGGCAAAGCAGCTGCTGGACGAAGCCCAGCGACAGGTACAGGCCATACAGAACAGCGCCGCGGAGCAGGGTCGTGCCCAGGGCAGGGTGCTGGGCTATGCCGAGGGTGCCGCCTCCAAGGTGGCGTCCATTGAACAGTGCATTACCATGCTGGAGGACTGGGTTGCCTCGGCCGAGGGCGAGCTGGGCGGCTTTATGGCACAGTACGAGAGTGACTTAAAATGGGCGGTGCTGGAGGTTTGCTCCAAGGTGCTGGGCAGAGTGATTGACCGGGACGAGCTGGAAATGCTGGACTTGGTGAAGGAGACCGTCGACCGGGCGCGAGGCGCGGAATGGATGGATTTGCACCTGTCGGAGCAGTCGGTGGCGCTCATTGACCGGGTAGGCCGGGAGCTGGGACCCATCCGCCAGCTGGAAATTCACGGGGACGACATTCCTCCGGGCAGCTGTATTCTGGACATGCCAAACGGCAAGCTGGACGCCTCCATTGACACCCAGCTGCAAAACCTTCGGGAGTACTTTGCTTCCCATAACACAAACTTTTAATCAAGAGAAACGGGGTGGGTCGGTTGCAGAGGGAGAGCTTTAGGAAACTGCTGAACAATTGCGACCTGTACACCCAGATGGGCAAGATTGACAAGATTGTAGGAACAACCATGGAGGCCACCGGACCGGCCAGCAACATTGGCGATGTGTGCCGCATTGGGCTGGCCGACCGTGAGGTGCTGGCCGAGGTGGTGGGCTTTAAGGAAAACAAGATTCTGCTCATGCCGTACGAAAATGTCGAAGGCATTGGGCCGGGCAGCACCGTGCGCAACACCGGCCAGCAGCTGACGGTAGCCGTCAGCGACGCGCTCATTGGGCGCAGCATTAACGCGCTGGGTCAGCCCATTGACGGCGGAGCGTCCATTGAGGGCGGCATGCGCTGCTCCATTGGCGGCGAGGCGGCAAACCCCATGGCGCGCCCTCGCATTGACAGTCCCATCGAGCTGGGCGTGCGTGCCATTGACGGCTTTATGACCATTGGCAAGGGACAAAGAATGGGCATCTTCGCCGGCAGCGGCGTGGGCAAAAGCACCCTGATGGGAATGCTGGCGCGCAATGTCAAAGCCGACATCAATGTCATTGCGCTGGTGGGCGAGCGTGGCCGTGAGGTCGTGGAGTTCATTGAGCGTGACTTGGGGCCGGAGGGGCTAAAGCGTTCGGTTTTGGTGATAGAAACCTCCGACCGACCCGCCATGATGCGTTCCAAATGCGCTATGACCGCCACTACGGTAGCCGAGTACTTCCGTGACCAAGGCAAGGATGTGCTGCTGATGATGGATTCCCTGACGCGGTTTTGCATGGCACAGCGGGAAATTGGGCTAAGCATCGGCGAAGCGCCGGTGGCCAGAGGCTACACGCCGTCTATTTACACCGTGTTGCCCAAGCTGCTGGAGCGGGCGGGCAATTTTAGCAAAGGCTCCATTACCGGCATTTACACCGTACTGGTGGAGGGCGACGACGCCAACGAGCCAATTTCCGACACGGTACGCAGTATCATCGACGGACACATTATGCTGTCCCGTCAGATGGCGGCAAAAAACCACTATCCCGCCATTGATGTCATGTCCAGCGTCAGCCGTTTGATGAGTGACATTGCCACCCGGGAGCACAAGGGCGCGGCGGCCAAGCTGCGCAATATGCTGGCGGTTTACAATACCAATCAAGACCTGATTTCCATCGGCGCGTACAAAAGCGGCAGTAACCCCGAGCTGGATTACGCGATTACTCACTATGACCGCATCAATGACTTTTTGCAGCAGCAGGTGGATGAAAAAACGACCTTAGACCAGACCGTGCAGCAGATGGTTGCGCTGTTGGATTGACATAAGGGAGGCAAAGGATGAGAAAGTTTGAGTTCACCCTTGGCCGCATTCTGGATTACCGGCAGTCGCTGCTGGAAAAGGAAAAAAACACGCTGATGCAGATGTTTGCCCGGCGCAACCAACTGGAAACACAGCTGGAGCGCAGCAAAAACGGTTACACGGCACTATCCCGGGAGCTGACTGCCCTAAGCGCCAGCGGTACCACTGCGGTGGAGCTGCAACGGCTGGACTTAAAGCTGCGTGCCTCCAAGGCAATTGTCAAGGAGCAAACCCAGCAGCTTGCCGCGCAGGAGCAGCAGATTGACCAGCAGCGGCAGACAGTGGTGGAGGCCTCCCGCGAGGTCGCGGCGCTGGAAAAGCTGCGGGACCACCAGCGCGAGGACTACGACGCAGCCGTGCGCAAGGAGGAAACCGAGCGAATCGCCGAAATTGTGTCCTCTCAGGTAGCACGCGGTGAAAACGGTATGCCAAAGCTTTAATTAGGCGACACCCCGCAAGGGTTAGCATAAATACCCCATAGCAAAGGAGGTGAAAGAATTAATGCAAGCAATAGCAGTCAACACAACCCCGATACCAACCGGCATGACCGGCACTGCCACGACAGTAACCGCAACGCCCAGCGGCGAGGATTTCCTTGCGCTGATGATGGGAATGCTGCAAACCGACGGGCAACCGGAGGATGCCATGCAGTCATTGCTGGACGGAATGCTCCCGCAAAGCGGCAAAAACAAGGACACCACGGCAACCACAGCCAACGACTACGCCATGCAGATGATGGCGGGACTGTTCACAGGACTTCCCAACGGAATGCCCAATGAGCTGCTGAACCAAAACCCACTGTCCTACAGCGACGGACTTACCACAACCGGAAACAGCGCAATGAGCCCGGCACAGCAGGCCATTTTGCAGCTGACAGGGCAACCGGCCACCGCAACGCTCCCCAACGCAGCGACACTGAGTGGACAGACGGCACCGGGCGAACAGGCGGCACTGAACGGACAGACAACAGCCCCACGGCAAACGAGCAAGGTACTGGACTCCGACCTGCAACTGGCATCGGCCACCCCCGCCGGCGGCAAGGCAAAAACGCTGGATGGCGACCTGCAATTGGCACAAAGCAAACCGGCCGAGGGCACCGCAGCACAGCAGCCCCACGCAAAGCTGCTGCCACCAGAGCTACAGCTGGCGCAACAAAAAACTGCTTCCCCCATGACCGCACAGGCGGCAGCCCCGCAGACCAAGCCGGCCGCAACCGCGCAAACCCTGTCAACAGCTTCCTCGGCAACCGCGGATGGGAAAGAAACTGTGGAGCTTTTGGCGGCACAGGGAACTACCGGCAGCGCAGACCATGCCAAAACCGACACCGGCGACACCCGGCAGCAGTCGTTCCAAAGCGAGCTGAACAAGCTGAGCGCCACCGTGAAAAAAACGACGGGCGACACCACAGAGCCGCTGGACATGGAAGCACTGCAAGCAGCGGTAGACAGCGGAAAGTATCTGCAAGCAAGCCGGACAGCCGAAGTTTCTACGAAAAGCATTCCCTCGGCGGCAGACCTTGTGGCACAGGTGAAAACCGGGATTGTCAGTAGCCTGAAGCAGGACAAAAACGAGTTTACCATCAAGCTAAAGCCGGAGGGCATGGGCGAAATTACTGTGAAAATGTCGGAGACAGACGGTAAGATTACCCTGAGCCTGACAACGACCTCCCAGCAAACACAAACCCTGCTTAGCGGCGAAATTGGGAACCTGCGAGAAGCACTCAAGCCCTACAACGCCAACATTCAGCAGATAGTCAACCAGCCGCAAACCACGCTGCAACAGGGCATGGGTGAACACCAGCACAACAACGGCAGCCAGCAGCGCGGGCAGCAAGCGACCGCCTACACTGTGTGGGAGCAGCCGGAACCCGCCAAACCGGAGGGGCGCTCCGCAGTACTATCCTCGGTGCTAAACGCCTACGTTTAGGGCAAAAAATAAGGGAAGAAAGGAGAAAATTAAGTATGGCAAACCCAATAAATCCCGCAGCACAAGCCCCCCACAGCCCCAAAAAGCCGAACAAGGTCAACGCCATTTACGAGGACGAAAGCAAAAAGGGCGTAACGGTGGACAACTTTTTGAACCTGATGATTGCCCAGATGCAAAACCAAGACCCCATGAACCCCATGGAAGACACCCAGTATGTAACCCAGCTGGCGCAGTTTGCCACCATGCAGCAGATGCAGCAACTGGCCTACTACTCCCAGTCCAACTTTACCATGTCCCTGGTGGGTAAGGATGTGACCGTGGCGCGCAACACCATTAGCGGCGGCGTAGAAACCTTTACCGGCCCGGTGGAAAAGGTGTCACTGACCAACAACGAATACCTAGTATATGTGGACGGCAAAACCTTTGCACTGAACCAAATCATGGAAATTCACCCCCCTGCAAGCAATGCTGGCAGTGGCGAAGCCGGTGTAGTCGAGGACTATGGACTGTCCCTGACCGAGACCACCAGCAGCTCGGCAAAGCTGGTCTGGGATGTACCCACCAAGGAGCAGGACCCCGATACCGACCGACTGCGCTACAGCGTGTACTACTCCACCGATGACAAGTTTGACACGGTTGCAGAGGTCAAAAAGTACGGCAAGCTGGTAGGCAAGGCCGACCAAACCGGCGTACACGAAGTAACCATTGACGAGCTGGCAGCGGGCGGCACCTATTATGTCAATGTCATTGTCAAGGACATCCACGGCAAGGAATCGGTTTACAAAAAGCAAGTTGTCCTTACACCAACAAAGCCCAAGGAAGAAGCCGTTTAACAGAAAGGACTGGACAAGCCAATGGACTACAAGCCATTTGACCGGTTTTCCGTCCCCATTACCACAGGGATTCCCCAGTCACCCCAGCAGCACAACGTAAAACAGCCCGAAGTAACAGGACCGTCCTTTCAGGAGGTACTGAAAAGCCAGCTGAGTCAAAGCAACGTTGCGTTTTCCAAGCATGCGGTATCCCGAGTACTGGAACGGAACATCCCCATTTCGCAGGTCAATCTGGAACGCCTGAACAACGGCGTGGAGCTGGCTCGCAAAAAGGGACTGGACGATACGCTAATACTCATTGATAAAACGGCGTATCTGGTTAGCGTCAAAAACTCCAAGGTTATTACCACTGTCAGCGGCGAGGAGCTGACCGGCAACGTATTCACAAATATTGATGGTACCGTTATTATTTAGCCGGACCTTAACAGGAAGCTAAGGTGTCCCGAACGATTGACGGACACAGGGTCGGTACCACTCTATCACAATTTTTTCAAAATTTGTAAGGAGTGTATCACAGTTATGGTTAGATCGATGTATTCAGGCGTCGTGGGAATGCGCGCACAGCAGTCCGCAATGGACGTTATCGGTAACAACATCGCAAACGTAAAAACCTATGGCTTTAAGGCCAGCCGCGCCACCTTTAAGGATGTATACTACCAGACCATGAAAAGCGGTTCCGGTTCGACCGCCAACCGCGGCGGCACCAACTCGGCACAGATTGGTTACGGCGCACAGCTGGGCACCATTGATGTGCTGCATGGGCAGTCGTCCTTTTCCATGACCGGCCGTCCGCTGGACATGGCGATTGCAGGCGAAGGCTTTTTCCAAGTAATGGATGCCGACGGCAACACCTTTTACACCCGCGCCGGGCAGTTTAACTTTGACCCCTCCGGCAACTTGGTCGATTCCAACGGCAACTTCATTCTGGGCGTTTCCGGCGACCCGCTGGGACGCACTGGCGGCAGCGAAAAAATTCAATTAAACATCCCTTCGGTGCCTCCGAAACCCTCGTCGGTAACGGAATCCATTAATAATGTCAACATCAAGATTGAAAGCTCCAACAACAGCGACGCGGGTAACGTCAGCTTTAACTTTGCAGCGGACAGCACCCTGCCAGCAGGCTTGCCGGTGGATGTTGACTTGGCTGGCGGCAGCGGCATTATTGTTAAGCTGAATGCCAGCGAAACCTTTAAGGATATGAAAGCACTGGAAGACGCGGTAAACGCCGCCATCCTTGAAGCCAACGGCGGCAAGGAACACCCGGGCGGCCGCTTTAAGATGTCGATAGAACCCGCTGCAAAGTTTAACACGCCCCTGACCGGCCAGCAGATTTGCAGCAAGGATTACAGTGTCATTCCCGGTAAGTTTACCGGTGCGGATTGGCCAACAGATTTGTTTGGTGGGATGCAGGTTAAATCCACCAGCTCCGACTTTGCGGGCAAAGGAACGGTACTGTTTGACCCAGCCAAGTTTACCCCAGCTGGGGTCGCCCCTAACGCAACCCTTGCCAAATGGACTATCAGCATGAAAATTGGTAATGAAACCTATACCGGCGAAATTGACTCGAACCGCACCGCAGCGGGCGAGGTGGTGCTGAAAAACGCCAAGGGCGGCACCGTTACCATGACCCACCCGGGGTTCGATAAGCTTAACGACTTGGATGCAGGTAAAACGGGGACAATCGCCCCTCCCGCAGTGCTTACAACAGGTGCTGCCACCCCCATTACGGCATCCCCCGCCGAGGCTTCCAAAAACTTGGGGCTGGAAAGCAAGGTTATTAAGCTGGGCGGCGGCACCGAGGGTGGTGCCCAAGGCATCGAGAATTTGGAAAGCATTGTCGTTTCGGCCGATGGTGTTGTGACCGCCAAGCACGCAGTCCATGGGGAAATTTCGGTGGGACGCATTGACCTTGTGACCTTTGCCAACCCGCAGGGCTTGGTACAGGCCGGCAACACCTACTTTGGCGCAGGCCCCAACGCGGGCAAGGCAAGCCTGACGCAACCCGGGCGCAACGGCGCGGGCGAGCTGGCGACCGGCTCGCTGGAACAGTCCAGCGTCGATTTGTCCCAAGAGTTTTCCGACATGATTACTACCCAGCGCGCCTATCAGGCAAACTCGCGGTTGATTACCGTGTCCGACACCATGCTGGAGGAACTGGTAAACCTTAAGAGATAATAAACAGGTATAAGTAACGCTGTTCTCCGGCGGTCGAGGTTTTTGGCCGCCGGGGCAGCACAGAAAGGCAGGTTTTGGGTTGTGATTACACTGACAAAGTTAAATGGTGCGGAATTTGTTCTAAACTGTAACCTCATTGAAACAATTCAGGAAAACCCCGATACGACCATACACCTGACCAACGGACCGCTTTACATTGTCGCGGAAAGCAAGGAAGAGGTTCTGCGCAGGGCGGTGGAGTACCACCAAAAAACGCTCAGCAACTTAATCCACACAGGCAGTGCGGAATAGAAACCGTCCAAGCGGCGGGAACAAGGGATGATGGTATACAATGGATATTATGACGATATTGGGCTGGATAGCCGGTTTTGGGCTGATTCTGTTTGGCATTGTCTATAATGCGGGCGACCCGACCGCGGGGGTAAAGGCATTTATTGAGTGGACGGCATTTCCATGGTACATCGATATCCCCAGTGTTGCCATCACGGTGGGTGGTTGCTTTGCCGCGCTGATGATTGCATTCCCGCTGTCTGCCTTTACAAAAATTGGCAAGCATCTTAAAATTTGTGTGTTTCCCGCCAAATATGACCCCTACAAGTACATTGACCAGATTGTCGACTTTGCCAAGGAAGCCAGAATGAAGGGTCTGCTGTCGCTGGAGGATAAGCTTAACGAGACTAAGGACGAGTTCCTCAAGAGCAGCCTGATGCTGGTGGTCGACTCGGTAGACCCCGAAAAGGTACATAATCTGCTGGAGGCCGAGCTGGAGCATCTGGACGAGCGCCACGCTCAGGACCGCGGATTTTACGACAAGGGCGGCGCCTTTGCCCCCGGCTTTGGTATGCTGGGTACACTCATTGGACTGGTTAGAATGCTGCAAAACATGTCTGACCCCGGGTCACTGGGACCGGCAATGGCCACCGCCTTGCTGACTACCCTGTACGGCAGTATGCTGGCAAACCTCTTTTTCTCCCCCGTGTCCAACAAGCTAAAAATCCGCCACGAGGAGGAGTACCTGTGCAAGGTGCTTATCTGCGAGGGAGTTGAGGCGATACAGGCGGGGGAAAACCCCAACTTTATTCAAGAAAAGCTGGAAAAGCTGGTATTTAAAAGCAAAAAGCGCAAGGCCAACGCCGGCGCAGCAGCCGATGAGGGCGAAGGCGGCGAGGCAGCCAAGGGCGGTAAGGGCAAAAAAGGCAAAAAATAACGCAAGCAAGGGGGGAACAACGTGGCAAGAAAGAATCGGGACGAAGGCTCAGGTTACAGCTGGATGGACACCTATGGCGACCTAGTGACACTGCTGATGTGCTTTTTTGTAATGCTGTTCGCCATGTCCTCTGTGGATGCGGAAAAGTTTGCCATGCTGGTAAAGTCCTTTCAGTCCCGGGGCAATGAAACGATGCAGCTGATTTTGAACACGGACGGCAATGGCAACGATGTTGCGGTTAACGCCGGACAGGCTGAAGTGATTGACGAAAAGGTGAACATTGAAATTCCACCGGTCAGCTTTGAACAGCTGTATGAATACATCAGCGAATATGTCAAAGAAAACGACATGGAGAGTACCGTCACCGTAGAAAAAAGCGGTGCGAATACAGTATATATCCGGTTTCAGGACAGCATTTTCTTCCAGCCGGACAAAGCAGAGCTCATGCCCGGGTCGGAGGGGATTCTGGAATTTTTGGGGATGTGCCTGCACAGCCTTCAGGATCAGATTATGATGATTCGGGTGAACGGCCATACTGCTGACTTGGGGCCGAACTTCCACGGCATTTCAGAATGGTATCTGTCCAGTGGGCGTGCCGGCAGCGTGGTCAGCTTTTTGGAAACCAAGGCGCAGGTACCGGCGGGTAAAATGACTGCCAGCGGCTATGGCAAAAACTATCCCATTGCCGAAAACAAAACCGAAGAAGGACGCCAGCGCAACCGCCGCGTGGAGCTGATGATTTTAAGCAACACCACCACCGAGGGTACGCAGGCTGATTTGGAAAAGCTGCTTAATGCGACCATAACCTCTGACCTGTTTAACGACCAGTTACATCCGGCGGATGTGGTAATACCGAATTACTCCAGCTCGGAAGCCTCCTCTAGCAGCTCCTCCGGCGCAACGCCGCCAAAGGAATCTTCCACAGCAGCCCCACCAAAGGAATCCTCCGCGCCGCCGCCGTCAAGCTCCGGCAGCGTAATCCCAATGCCTTAGGTAATTCCATTGCCTTTCCCGGCATAGAAAGGAATGAGCACAGCAATGGCTGACATACTGTCACAAAAACAAATTGATGAGCTGCTGCGGGGCATCGACTCCGGCACTGTGGAGCAAGAGCCCCAAGCGGCAGGGAAAAAAATCAAGGAATACGACTTCCGGTCGCCCAAAAAGTTTACCAAGGAACAGCTGCGAACCATGGACAGCCTTCACGAAAACCTGTCCCGATTGCTGTCCTCCTACTTTTCCGGTGTACTGCGCGCCTTTTGCGAGGTAACGGTGTTGCAAATTGAGGAGCAGCGCTACTACGAATTTAATAACGCCCTGCCCGACAGCGCGCTCATTGGGCTCATCGACTTTAGCCCGGTGGATAAAAACGTGAATGAGTGTACCATGCTGGTGGACATTGCTCCGCAAATCGCATTTTTTATGATAGACCGCCTGCTGGGCGGGTCGGGGGAAAGCTACAACTTCACACGGGAATTCAGCGAGATTGAGCTAGAAATAATGCGCCACGAGTTCGAGCGCTTTGCCTACTACATGCAGGAATCTTGGAAGGATTATATTGACCTGACCGCCAGCCTAAGCAGCGTGGAGACCAATACCCGGTTAATCCAGATTTACGCACCGGAGGACATTGTGGTCATTGTAGCGCTCAACGTACACATCCGCAAGGTGGAGGGTACGGTCACAATCTGCATCCCGGCCGCCGCGCTGGAGGAGATGATGGGCGATTTTGTTTCCAAGTATACCAGAATGCTCAAACGCACCACCGACGAAAACAAAGAGTTTGTCCGCAAGCAGCTGCTTCAGGCAGCGCTGGACAAGTCCGACCTGGAGCTGAAAGCCGTTGTGGACGAAATCCAGCTGGACTTGACCGACGTTTTGCAATTACAGATTAACGATGTCATTCCGCTGGGGAAAAACGTAAACAGCGACATCAGGATACAGGTAGACAATGTGCCGTGGTTTTTTGCAAAACTGGGCAGCGTCAAGACGAAAAAAGCGGTCAAGCTTACCAATCTTATCAAGCACTAGGGGTGCGTCAGGGAAGGAATGGCTATAATGGGAACTGATTTACAGAATGAGGGTGCATTTACTCTCACTGACATCGAAATAGACGCCATTGGAGAGGTCCTCAACATCAGTATGGGCTCAGCGGCAACCGCTGTTTCTTCAATGCTGGACAAGCAGGTGATGATAACTACCCCAAAGGTGACTGTAAAAAACGTGGGCAATATTGATTTTGCCAAGTTGGAACCGGCGTTGGTGGTTAAAATTACCTATACGGAAGGAATTTCCGGGTCCAATGTCATGGTGTTCAGTCAAAAGGATATGCAGCTGATTCTAAATCAGCTGATGGGCATTGACGAGCCGCCCAATGACAACTTTGTATTTGATGACCTGAGCATGAGTGCCGCCTGCGAAATTATGAATCAAATGATGGGCTCCTCGGCGACTGCACTGTCCAACTTTTTGGGCAAACCCATCAACATTAGCACACCCACCGCTACGGTCATGTCGGACAACGCCACCTTTGTGGATGCAGTAGGTTTGGGTACCGATGTACCCATTGTCGCAGTGCTGTTTAGCATGAAGATTAGCGACATTATGGACTCCGAATTTGTCAGCGTCATTACCTGCGAGCTGGCAAAAAACATTGTCGGACAGTTTTTGGGCGGGGAAGAAGCCGCGCCCGCACCGGCACCGATGCCCGCAGCGGCACCGCCGCCACCACCTCAGGCATCCCCGCCACCGTCTGTTGCGGCACAGCCCCAGATGCAGGCACCAATGCCCCAACCGCAGATGGCGCCGCCACCCATACAGCAACCCGCGGCACCGCCTGCCCAACCGCCTTATCAGCAGCAACCGCCCTATGGCCAGCAGCCCTACCCCCAGCAGCCCTACCCCCAGCAAGCACCCTATGGCGACCCGGCGGCCATGCAGCAGGGTTACTACCCACCCTACCCCGGGTACCCGCCGCCCTACAGCGTCTACTCCCAGCCACCCCAGCAGCCCTACCCCCAGCCCCAACCGCCGCAGCATCCGGCGGAGCACCCACAGGTGCGGGTGCAAGCAGCTCAGTTTCCGGAGTTTTCGCCCTATACCGTTGGCGCGGGCAGTGCAATGCTTTCGGGAAACATGGATTTGATTATGAATGTCCCGCTCAGCGTTTCGGTCGAAATTGGTTCGACCAAGCGTAAAATTAAGGAAATCATGGAGTTTAACCAAGGCACGGTGATTGAGCTGGAAAAACAGGCAGGCGCACCGGTAGACGTAGTAGTCAACGGACAGCTGTTTGCCAGAGGCGACGTAGTAGTAATGGATGATAATTTTGGTGTTCGCATTACCGAAATTATAGGCACCAAGGAGCTGCTAAGCTCGCTGGAACACAGACAGTAAATTGATGAGGAGATTGTTACATTATGAGCAAAAAAATATTGATTGTTGACGACGCGGCGTTTATGAGAATGATGATTAAAAATGCTCTTACCGGCAGCGGCTACACCGACCTGCTGGAGGCCGGCGATGGCGAAATTGCACTGGAAACCTATAAAAACGAAAAACCTGACCTTGTTATTATGGATATTACCATGCCCAACATGGATGGGCTACAGGCGTTGCAGGCCATTAAGGCGCTGGACAAAGGGGCAAAGGTCGTCATGTGCTCTGCCATGGGGCAGGAGGCTATGGTGGTGGATGCCATTCGCTTTGGCGCGCTGGACTTCATTGTCAAGCCGTTTAAGCAGGACCGAATCCTACAGACGGTTGCAAAGGTACTGGGCTGATGCCGGGCGATGGCTTTCAGACTCTGCTTACAGTGGGTTCCGCGTTGGTCGCCCTGCTTTTTGTGCTGGCAGCCGCCGTTTTTACAATCCGCTGGATGGGTCGCAGAATGTCGGTGCAAACCACCGGCAAGCTCATTAAGGTGTTGGATCGCACCGTCATTGGGCAGGACAAATGCCTGTTGCTGGTGCAGGTAACCAACCGGTACTTGCTAGTAGGGATGTCAGGCAACAGCGTAGCACTCTTGTGCGAGCTGGGTGACATTTCCCAGGCTGTGGAGCAGTCGGCTGCACAGCGTCCCCCTGAGTTTTCGGAGATGCTGGGCGAAGCGTTTAAAAAAGGCGCGGCTCACCTGAAAAAAAAGGAGGACGATGAATTGTGAGCGAGGTTGCACAGGCAAGAGCAAGGCTCAAAAAGCAACTCCTTGTTTTCGGGGGCTGGACAGCGGTTACCGCACTCCTTGTGGTGCTGCTGATGACGGTGCAAAGCTACGCAGCGGGCATTACGGTGGACTTCACCAATGCCGGAGACGGCACCGGAGCACTGGGCACGCTGGAAATTCTATTTTTATTTGTCATTCTTGCCATGGCACCCAGCATTTTGCTCATGATGACCAGCTTTACCCGCATTGTCATTGTTATTTCCTTTTTGCGTAACGCGCTGGGAACCCAGCAGTCGCCGCCCAACCAAATTATTATTGGACTGGCTATGTTTTTAAGCCTGTTTGTTATGATGCCGGTGCTGGGCGAGATTAATACCACGGCCTACCAACCCTACAAGGCAGGTACCATTACGCAGGAGCAGGCAGTGGAAAAAGCGGTGCTACCCATCAAGCAGTTCATGCTTCGGCAGACCGACAAAAAGTCGGTGAACCTGTTTTTGACCATAGCAAACCGCACCGATGTGCAGTTTACCGACGAAACCGCCATGGAGACGCTCAGCGGGCTGGGGCTGGAAATTATTGTACCTGCTTTCATTACCAGTGAGCTGACGAAGGCCTTTACCATTGGCTTTCTCATCTTCCTGCCGTTTCTTATTATTGACATGGTGGTATCCAGCGTACTGATGTCCATGGGCATGGTGATGCTGCCGCCGGCCATGATTGCGTTACCATTTAAAATCCTGATGTTCCTGATGGTGGATGGCTGGAGTCAGCTAATGGGCATTCTGGTGCGCGGCTTTCACTAATTGAACCACAAAAGGAGGTAGCGCCATGACCGAAGGACAGGTACTGCAAATTATGCAGGACGCGCTGACCGTTGCCTTTAAGCTGGCCGGCCCGATGCTCATTGTCAGCGTGCTAATAGGCCTTGTGGTTGCCATATTTCAGGCGGCTACGCAGATACACGAGCAAACGCTGACCTTTGTACCAAAGGTGGTTGTGCTGTCGCTGATGCTGCTGTTTATGGGTTCTTGGATGATTAAGATATTCTCCGAGTTTGTCGACCGGCTGTTCCGGCTGATGATGACATTATGAGGATGCAGCCATGACACTACAGTTTGACGGTTTTCAGACCTTTTTGCTGGTTTTTGTTCGCATGGTTTCCATGCTGGCCTTTCAGCCGCTGTTGGCGCGCAAAAATCTGCCTCGCCGGGTGGTGGCAGGACTGGCACTCTGTCTGACCATTCTGCTGGCGGGCATTGTGACCCCGGCACCGGACTACGTCCCCATGGACATGGCGTTGGCCATTGCCCGAGAGGTGTTTGTGGGCTTTGTCTGCGGCTTTGTCTTTCAGATATTTTACTACATGCTGTTCTTTGTGGGGGACTTCATGGATATGCAGTTCGGGATGTCCATGGCCAAGGTCTTTGACCCCGGCACCAACCTGCAAATTTCTATCTCCGGCAATGTGCTGAACATTATCTTTGTCCTCTACTTTTTTGCAACTGGCAGTCACCTTGTAATGCTGCGGCTGTTCGCCAGCTCCTACCAGATTATTCCCGCGGGGGTGGAGGGACTGAACCTGCAAATCTCCGGGCTGATGGCGGAGCTGTTTATCGCGGCCTTTGGGCTGGCAATTAAGCTGCTGCTGCCCTTTGCTGTGGCGGAGTTTACCTTGGAGGTCGCGATGGGAATCCTGATGCGGCTGATTCCGCAAATCCACGTTTTTGTCATTAACATGCAGCTAAAAATAGCGATGGGAATGCTGCTGCTGCTGGTTTTTGCCACACCGATTGCTTCCTTTGTAGACAATTACATTCTCATCATGCTGGAAAATATGCAGCGGGCGCTCTTTGGCATGGTGACCTAGGGAAAGGGGGCGGTAAGGCATGGCGGGGGAAAAAACCGAACAGGCGACACCCAAGCGCAAGCAGGACGAACGCAAAAAGGGGAATATCTTCCAAAGTCAGGAAGTTGTCATTGTCGCTTCGCTATTCATCATGTTTACCGCGCTCAAGATGCTTTCTCCCATGATTGCACAAGCGATAACCACCGCCCTTAGCCGCTTTTGGCAGTTGGGTGAAACGATAAATACCATCTCCTTGGAAACCGGACGTCAGCTTTTTATCCAGAGCATGATTGCTTACGGCATCTGCACCCTGCCGCTGATGGGTATTTCCTGTCTGGTTGCGGTGGTTGTCACCTTTGCCCAGACCCGCGGCCTCATTACCACCAAAAGCATGGGCTTCAAGTTTAGCCGTCTCAATCCCCTTTCGGGGCTTAAAAAGCTGTTTTCTCTCCGCGGACTGGTTGAGCTGCTCAAATCCCTTGTTAAAATATCGGTACTCACCTACATTATCTACACCAACCTGCAAACGGTACTCCCGGTGCTCCCCAAGCTTTTTGATGTAACCCCCATGCAGGCTACCGTCTATCTGGGGGATATTATCAGCTCGCTGATTAACGCCACCGCCGCGGTATTTGTGTTTTTGGCAGTGGCCGACTACGTTTACCAGTGGTGGGAGTACGAAAAGAATCTGCGCATGAGCAAGGACGAAATTAAAGAGGAGTACAAGCAGACCGAGGGTGACCCAGCGGTCAAGGGCAAAATTAAGGACAAGCAGCGTCAAATGGCCATGAGCCGGATGATGCAGGGCGTTCCCTCCGCCGATGTGGTGGTGCGTAACCCGACTCACTTTGCCGTTGCCATTAAGTACGACCCAGACAACGGACGCGCTCCCCGTGTCATAGCCAAGGGTGCCGACCGCATTGCCTTGCGCATTGTGGAGGTGGCCGAGCAGGCGGGGGTTACCGTCAGTGAAAATGTGTCACTGGCGCGGGGGCTGTATGCAGCAGTGGAGATTGGCATGGAAATTCCCGAACAGTTTTACCAGCCGGTCGCCGAGGTACTGGCCTTTGTCTACAACATAAAAAAGCAAAAACCGCCTGCCGCCAAACAGCAGCGGACGAATGAATAAAAGGATGTAACTGGCTTGAAAAAATTTTCACCCTTCAACAACATAGTGTCGCTGTTTGTAATATTGGCTATTACGCTCATCATCATCCCGCTGCCACCGGCACTGCTGGATATGATGTTTATCCTCAATCTTACTATTTCAGTTATCATCCTCTTTACCACCATGTACATCCGGGAATCGTTGGAATTTTCCATTTTCCCCTCCATCCTGCTGATCACCACCATATTTCGGTTGGCGCTCAATATATCCTCCACACGACTTATCCTGACAGAGCAAGGAAAAGCCGGCAAAATTATCGAGACCTTTGGTGCGTTCGTTATTCAGGGCAACATTGTCGTGGGACTCATCATCTTCCTCATCATCGTCATTGTGCAGTTTGTGGTTATTACCAAGGGCTCGGAACGTGTCGCCGAGGTTTCGGCGCGCTTTACCCTAGATGCCATGCCCGGCAAGCAGATGGCAATTGACGCGGACTTGAGCTCTGGGCTGATTGACGAAGCCACCGCAAGGGAGCGACGCTCCAAAATCCAGCGGGAGGCGGACTTCTTCGGTTCCATGGACGGTGCCTCGAAGTTTGTCAAGGGCGATGCCATCATTTCCATCCTAGTGGCATTTATTAACCTCATTGGCGGCATGATACTGGGCTTTCTGGACGGCGCTGGCAGTGCCCGTGAAATTATGGAAATCTACTCCACCGCCACAGTGGGTGACGGGCTGATGTCCCAAATTCCCGCGTTGCTTATCTCGGTGGCTACCGGTATGATTGTAACCCGCAGCGCCTCGGAAAATAACCTGAACGAGGATGTTTCCAAGCAGTTCCTCTCCCAGCCAACGGTGCTCATTCTGGCGGGCAGTGTCATTGCCTGTACCGCGATTATCGGCTTTCCGCCCATTCAGGTATTAACCATGTCTGCTTTTTTAATTACGCTTGGGGTTATCATGAAGCGTCGCACCGCGGCAGCAGCCTCCCCGCTGGCCAAGGAAATGACCGTGCCCACCGAGGAGGTCGCCAGCGAAGCAACCTACTACCGCAACATTGAAAATGTTTACGGCCTGCTGCATGTGGAGCAGATTGAAATGGAGTTTGGCTACAGCCTAATCCCGCTGGCGGATGAAGCAAGCGGAGGCAGCTTTGTAGACCGCGTGGTGATGTTCCGCAAGCAGTTTGCCGCCGAAATGGGCATGGTTATCCCCTCGGTACGGCTTACCGACAGCGGCCTGCTAAACCCTAACCAGTATGCCATTAAGCTAAAGGGCGAACGGGTCGCCGTGGGCGATGTGCTCATTGACCACTACCTGGCACTGGCACCCGCCGATGCCACCGAGGATATCGAGGGCATTGACACCATCGAGCCGGCGTTCGGCATTCCCGCAAAGTGGATTAGCGAGGAAAATAAGGCTCGCGCCGAGTTGGCGGACTACACCCTCATCGACCCCACCTCTGTGATTATCACCCACCTTTCCGAGGTGATTAAGCAGCACGCACACGAGCTGCTGACCCGGCAGGAGGTCAATAACATCCTGACCAACCTGCGCAAGCAAAATGAGGCGCTGGTGAATGAGATTATCCCCAACCTGATTACCGTAGGCGACCTGCAAAAGGTGCTGGCAAACCTGCTCCGGGAGGGCGTGCCCATCCGGGACATCGAAACTATTTTGGAAACGCTGGGGGA
Source organism: Angelakisella sp. (assembly GCA_036654695.1). Lineage (GTDB taxonomy): Bacteria > Bacillota > Clostridia > Oscillospirales > Ruminococcaceae > Angelakisella. Next base: position 9,667 of record JAVVRO010000001.1, on the reverse strand, counting down.
CTACGGTGCAAGCGTCAAGGATACCGACATCCTAACCGAGTATGTCCGGCAGTCGCTGAAACGCGGCATTTCCCGCAAGTTTGCCGAGGCCGGTCAGCTCAAGGTAATCAGCCTTGACCCGCAGATTGAAAATACCGTCATGAGCTCGGTAAAGAAGATGGAAACCGGTTCCTACCTTGCGCTGGAGCCGCAAACCATACAGGACATTGTGACCGCCGTGGGCGACGCAATTGCCAAGGTCAAGGAGCTGGTACCTTCCATTATTATCTTGACCTCGCCCATTGTACGCGTTTACATTAAAAAGCTGATTGACCAGTTCTACCCCAATGTGGTGGTGCTTTCCTTCAGCGAAATAGACTCCAATATTCAGATTCAGGCGTTGGGTAACATCTCGCTTTCGTAACAACAGCAAGGGAGGGTGAACCTGTGAACACTACGACGACAACGGCACAGCTGATGGAGCAGTACCAGGCCACCCACAGCCAAGCGGTGCGTAACGAGCTGGTCATGAGCTACAGCTACATTGCCAAGGTGGTAGCCGGACAGATGCGCGGCTATACCGCCAACTACGCCCAGCTGGAGGACATTGTGAATCAGGGCATCCTGACACTGATTGACTGTGTAGAAAAGTTTGACCCCACCAAGGGCGTTAAATTTGAAACCTACGCGTTCATGCGGGTCAAGTGTGCCAACATTGACTTTATACGACAGCAGGACTGGTTGCCACGGCGGGTACGCAAAACCGCAAAGGACATTTCCACCGCCTACAGCAGCCTGTCCAACCAGCTGATGCGGGAACCAACCGTCCGGGAGCTGGCCGGGTTTATGGAGGTGCCGGAGGAGGCCATTACCAAGCATTACAGCGAGATTTCCAATTCGGTGATGATTTCCTTGGAGACGGTGCTGCAAAGCTCATTGGCCGAAGCGGACGACACCGACCTGTCCTCCGACGGTTCCCAGCAGCCCGAGGAACAGCTGATGAACGCGGAGCTGCGTGCCCAGCTGGCAGCAGCCATTGACCGACTTTCGGAGCGGGAACGGCTGGTCATCTCCCTTTACTACTACGAGCATCTGCGGCTGTCTGAAATTGCCGAAATAATGGGAGTCAGTGAATCCCGAGTTTGCCAGCTGCACGGCAAGGCGGTTTCCCGCATGAAGCAGCAGATGGAACAATATATCACCATGTAACCAACCGGTTTTACAGGAAAGAAGGCTTTACCATGTTTACAGGCTTTTATACGGCAGCGTCGGGAATGCTGACGCAACAGCGCATTTTGAATGTGCAGGCCAATAATATTGCCAACATTGGCACCCCCGGCTTTAAAAGTGAGCAGGTGGTGTCCACGACCTTTGAGCAAACACTGCTTTCCCGCTTGGAGGGTGCCAACAGCGGGAAAATAGGCAAGGGTACGCCCATTCGCTTGGTGCAGGATGTGGCCAGTAACTTTGACGCGAACATGGTGGAACAGACCAACCGTCCCTACGACTTGGCCATTGGCGGCGAGGGCTACTTTACCGTGGAGGTGGGCGAACGCGAAATGCTAACCCGTAACGGTAACTTTGACATTGACCCCGACGGGTATTTGGTGCTGCGGGGTGCCGGGCGGGTGCTGGGCGAAAAAGGCCCGATTCAGATTGGCGGTGCAGAGTTCACCGTGACTGCTGACGGGACAGTGTATGACGCAAAGGAAAAGATGCTGGATCGTCTGCTAATTCAGCAGACCACACAGGGCGCACAGCTGGAAAAATTTGCGAACGGGCTGTACACCATCCCCCAAGGACAGGAAGAAACCGCCTTGCAGCAAAACCCTGATGTCATGGTCTATCAAGGCTTTACCGAGCGTTCCAATGTGGATATTAACCGGGAAATGACCATGGTTATCGAGACGCAACGGAACTTTCAAACCTGCAACAACGCCCTGAAGATGATTGACCAGATGAACCAAAAGACTGCCAGCCAGATTGCGAGCCTGTAAGGGGCGGCTGGAAAGAGAGGATAAGCTATGAACATTGCGTTTTACACCGGAGTTTCGGGCATGGCGGCGTTTCAGCAGCAGATGGATATTACTGCGCACAACATCGCAAACTCCACCACTACCGGTTATAAGGTCAGCCGTGCTTCCTTTTCCGACCTGATGTACACCCAGATGGATGTAAAAACACCCGGGGAAAAGACCACCGGCCACGGCGTAAAAAACGCCAATACCGACCTGCTGATGAGTCAGGGCTCCCTGTCGGCAACCGGGCGGGCGCTGGACTACGCCATTGTGGGCGACGGCTTTTTTGCACTGGAGGACTACAACGGTGAGGTAAAGTACAGCCGCAACGGTGCCTTTGACGTTAGCCCGCAGGGCAGTAAAAACTACTTGGTTTCGTCCTTGGACGGCAGCTATGTGCTGGACGGCAAGGGGAAGCGCATGACCGTCAGCACCATGCCGGAGGGCGGGTACGACCTGACTGCCCTACAGGAACGGTTAGGCATTTATACCGTCGCCAACCCCTATGGCTTGGGGCGCAAGGATGGCAGCAGCTTTACCGTGACTGACCTTTCGGGACCGGCAAAGTCGGTACTGAACAACAAGAATGCGCCTGCTTACGAGCTGCGGGGAGCCACGCTGGAGCGCTCGGCGGTGGACTTGGGCAGCGAGATGCTCAATGTCATTCAGGCACAGCGCGCGTACCAGATGAACTCAAAAATTGTGCAAACCGCCGACCAGATGGAAGAGCTGGTGAACAACCTCCGTACATAATTTGAAAATTCATTCGTAGCTGCGGAAGATGCCGGCTACATCAGGAAGGAAGTCTTATTTTGGCAATTATCAACTACGACCAAATGAATGACCTGCAATTGGACGTTTTACGCGAAATTGGTAATATTGGTTCCGGAAACGCTGCAACCTCGCTGTCCATGATGCTGGCCAAGCCGGTGAATATTACGGTGCCGGTAATCCGAATTCTGGACCATGCCGAGGTGAGCAACCGGCTGGGCGGCCCGGAAAACATGCTGGTGGGGCTGCTACTGACCCTGTCCGGTGATATTAAGGGGATGATGATGTTCCTGCTGGAAAAGGACTTCGCCCACTTGGTAATTAACACCCTGCTGGGACAGGAGCTAAACAGCTTTGACGACATCGACGAAATGAGCCTTTCTGCCCTGAAGGAGATTGGTAACATTATGGCCGCATCCTTTGTCAACGCAATCTCCCAGATGACAGGGATGGTGATTGATATTTCGGTACCGGATATCTGCGTTGACATGGTAGGTGCCATGCTTAGCGTGCCGGTTATCCACTATGGCGACGTTAGCGATAAGGTCATCTTCATTGAAGATAAATTCAACAGCGCAGAGGAATCCGCAGCTAGCCACATCTTGCTGATGCCAGACATCGAATCTCTTACAGACATGATGACAAGGTTGGGAATTTCCATATGAGCAGTGCCATCACCGTTGGAATCGCTGACCTGAATGTGGCTAAATCGCCCGAAGTTCTGGTTACATATGCGCTGGGTTCCTGTGTGGGAATCTGTCTTTATGATGCTAACGCCCGTGTGGGGGGGTTGGTTCATATTATGTTGCCCGACAGCACACAGATTTTTGGCGGCAGTCAGCAGCTCAACAAATTTGCCGACACCGGGATTGCCGAGCTAATCAAGCGAATGGAGGCACTGGGGGCAAGAAGAACCTTTATGAAAGCGAAGATTGCGGGCGGGGCGCAGATGTTTGCGGCAATCTCCAACAGCGCTATTGCCAACATTGGGAACCGGAATGTGGTGGCCGTCAAGGAAGTCTTGCTGTCGCTGCACATTCCCATTTTGGCAGAGGACACTGGTAAGGATTACGGCAGAACGCTCTATTTTTACACGCAGGACGGTACCATGCAGATTAAATCCGGCAACCGCGGGGAGTGGACCTGGTAAAATAGCAAAATAAAATTAAGGAGAACCATCATGATGAGCAGTACCGAGCAGACGGAAGAACAGCAGGTTCCGGAACAGAATAAGAGCCTGTTGTTTAGTCTCTTGGCACAAAAAAGAGCCAAGATGCAGCAGGCCGAAGTAGAAAGGGCGGCAAAGGCCGCCACCGCAGTGCCGGTAGCTGGGGAAGCACCAGCAGCTGTGGAAGCACCGGTAGCTGTGGAAGCGCCGGCAGCTACGGAAGCGCCGGCAGCTACGGAAGTATCAGCAGCTACGGAAGCACCGGCAGCTATGGAAGCACCAGTAGCTGTGGAAGCACCGGCAGCAGACGCTGTGCTAGATGTCAATGGGCAGCCACCGGCGCCGGAGCCGGTAAGCAGCGTGGTTACAGTAACCATCGAAGGTGGTGCAACCTCAGCATTTGCATCCTTGTCCGCGCCGCAAAACGGCGGGGAAGAGGTTAGCATAAAGATGATTCGCGTGGCACTGGCGGAAGCCGGGGTTACCTATGGTATTATGGAGCAGGCAGTGAACAACATGGTAACCAACAAACCCTACAACCGCAAAATGATGGTGGCAGTTTGTACCCCCAAGGAGGACGGCGTGGATGCGGTAATTACCGAGCTGTTCCCCCACGAGCAGGAGATTGCGCCGCACCTGAACCATGACGGCACGGTGGACTTTAAGCAGATGGGTGTCATTCGCGAAATTAAAAAAGACGCGGTGATTGCCACCATGACGTTGCCCACCCAAGGGGTGGATGGAATTGATGTGCGGGGGGAACCTATCCGGGCAGTTCCGGGCAGGCAAAAGAAGCTGTCAAAAGCGGGCAATACCACCATTACCCCGGACGGGCTACAGCTGCTTGCCGCCGAAAACGGCAACCTGATTTATAAAAACGAACGCTTTGACGTGGACACCGTGTTTGTGGTAGAGGAAAGCGTTGACAACAACACCGGAGACATCAGCTTTTGCGGTGATGTTCTGGTAAAGGGCGATGTGCGCGAGGGCTACAAGATTACTGCGGGCGGCAGCATCCATGTAAAGGGCGTTGTGGAGGGCGGGAACATTGTTGCCGAGGGTGCCATCCAAATGGACGGCGGCTTTAATGGAATGAAGCGTGGATCGGCATCCTCCCAAAAGGGAATTGTCAGTAAATTTTTGCAGAACTGCAACGTTTATGCCAAGGAAGACATTGTGACCGAAGCGGTCATTAACTCCATTTTGGACTGTGATGCACAGTTGACAGTGACCAAGGGAAAGGGCACCATTGTCGGCGGGCGCTGTACCGCGTTACGCGGCGTAGAAGCAAATATTATCGGCAGCGATGTCAACACGCCGACCACCATTTCGGTGGGGCTTTCGCCCACGGTGCTTGCCCAAAAGGCGGAGGCGGAAAAAGGGCTGCGGGAGCTGGAGGACAGCAAGGAAGCACTGCACAAAAACCTAGTCTATTTGGAACGCTGTGCCAAAATGGGTCCGCTAAGCCCCAAAAATCAAGCGCTGGTGGAAAGCTGCAACAAGCAAAAGGTGCTTAATCTGGTCCGGGAGGGTCGATTGACCCGCCAAAGTCAGGAAATTGCCGCGTTGATTGAAGAAGCTGGCTCCGGTTGCTGTGTCAAGGCCAAAACGGTGTATCCCTCTACCAAGGTATCCATTCAAAACTGCAACTACATTACCCGCGAGGTCAATAACCGCGTCATATTCCGTCGGGATGCAGGCGAAATTGTTATGGCTACCTACTAAAAAGTAAAAAAAGGAGAGGGTGTTGCGTTGAGCAACACCCTCTCCTTTGGCCTGTTTAGCGCATTCCGTTGAGGTAACGGATGACTTCGTTGGGAATTTGCCCCAAGGGCAGCTGCTTGGCAACGCCCCCAATGTTAAAGGCAACCATGGGCATTCCGTACACGACGCAGCTGTCTTTATCCTGCCCGATGGTATAGGCACCGGCGGTGCGCATTTTCAGTAATCCCTTGGCACCATCCGACCCCATGCCGGTTAGAATGACACCAATGGCGTTTTTGCCGGCAGTGGTAGCCACCGAGTCAAACATGACATCCACCGATGGGCAGTGTCCGCTGACCTTTTCGCCATTTTCGCTTTTAATGTAATAGCCCCGGGTGTCCTTGCACAACCGCAGGTGGAACTCGCCGGCAGCAATAATAATTTTACCGGGCTGCACCCGGTCGCCGGGCTCGGCTTCCTTGACCGACATCTTGCAGATTTTGTCAAGACGCTGGGCGTACATCTTGGTAAACACCGGCGGCATGTGCTGTACAATGACAATGCCGGGGGTGGTTTCCGGTAAGTTTTGCACCACCGAAAGAATCGCTTCGGTACCACCGGTGGAAGCACCAATGGCAATCACGGTGTCCGGGCTGGCTGACCGGAGCAGGGTACCAATCGCGGGGGCGACAGGTGGTGGCTCCGGAGCGGGGGTGGCACGTTTGCCCACCTTTGCGGTGGAGGCAATCTTGATTTTAACAATCAGCTCGTTCATAAAGCTGGAAAAGTCATCCGGCGTCTTGATGAGTGGCTTGCGCACAAAGTCCACTGCGCCCGCGTCCAAGGCATCCAGCGCGTTAATGGGCAGGGAGCTGACCACTACAATAGGCACAGGATGGATGGGCATAAGCTTTTTTAAAAAATCGATGCCGTTAAGCTTGGGCATTTCCACATCCAAGGTTACTACATCAGGCGAAAGCTGCTTGATTTTTTCAAAGGCATCGAAGGAGTCAATGGCTGTCCCGATAACCTCCAGATGGCCATCGTCGTTCAGGCGTTTGCTCAGTGTCTCCCGGAACAGTACCGAGTCATCCACCACTAGAACTCTGATTTTTTTTATCTCTCTCATTTGTTAGGCCCTCTCTTTTGGTAAATTGCCGGACGAATATAGGTATAGCGGGCGGCTTCACGGTTAATAACCTCCGAATGTCCAATGAACAGGAACCCGCCGGGCGCGGTAACATCGTAAAACTTATTAATGAGCGTATCCTTGGTAGGTGCGTCAAAATAAATCATGACATTGCGGCAGAAAATAAGGTCAAAGGGCTTACCAAATTTAAAGGGCTCCATCAGGTTCAGGGTACGGAACACAACCTCCTTGCGGATGCTGTCACAGACGGTAAAGGTTCCGTTTTTGTTGTCAATGAAGTACTTTTTGCGCCATGGCTCCGGCACATCCTTTAAGTCCTCCTGCGCGTAGGTGGCGGCCTTGGCCTTTTCCAGCGCGTTCATGGAAATATCGGTTGCCAAAATGGTGGTATCCCAGCCCTGCTTGCGCCCGCCAAAGTACTCGTTAATGGCCATTGCCATGGTGTACGGCTCCTGCCCGGAGGAACACCCCGCGCTCCAAATGCGAATATCCTTGGTTTTCAGGTTGGCCTCAAACAGCGGCAACACCTGCTCGGTCATAAAGTCAAAATGCTCAATCTCCCGCAGGAAAAAGGTGTGGTTGGTGGTCAGCTTGTTTAGCAGCGTGGTTACTTCGGCACCGGTTTTGTCCTTGAACACCACCTCCATGTAATCCGAAAAAGCAGCAAAGCCGCGTTCCTGCAACATGTTGGAAAGTCGCCCCTCGATGAGGATGCGCTTTTTTTCAAGATTGATGCCGTATTTTGTGTGGATAAAACTGACCAGAGTTTGAAACTCCTTGTCGGTTAGCGTCATCATAAACGGGGTCACCCCTTTGACAGTTAATGGTGCGTTTGGTTAAAAACGCGTAGGAATTAAATCACTGTTTAAAAACTTTTCGCAGTCCAGATTGAGCACCAGCTTATCCTTGACCTCCGCGACCGACTTGATGTATTGACTGGCACTGCTCTCCTTGCCAACCTCCGGCAGCGCCGACAGCTCCTCAAACTCAATGACCTCCGAAACCTCGTCAACAATCAGTCCCACGTTCATTTCGCTAATGTTCAGCACAATAATACAGGTGCGTTCATCATAGGGAATGGCGGGAATGTTAAATTTGGAGCGCACCTCAATGACCGGCACAATGCCGCCGCGCAGGTTAATGATGCCCTTGACATAATCGGGAGTGCTGGGCACGGCAGTAATCGACTGAATGCTGATAATTTCCTTTACGTGCATTAACTCAACGCCGTAAATTTTGCTATCAACACAAAAGGTAAGATATTTTCCGGCAAGGTCGTCTTCCTCCTGCTGCAAGAATTCTTCATTTAAATTATCCGACATACTGTTATTCCTCCCAGCCGTTAAAATTTGTTAAGAAAGCTGTTAATATCCAGAATCAGGCTGATGCTGCCGTCCCCCATAATGGTACAGCCGGTCAGTCCTGCGCCCTTGATGTCATAGCGGGTCAGAAACGCCGGGAACGGCTTGACCACTACCTGCTGTTCGCCAATCAGGTCATCCGCAAAGATGCAGGCTGCTTTTTGGTTGCTTTCCACCAGCAGGAAGATGCCCTCCGACAGCTCTGTCTTCTGGCTCTCAATCTGGTAGATACGGTGCAGACGGATAATCGGGAAGCATTCGCCGCGCATCATAATCATCTCTGCGCCGTTGGTGTCCACAATTACCTTTGTTTCCTCGCCCAGCTTAAAGGTCTGGCGAATAGCGGTAATGGGAATGGTAAAGGTGTCGCGGTTGACTGCAATCTCCATGCCGTCCACAATGGCCAGCGTCAGCGGGATTTTAATGGTAAAGGTGGTGCCGATGTCCTTTTGCGACTCCACCGAAATGGACCCATTGACCTTTTCCAGATTCTTGCGCACCACATCCATGCCAACGCCACGGCCGGAAAACTCGGTGACCTGCTCGTTGGTGGAAAAGCCGGCTAGCATAATCATGGCAAAGACTTCTTTGTCGGTATACTCAGCCTCCGACTTGCTTAACAGGCCGTTCTTTTTGGCTTTTTGCAAAATCTTTTCCCGGTTTAGCCCGCGGCCGTCATCCACAATGGTAATCACAATCTCTCCGCCCACATTCTGCGCGGACAGCGTGATGGTGCCGCATTCGGACTTGCCCTTTTCCAGACGCTCCTCCGGCGGTTCAATGGCATGGTCCATGGCGTTGCGAATCATGTGCATAAAGGGGTCAGCCAGCACGTCGTTAATGGTTTTGTCCACCTCGGTGTCGCCGCCGACGGTGACCAGCTCGACTTCCTTGCCTAGCTTTTTGTTCATGTCGCGGACAATGCGGTTCATCTTTTGGAACACACCCGACAGCGGTACCATGCGAATGGACATTACCACATCCTGCAACTGGTCGGTCAACTTGCGCAGCTGACGGGTCGATTTATAGAAGTTGTCCAGCTTTAGACCCTTTAAGTCGGGGTTGCTGGCAACCATTGACTCGGTAATGACAATCTCGCCCATAATGTCCATTAGCTGATCCAGCTTTATCTGGTTTACGCTAATCAGGCTCTGCTTGCCAAGGGCGGCCTTCATGGCAGCTCCTGCGGCAGCGCCTGCCTGTGTGGCGGCATCCTCCGCGGCAGTGTGCTCCTCCGGCTGGGCGGACACGGTACTGCTGCTGACAGCGCTTGGCTGTTCTTGGGCAGGCGGCGCATCATCCAGCAGCTCATAGGACTTTATGTTGACCGAGGATTCAATAATGGAGCAGACCTCCTCCAGCGAGCCGGAGGGTCGGAAGCGCAGTAGCAAGCCGTTTTTCACAATATCGGCGGAACAGGCGGAGTTGCCCTCTGGGCTGGGTGGGTCGCTTTCCAGATAGTCACAGCTGTCCTTTAGCTGGGAAATTAGCATAAAGGCGCGGATGTTTTCCATCT